>CAWUMZ010000045.1:0-10959 GCA_963923625.1 uncultured bacterium | reverse complement strand
CTCATGCCCCTCGAGCGTCTCGGCGACGACCGGGCGGAACGTGTCGAGCCCGACCTGCAGATCGACCTCCACGACCTCGCACGTCGCGCGCACCGCGGCGAGCAGGCCCGGCGTGAAGTGCAGCCCGGCCGTCGGCGCCGCCGCAGAGCCGACCGAACGGGAGTAGATGGTCTGGTACCGCTCGGGGTCGTCAGTCTGCTCGCGGATGTACGGCGGCAGCGGCATCACGCCGGCCCGCTCGATGGCCGCGTCGATCGAGCCGTCGGCGTGCAGGCGCACGATCGCCTCGCCCGCATCGCCGACCTCGACGATCTCCGCCTCGATCCCGTCGCCGGCGAGACGCGCCCCGGGCCGCAGCTTCCGCGCCGGCCGCACGAGCGCCTTCCACACGTCGCCGTGCGGCTCGAGCAGCAGCACCTCAGCGGCCCCGCCGGTTGCTCGCCGCAGCGCGAGCCGCGCCGAGCGCACGCGGGTCGAGTTGAGCACGACCACGTCATCAGCGCGCAGCAGGCGCGGCAGATCGCTGAAGAGCGCGTCCTCGAGGGTGCCGGCGGCGCGATCCACGACCAGCAATCGGCTCGCGTCGCGCGGCTCGACCGGCGTCTGCGCGATCAGTTCGGGCGGCAGGTCGTAGTCGAGATCGTCGAGGCGCACAGGCGCACGGTATCGCCGCTTCAGTCGAGCAGCGACGGCATGCCGGAATCGTTCGGGAGTCCGGTCAGCTCGCGTCCGCGCGGCGTGAGCACACGACCGCGCGGCGTCCGCTGGATCAGGCCCTGCTGGATCAGGTACGGCTCGTAGACCTCCTCCAGCGTGCCCTCGTCCTCGCCGATCGCGACCGCGATCGTGCCGAGCCCCACTGGACCGCCATTGAAGCGCTCGGCGATCGCCCGCAGGTACTCCCGGTCTGCGCGATCGAGGCCGTCCTCGTCGACGCCGAGCAGCTCGAGCGCCTCGAGGGCGCCCTCGCGGTCGACGGCCTGCCAGCCGCGCACCTGCGCGACATCGCGCACGCGGCGCAGGATGCGATTCGCGACGCGCGGCGTACCGCGCGAGCGCCGCGCGATCTCGGCGGCCGCGTCGGCGTCGATGGCGAGCGACAGGATCCCCGCCGAGCGCTCGATGATGCGCATCAGCTCGTCCGGCGTGTAGTACTCGAGCCGCAGCGAGATGCCGAAGCGATCGCGCATCGGCGTGGTCAGCAGGCCAGCACGCGTCGTCGCACCGACGAGCGTGAACGGCGCGAGATCGAGGCGCAGCGTGCGCGCTCCGGGCCCCTGGCCGATCACGATGTCGATCGCGCCGTCTTCCATCGCCGGGTACAGGAGCTCCTCGATGGCGCGCGGCAGGCGATGCACCTCATCGACGAAGAGGACGTCGTTGGGCTCGAGGGCGGTGAGGATCGAGGCGATGTCGCCCTTGCGCTCGAGCGCCGGACCCGAGATCGTGTGGATCCGGCTCTCCATCTCGATCGCGACGATGAACGCGAGACTGGTCTTGCCCAGTCCAGGCGGCCCGGCGAGCAGCACGTGGTCGCACGCCTCGCCGCGTCCGCGCGCAGCGGCCACGAACGTCTCCAGCTGTCGCACTGCGTGCTCCTGCCCGACGAAATCGCCGAGCCGCTGCGGACGCAGGGAACCATCGACCTCGCGATCCTCCGGCTCCTCCTCGCCGGCGATGATGCGCGCGTCGTCGCTCATCCGCGACCACCGCCCAGCTGCGCGAGCCCGGCCTTGATGCGGTCCTCGGCCGAGCCCTCGGCGCCCTGCAGCGCCGCCTCGGCGTCGATCACGGAGTAGCCGAGCGCGACCAGGCCATCGCGCGCCTCGCGGTGGGGATCCGCGGTGTCGACGGCGACGGCGCCACCCGCGACCGCGGCGCCGGCTCCTGCGATCTTGTCCTTCAGGTCCAGGCAGATGCGCTCCGCCGTCTTCTTGCCGACGCCGCTCACGCTCGACAGCAGCGCGACGTCCCCGAGCAGGACGGCGCTCTCGATGCGCTCGGGCTCCTGCGCCGACACGATCGCGAGCGCGAGCTTGGGTCCGATGCCATTGACGTTGAGGAGCAGGCGGAAGATGCGCCGCTCGGCCTCGGAGGCGAAGCCGAACAGCTGCATCGCGTCCTCGCGCACGTGCAGATAGGTCGGCACGGTCACCGTCGTGCCCGGCTCGCTGCGGGACAGCGCCGACAGCGTGGCCGTCACCTCGTACCCGACGCCGTTGACGTCGACGACGAGGATGTCGCCCTCACGCCCGGTGACGGTGCCGCTGACGTGCGCGATCATGCGCGCACTCCGGCCTTGCGCAGCGATGCGGCGAGTGGGCTCTGCGACGCGTAGCAGATCGCGGCAGCCAGGGCATCGGCCGCGTGGTCGGGTGTCGGCGGCTTCGGCAGTCCGAGGACGGCACCGACCATCTTCTGCACCTGCGCCTTCTCCGCCCGACCGAAACCGCAGACCGCGGTCTTGATCTCGGCGACGGTGTATTCGGCGACCTCGACGTGCCGGAGCCCCGCCGTGGCGAGCACCGCGCCGCGCGCCTGTCCGATGTTGAGCGCGTTGCGCGGGTTCCCGCCGACGTAGACGCCCTCCACGGCCAGCGCCTGCGGCGCGTGCTCGTCGATCAGCGCATCGATCGCCCGGGCGATCGCGGCGAGGCGCTCCTCCAGCGGCGTGTGCGCGTCGGTGTGGACGCAGCCGAAGTCGACCGACCTGAGCCGGCTCCCTTCCGCGGTCACCACACCGAAACCGGTGGACGCGGTGCCGGGGTCGACCCCGAGGATCACCATGCCCGCAGTCTACGAGCGGCTCCGGTCGCCTCTCACCCCGCCGACTCCCGTACGATTCGGCGCATGGCCGAGCGCAGCACCCGCCACATCGCCTTCATCGAGCGCCATCCCCGCTGGTGGCCGGATGTCGAGACGGCGCAGGAGGAGCTCCTGCGCGTGACCGGTGGCACCGCGCCATTCCTGCTCGTCGACCTCGAGGGCGAGTGGGAGGCCGTGTGCGTCGAGGTGGCTGCCGACCTGCCCGCATCGCGCTGGGTCGAGACCCGCACGCTCCCGGCCGGCGAATGGGCGGTCTCCGACATCGGCGGACGCGCAGCCGAGCGACTGATCACGCGCGACGACCATCGCCCGACCTGGCTGGTGCGCGCCGAGGAGGCGCCCACCGGGGAGAACGAGTACGAGCCGGGTGGTGAGACGTTCGGTCTCTCCACGCGGCTCGGCGAGCACTCCGGACTGCGCCGCATCGGGGTCAACGTCGACCTCGTGCGTCCCGGCGAGCGCTCGACCAAGTTCCACTGGCACCACGAGGAGGAGGAGTGCTTCCTGGTCCTCAGCGGCAGCGGGATCCTGATGGTCGGTGACGAGCGCTTCCGCGTCGGCCCGGGCGACTTCTTCGCCAAGCGCGAGGGGCCGGAGCGGCCGCACCAGTTCGTCAACGACGGCGATCAGGACCTGCGCATCCTCACGATCGGCGAGCACCGCGGCGACAAGGCGGAGTACCCGTCCGCGCCATGGCAGGGCGGCGACGCCTTCCCGAGCGTCTAGAGCGAATTCGCCAGCGACGTCAGTCGCTCGAGCAGGAGGTCGCGGAAGCGCGCCGCGTGGAGGTCGGCCGCCCAGCGGACGTTCGGCGTCGCTCCGGACTCCGCATCGACGAACGTCTCGCCCCGCGCCGGACCGTCGGTGGCGTCGACGTCGAGCGTCCGCGGCTCGATCACGAGCAGCGTGGGATCGATCACCCACGACAGCGCGAGGGAGTCGTGCTGCTGCACGTGGTTGTTGCCATGCCACTCACGGTGCTTCTCGAGGTAGAACCGCAGCATCCCGTGGATCCCGGCCCCGAGCGAGGGGAGCGCCTCGAGGTCGTAGACGTCGGCCTCGCTCAACGTGGCGCGCCGCGTCACGTCCAACCCGACCAGGATGGGATCCAGCCCGGCGGCGAGCACCTGCTGCGCCGCGTCGGCATCGCACCAGATGTTGAACTCGGCGTACTCCGACATGTTGCCGCCGGCGAGCGACCCGCCCATGATCACGAGGTCGCGCAGGGCCGGCCCGACCGCCGGGTGCTGCTCGAGCAGGTGCGCCACGTTCGTCAGTGGCCCGGTGGCGACGAGCGTGATCTCGCCGGGTCGCGCGAGCACCGTGCGGGCGATCAGCTCAACGGCAGGTTCAGCGACCGTCATCGTCGCGGCGCGCGGCAGCTCGGCGCCATCCAGGCCCGTCTCGCCGTGCACGCCGATCGCGTCGTTCCACGGGATGTCATTCGGCGGTCCGATGGCGATCGCCGCGCCCGTCGCGACCGGGATGTCGGGTCGCCCGGCCCAGGCCAGCACGTCGAGGGCGTTGCGCGTGGCGTTCGCGAGCGACGTATTGCCGACGACCGTGGTGACGGCGAGCAGCTCGACCTCGGGACTCGCGAGCGCGAGCAGGATCGCGATGGCGTCGTCGATCCCCGGATCGCAGTCCAGGATGATCGGCGTCGCGGCCACTACTGCTCGGCGAGAACCGCTTCGGGGATCTCGACGTCGAAGACGACGTCCTGCACGTCATCGTCCTCCTCGAGCGCATCGACCATCTTGAGGACCTTGCGCGCGCCGTCCTCGTCGATCTCGGCGGGCTGCTTGGGCAGCAGCGTCAGCTCGGCGCTGGCGAGCGCGTAGCCGGCTCCCTCGAGCGCGTCGCGCACCGCGGCCAGCTCGGTCGGCTCGCACGTGACGCGGTACGTGCCCTCCTCGCCCTCGGCGTCGTCTGCTCCGGCATCGGCCGCGGCGAGCACGAGCTCGTCCTCATCGGTCACGCCCTCGACGATGATCACGCCCTTGCGATCGAACTTCCAGGCGACGCTGCCCGGAGCGCCGAGCGCCGAGCCGGCCTTGGTGAAGATGCTGCGCACGTTCGCGGCAGTGCGGTTCCGATTGTCGGTCAGGGCCTCGACGACGAAGGCCGCGCCGCCGGGGCCGAAGCCCTCGTACGTGACCGTCTCGTAGTTCTCCCCCTCACCGCCACCGGCGCCCTTGGCGATCGCACGCTCGATGTTGTCCTTGGGCAGCGAGTACGACTTGGCCTTGGCGATCGCGTTCGCGAGCGCGGCATTGCCGTCGGGATCCGGGCCGCCCTCCTTGGCGGCGACCATGATCGCGCGCGCGAGCTTGGAGAACATCGCGCCGCGCTTCTTGTCGGTCGCCGCCTTCTTGTGCTTGATGGTGGACCACTTGGAATGGCCGGACATGCCTACTCCCCGCTCGAATTCGTGACGCCTGCGAGGAACACCTCGTGCAGGCGATCATCGTCGGTCAGCTCCGGATGGAACGTCGCCGCCATGATAGACCCGCTGCGCACCGCGACGGGCTCGTCGCCGAGCGTCGCGATCACCTCCACATCGGCGCCGACCCGCGTGATGCGGGGCGCACGGATGAACACGCCGGTCATCGGCTCGTCGGCCCCGGCGAGCGCCACCGCGCCCTCGAAGGACCGCACCTGGCGGCCGTAGCCGTTGCGCAGGGCGGTGACGTCGAGCGCCTCTAGCGTCCGCTGTCCCTCCACCCCGTCCTCGATGTCGCGCGCGAGCAGGATCAGGCCGGCGCAGGTGCCGAACACCGGCGTGCCGGCGCTCACGGCCGCGGCGAGCGGCTCGCGCAGCCCGGACGAGCCGAGCAGGAGGTCCATCGTCGTCGACTCGCCGCCGGGCAACACGATGCCGTCGAGCCCCTCCAGCTCCGCAGGCGTGCGTACCTCGACCGCGTCGGCGCCGAGGCGCCGCAGCGACTGGACGTGCTCCCGGAATGCTCCCTGCAGCGCGAGGACGCCGACGCGCGGCGTGCTACCAGCCACGCCCGGCGAGCAGCTCGTTCTCGGGGATCGACTTCGCGCTGCGACCCACCATCGCCTCGCCGAGCCCCTTCGAGACCTCCGCGATCTTCTTGGCGTCGCGGAAGTGCGTCGTCGCCTCGACGACGGCACGGGCGCGCGCAGCGGGGTCCCCGCTCTTGAAGATGCCGGAGCCGACGAACACGCCGTCGGAGCCGAGCTGCATCATCAGCGCCGCGTCGGCGGGCGTCGCGACGCCGCCGGCGGTGAACAGGACGACGGGGAGGCGACCCAGGCGGGCGGTCTCCTGCACGAGCGGCAGCGGTGCCTGGAGCTCCTTGGCGCGGGCGTACAGCTCGTCGGGATCCATCGCCTGGAGCTGGCGGATCTCGCCGGTGATCGAGCGGATGTGGCGCACCGCCTCGACGACGTCGCCGGTTCCGGCCTCGCCCTTCGAGCGGATCATCGCCGCGCCCTCTCCGATGCGACGCAGCGCCTCGCCGAGGTTGGTCGCGCCGCAGACGAACGGGATCGTGAACTTCCACTTGTCGATGTGGTGCGCCTCGTCGGCGGGCGTCAGCACCTCGGACTCGTCGATGTAGTCGACCTCGAGGCTCTCGATGACCTGCGCCTCGACGAAGTGCCCGATGCGCACCTTCGCCATGACGGGGATCGAGACGGCCTCCTGGATGCCGATGATCATCTCGGGGTCCGACATGCGGGCAACGCCGCCGTCGGCGCGGATGTCGGCAGGCACGCGCTCGAGCGCCATCACGGCGCAGGCACCTGCGTCCTCGGCGATCTTGGCCTGCTCGGCGTTGACGACGTCCATGATGACGCCGCCCTTCAGCATCTCCGCCAGACCGCTCTTGACGCGCATGGTGCCCTGCTCGGACATGCCCTTCACCTCTGCAAATGGAGTCGTGAAACGCGCCCGCAGCGGGCGCACTCGCTGGATCGTACGTCACACGACGATTTCGCGCGGACGGTCGGTCACGGCCGCGCGCCGCCTTGACGCATCTCCGCCAATTGCTAATCTGCAGCAGCAACCCATCACGAGTCGCCGAGGGATCTGGCCCGACGACGCGACAGCAACCGGGGCGATAGCCCGCCAGGTGCTTCATCCAGCGCAGACCCGGCCAAGTCCCGGACGGGCGAGCGGAAGATGGCAAGCCGTCGTCGAGGACGCACCTCGGCGCCGCCGGTCCGCCCCCGAAGGCCCGGACCCCCCTCACCGGGACGCGACGCCGATAGGCAAAAGGAGCAGACGATGACGAACCTCAAGCCGGAGACCCTGGTACTCCACGCCGGGCAGAGCCCCGACCCGACCACGAAGTCCGTCGCGGTGCCGATCTACCAGACGACGAGCTACGAGTTCAACGACGCCCAGCACGCGGCCGACCTGTTCGCGCTGGCCGTGCCCGGCAACATCTACACGCGCATCATGAACCCGACCTGGGACGTGATGGAGCAGCGCGTCGCAGCGCTCGAGGGCGGCATCGCGGCCTGCGCGATCGCCTCGGGTCAGGCGGCGGTCACGTATTCGGTGATGAACATCGCCAAGGCAGGCGACAACATCATCAGCGTCTCGACGCTGTACGGCGGCACCTACAACCTGTTCGCCCACACGCTGCCGCAGTACGGCATCGAGGTCCGCTTCGTCGACCCGAACCAGCCGGAGAAGGTCGCCGAGCTCGTCGACGAGAACACCAAGCTGGTCTTCGCCGAGACGATCGGCAACCCGCGCCTCAACGTCGTCGACATCAAGGCCTGGGCGGACGCCGCGCACGCGCAGGGCCTCCCCCTGATCGTCGACAACACGATCGGCACGCCGATCCTCACCCAGATCTTCGAGCACGGCGCCGACATCGCCGTGCACTCGGCCACCAAGTACATGGGCGGCCACGGCACCACGATCGCCGGCGTCATCGTCGACTCCGGCAAGTTCGACTGGGTTGCCAACAGCGACCGCTTCCCCGGCCTGACGAAGCCCGACCCGTCGTACCACGGCGTCGTCTGGTCGGATGCCCTCGGACCGGCGGCGTACATCGGCCGCATCCGCACGGTGATGCTCCGCAACACGGGCGCGGCGCTGTCGCCGTTCAACGCCTTCCTGATCCTCCAGGGCCTCGAGACGATGGCGCTCCGCGTCGAGCGGCAGTCGCAGAACGCGCTCGCGATCGCGAAGCACCTCGAGTCGCACCCCGACGTCAGCTGGGTGTACTACCCGGGCCTCGAAGGCGATGACTACCACGAGGTCGCCAAGCGCATCCTCAACACGGGCAAGGGCTACGGCGGCATCGTGTCGTTCGGCGTCAAGAGCGGCCGCGACGGTGGACGCAAGTTCATCGAGGCCCTCGAGCTGTTCACGCACCTCGCCAACATCGGCGACGCGCGCTCGCTCGCGATCCACAACGCATCGACGACGCACTCGCAGCTGAACGACGCCGAGCTGGAGACGGCCGGCGTCAAGCCGGACATGGTCCGCCTGTCCGTCGGCATCGAGAACGTGGATGACCTGATCGCCGATATCGACCAGGCGCTGGCGCAGAGCAAGTAGCCCGATGGGAGCGACCGACGACACACGGCGCTCCCTCGGACTCGTCGAGACGCGGCGGGTCGTCCTCTTCACGGAGGACGACCCGCTCGTACTCGACTCGGGAGAGACGCTCGCTCCCGTCGAGGTGGCGTACGAGACCTACGGGGAACGCGCAGCCGACGACCGCAACGTCGTCGTGATCTGCCATGCCCTGACGGGCGACGCCCACGCCGCCGGCCACCATGGCGACCCCGACCGCCCCGGCTGGTGGGACACGCTGATCGGCCCGGGCAAGCCCGTCGACACGGATCGGCTGTTCGTGATCTCGTCGAACCTGCTGGGCGGTTGCCAGGGCACGACCGGCCCATCGTCGGTCGATCCCGCGACCGGGCAGCCGTACGGCCTGCGCTTCCCGCTCTTCACGGTCTCCGACCTCGTCAAGGTGCACCGCAGGCTGCTGCAGCACCTCGGCGTGCAGCGCGTCCTCGCCGCGATCGGCGGCTCGCTCGGAGGCATGCAGGTGCTGCAGTGGACCCTCGACCATCCCAACGAGCTCGACAACGCGATCGTGGTGTGCGCGACGAGCCGCCTGTCGGCCCAGAACATCGCCTTCAGCGCCGTGGCGCGCGCGGCGATCATGAACGACCCGGACTTCGCCGGCGGCGATTACTACGCGACCGGCAAGGGCCCCGATCACGGCCTCTCGGTCGCGCGCATGATGGCCCACATCACCTATGTGTCCGAGGAGTCGATGCGCCAGAAGTTCGGGCGCCGCATCCAGGACCGCGACGAGCCGCGCTTCGGCCTCGGCGTCGACTTCCAGGTCGAGTCGTACCTGCAGTACCAGGGCAAGGCGTTCCTCGACCGCTTCGACGCGAACTCGTACCTGTACCTCACGCGCGTGATGGACTACTTCGACCCGTTCGCCGACGCCGCACAGGTGCGCGCACGCCTGGCGGAGACCAGGACGCGGTTCCTCGTGCTGTCGTTCGACACCGACTGGCGCTTCGACACCTCGCACTCGCGGGGCATCGTCCGCACGCTCGCGGCCAACCGCGTGCCCGTCACCTTCCGCGAGATCCCCTCGCCGCATGGCCACGACTCATTCCTGCTCGACGTGCCCGAGTACCACCGGACCGTCGCCGCCTACCTCGACCACGCCCTGGCGGAGTCCGCCTGATGCGCGCAGACCACGACGTCATCGCATCGCTGGTGCCGGCCGGCGCGCGCGTGCTCGACCTCGGCTGCGGCGACGGCACGCTGCTCGAGGAACTGATCCGGCGCGGCGCGGACGGGCTCGGCGTCGAGATCTCCGATGAGGGCGTGCTCGCGTGCCTCGAGCGCGGCGTGCCCGTGCTGCAGGACGACATCGACAAGGGCCTGGACGATCTCGAGGACGACTCGTTCGACATCGTGATCATGTCGCTCACGCTCCAGGCGGTCCATCACCCCGAACTCGTGCTGCGCGAGATGAGCCGCGTCGGCCGCAAGAGCATCGTCTCCTTCCCGAACTTCGCCCACTGGCGCCTGCGCACGCAGCTCGCCGCCAGCGGACGCATGCCGGTCTCCCCGCTGCTCCCGTACAGCTGGTACGAGACGCCGAATATCCGTCTCTGCTCGATCAAGGACTTCGAGGCGCTCACGCACGCCGAGGGCCTCACCGTCGAGTCACGCATCCTGCTCGACGAGGGCGGACGCCGGGAGGGCGCGCTCGCCGAGCGCTCGCCCAACCTCCTCGCCGCGGGCGCCGTCTACCTGCTGCGCCGCTAGGCGATCGGCGCGCCGAGGTCGGCCGTCTCGTCGACGTCGAGCAGCACCACGGTGCCGTCCGGCTGCACGGCGCCGAGCAGGAGGAACTCACTGACGAATCCGGCGATGCGACGGGTGCCGAGATTAACGGCGCCGACGACGCGCCGTCCGACGAGCTCGTCGGCGGCGTAGTTCGTCACCTGCGCGCTCGTCCACCGGGTGCCGAGCTCGGGACCGAAGTCCACGTGCAACTGCCAGGCCGGCTTGCGCGCCTCGGGGAACGGTCGCACCTCGAGGACACGGCCGACGCGCATGTCGACCGCGACGAAGGCGTCGACGTCGATCTGCGGCTTGGCCTCGGACACGGGCTCAGGGTACCGTGACGCCGTGGAGGAGCGCAGCGTCGTCATCGTGGGAGCCGGTCTTGCCGGTCTGATGGCCGCCGACGCGCTGGTCGCCGCCGGCTGGGATGTGACGGTGCTCGAGGCGCGCGAACGCGTCGGCGGGCGAGTCTGGAGCGACCGCGCGACCAACGGCGCGATCATCGAGCGCGGTGCCGAGTGGGTCGAGGACGACCACGCGGTGCTGCGCGGCCAGTGCGAGCGCTTCGCCCTGCCGCTCGTGCGCGCCGGCATGAGCTACCACGATCGGCGTCCGCTCGGCGGGCCGCCGATCTCGGACGCCGCTCTGGTCACCGGCCGCGGTGCCGTGCGCGATCTCCTCGCGGAACTCGGCGAGGAGGCTGCCGCCCTCTCCGTCGCCGAGGCGATCCAGCGGCTGCCCGTGGCCGAGGGCGTCAAGGTCGCCTTCCGCGCGCGCGTCGAGTGCACGTCGGGCACACCGGCGGCCGAGCTGGC
>CAWUMZ010000044.1:0-11135 GCA_963923625.1 uncultured bacterium | reverse complement strand
GGAGCTCCCGCGTGACCTTGATCGTCGTGTCCGGTCGCATATCGAGAAGCATACTTCAGGTACCTCCATGTGTGGCTGTGTCGGCAGCCTCGCATTGATGTGGCGACCGTTCAGTGCCCGTCTCTTACAGCAATGGCGCAGGTCGTCACGCAGCGCTCGCGGAGTTCGATGTCCGGCTCGCGTACGGGGCGGGGACTTGCCGCAATCCGCACGCCGTCGCCGACCTCGCTAACTTCGCCCAGGCCGGCGCGGTGCTGATCACGGCGACGATGCGCGAGGCGTAGCGCGCGGGCGCTGTGTGCGCTGAGCCACACTCCGTGGCGCGCGTGTTGTGCGATAGCGAGAGCGGCTGGTAGGCTCTGCCCGGTCGTTCAGAACAGGACGGTCGTCGGCCTCGCCAACGAGGTCGGGAAGGGGGAGAGCGTGCGGGGAGTTCGTCGGATCGATGTCGGGTCGAGGCTCCGCGCTTCGCGTCGCCCGCTGCCCGCGCTCGCGCTCGGACTGCTCTCGCACGTTGGCGCCAACGACGGCGTCATCACCGCCGACGCAATCAGGCCGAACAGCTAACCGCACCATGTACACGAGTCTGCGTCACCACCCGATCATTCGCCTCAACGCGCTGCTGCTCATCGCTGCAACGCTCACCCTCGCGTTCCTCGGCTACCCGCCCAAGGTGACTGCGCAGACCGTGGAGATCCAGGACGCGACTGGTCTACCGGCCCTCAACGGCACCGACGCTACGGGGCGCACGGCGCCGACGCCGCTCGCGATCACGATCGACGGGTCGTATCCCGTTGCGGCGACGACGACGCCTACGCTCGAGTGGGCAGACGTGCCGGCCGGCGTCGGACAGGTGCAGTTCGTGATCACGAGCCTCGCGGCGACGAACCCAAAGGAACTGTGGAGCCGCACGGTCGCCGTCGGCGCCGACCGCACGGCACGTGCCACCGTTCCGGCGAACATCGTCGCGCAGGGCCACACGTACGCGTGGGCCGCGCAGTCCACGACGAACGCGGCGCAGAAGCACGGGCCGTTCTCGCTGACGATCGACCTCGAGCGCTCCGGCAGCCAGCCGATCTTCGACGCCGGTCGCTTCGCGATCGCCAAGGGAACGGGCGATGCGATCTACACGTATCAGGGCGCGCAGCTGAGCACGCTCGGCGGCGGCGCCGGCTGGACGCTCATCCACCGCTCGGCGAACACGCCGCAGAAGGGCCTGCCCGCCGGCTGGAAGCTCGTCGTGTCCGGCTCGACCGGGTGGGACGCGATCCGCCTGAACGCCGACGGCACCGTCACGCTCGGCACCAGCACCGGCGTCAGCGTCACCTACGTCAAGCAGGGCGACAACCAATGGCAGCCGCAGGTGGGCCGGTACAACTCGGCCGGCGAGACGACGTTGCTGAGCCAGAACTCCGACGGCACGTTCTCGACCACCGATGGCAACCGCGCCGTGACGGTGTTCTCGAAGCCGACGCTGAACGCCGACGGGCATCCCGTCAGCGTCTGGGCGATGGACACGCCGGCCATGCAGCAGCACTGGGTCGACGGCAGGCTCTCCGACCTGACCGACCCGGTCACCCAGAACCAGCTCGTGTTCCTGTACAGCGGCGACCAGGGCTGCGCGGAGGACGTGGATCCGGGCTTCATCAAGGCACCGGCCGGCATGCTCTGCGGCACGCTCGACTGGACCGGCAACCTGATCCTGCTCGAGTACGTCAACACGCCGACGGGTCCGCAGATCGGGCGCATCGTCAGCGGACTCGGCATGGGGCCGTACGCGACGGCCACCGATATCGGCTGGGATCACAGCGGCCGCATCGTCGAGATGCGCGAGCCGCTCGCCTCGGCCGCCGTGGCAAGCGGCAAGGTCGGTGGCGCGAGCGCTCAGGATCCGCGTGCGCTCACCCAGGTCGCCTACGACGCGAACGGCCGCGTCGCCTCGCTCACCAGTCCTGCCGGACTGATCTCCGAGGCACACCAGCCCGCGGCGCGCGAGCAGCGTTCCACGGCGACGTTCTCTTACGCGCCGTTCACCGTGCGCACGAAGGGCGCAACGACGCCGACGGGCTTCGACAGCCGCGACTGGCTCGACCCGGTCACGTTGCAGCTCATCAAGCAGGAGGACGAGAGCGGCAACGTCATCACGACCGAGTACGACGGCAGCGGCAACCCGACGAAGGTCGTCGACCACACCAGCGGCACGACCACGCTGACCGTCTACAGCAAGGCCGGCAAGCCGATCGAGCAGATCGGTCCGACCAAGGGCGCCCTCACCAGCCCGACGGCGCCGAAGACCGTCACCGCGTACGACCAGGATGAGCAGGGTCGCGATTGGAAGGGCCTCGCCGCGCGCTACTGGTCGAACGCCGGCTTCAACGGCGCGCCCGCGACCAGCAGCACCGGTCCTCAGATCAACGGCACGCCCGTGCAGAGCCTCTCGTTCAATTGGCCGTCGAATCCGGCCGGCGGCAGCGGGGCATGGTCGGCACGACTCACCGGCACGTACATGGCACCCAAGGACGGTTCGTACAGCTTCCGCAGCGACACGACCGCGAAGCTGTGGATCAACGGCGCGATCTGCGCGCCGACGTGCACGACGACCCTCGCGGCCGCGAGCGAGGCCTCGATCCAGATCGACGCCATCAGCGTCGACGGCACGACCACCACCGGCGTCAAGGCGCTGGTGACCGAGCCCGGCGGCACGCCTGTTCCGATCCCCGTCGCTCAGCTGCGGCCCAACTACGGGCTGACGACGTCGTCGGCCGTGCGCGAGAACGACGGCGCCGGCACGCGGATGCTCACGTCGAAGATGGTCTACGACACGACCACGACGCAGCTGCTCAAGACGATCAGCCCGTCCGGTGCGACGATCACCCGCACCTACGAGGCCTACGACCCCACCAGCCTGAAGTGGGGGCGCTCGACGAGCGTCACCAACGCCGCCGGCCAGACGACCTCGTCGGCGTACTACCAGCCGGGCGAGATCGCGACCGACTGCAGCGGCACGGCCGTCGCCCAGGACGGCCAGCAGAAGTCGATCACGCTCCCGACCGGTCAGGTGCTCACGCAGATGCACGCCGCGAGCGGCGCGGCGCTGAAGATGAGCGACGGGATCGCGACGACGTGCGGCACCAGCCGCGAGGCCGACCTCGGCTTCACCACCACCACGACCGGCCTCGGCGACACGATCGCGCAGACGACGGTGCCGATGGTCGCCAACGACCCGCTCGCCAGCGGCTCGGCACTGCAGGCGCAAGACACCACGAGCGTCGAGTACACGCGCTACGACATCAACGGCAATCCGTGGGAGACCGTCGACAGCGAGGGCACGAAGACGATCCGCCACTGGAACCAGATCAACGGCAACCTCGACAGCTTCACCGAGACGACCGCGCACGGCGAGACGCGAACCACCGAGTACACGTACACCGCGGGCGGCCAGATCGCGACCGTGACGTTCAACGGGCACCTGCTGATCACCAACGACTACGCGCCCAATGGCACGCTGCTGCGCTCCACGCTCGGCAACGGCGCCGTGCAGACATTCGAGCTCGACCAGAACAACAACGCCAAGCGCACCACCACGCACTATCCGAACGGCACCAGCACCGTCGAGACGATGGAGCACTCGCCGTCGGGTCGGCTCCTGTCGCGCACGCTGACCGGGCCGACCGGCACCGCGACGTACCGATACTCGTACAACGAGGATGGCCGCCTGATCGACACGCAGCTGTCGGGCACCACGCCCGTCAAGGAGACGCGCTGGCAGAGCGCCTACAGCGGACCTACGGGAGCCAACGGCAACCGCACCTCGCAGACCACGACGCTCGCCGACGGAGCGCAGAGCACCACCGACTATGCCTACGGCCCCGATAATCGCCCCGTCAGCGCGACGACGAGCGGCATCGGCTCCACGGGCGTCGAGTACGACGCCGCCGGCCGCGCCACGAAGGTCGGCGCCACGAGCCTCGTCTACGACGCCGCCGGCGGTCTGCGCAGCGCCACCGACGGCACGCGCACGTACGCGTTCTCCAGCGACGGCGCGACCACCACGTACACGAAGACCATCGACGGTTCGACCCGCACCGTCACCGCCACCACCACCGGCGAATCGCTGATCCTCGGCGCCGACAAGCGCATCGACGGCCAGCTCGTCTCGCCGGCCAAGGGCATCAACGTCATGCTCGACGCCCACGGCGCGCCGATCCGCTGGATCTACGACGACACCGTCGGCAACGCCGCCTGGACGACGACCGGCGATCTCAGCCCCGCCAAGACGCACCTCTACTCGCCCGACGGCCGCAACGTCAGCGTCGAGCGCACGTTCGATCCGAAGACGCCGCTCGATCTCGTCCGCGACGGCCTCGGCTGGATGGACGGCGGCAACGCAACCAAGCTCAGGCTCGACACGCCCGTCACGATCATCGGCGCGCGCACCTACAGCCCCGATTTCGGCCGCTGGCTCCAGCCCGACCCGACCGTCGGCGGCTCGATGAACGCGTACGAGTACGCCACCGGCGACCCGATCAACCAGATCGACCCGACCGGCAACACGCCATGGGGTTGGATCGCCGGCGCCGTCGCCGCGACCGTCGTCGGCATCATGATCGGCACCCTCACGTTCGGCCTCGGCACCGGCGCCGTGCTCGGCTACGGCTACGCCGCGCTCGCCGCGCAGATCGCCATGGGCGTCGTGACCGGTGCAATCGCCGGCGCCGTCGGCGAGACCGTCACCCAGCTCGTCGACAACGGCGGCCAATTCGGCCAGATCAATTGGGCCAGCGTCGGCATCGCCGCCGGCATCGGCGCAGCCCTCGGCGGCGCCTCAACCGCCGCATCGGCATACGTCGCCAAGATCGCCGTCCCCGGCAAGCAGCTCCGCGCCTTCGCCGCGAATACGCCGGCCGAGCTCAAGACGGCCTCGCGCATGGCTGCCTACAACAAGGCCTGGCAGACGAAAGTCGTCGACACCATCCCCGAAGGCTCCGGCCTCGTCCCGGCCTCGCGGCTGCGTGGCATGTTCACCGGCACGTCGCAGCGCACGCGCCTGGCGGGCAGGGCGAAGGGAGCGGTCCAGAAGGTGCAGAACTCGCAAGGCAAGTGGGTCGAGAAGTCCTTCGCGACCCCCGACGACGCCATCATGGGCTTCCTCAAGGGCGGCGGCGACGACGCCCTGATGGGCCTCAGCTCGACGCAGCAGCGCACCCTCGCCGGCGGCGTCATCGCCCAGAACCAGTCGCAGCAGACCGCAACGAGCCTCAGCAAGTCGCTCGGCAACCCGAGCCAGAGCTACCGCGACAGCCTGCGCCAGCTGACGGGCAGCGGCGAGATCAACTACAAGGCGTACAACGAGTTCGGCAAGGCCCAGCTCGAGAACCTGCGAAAGTTCAACGGAGCCTCCAAGCAGGTTCTCGGTGACCAGTACTCCGGTGATCTGCAGAAGTTCATCCGAGGAATTCTGGACAAGTAGCCCATACGCCATGCGCACACACCTTCACACGATCTCCCGTCACCTCCGTCTCCTCGGCGTCGCCCTCGCCGCGGGCGCTGCGCTCACCGGCTCGACCGCCGCGCAGGCATCGCCGATCGAGCAGTGCCCCGGACATCCGGGCGGCTCGTACATCACCACCGTCTGCGCGTACGTCACCAATCGCGCGCTCGTGTTCGGCGCCCATCCCGGCGTGCTCACCGAAGGCGAGGTTAAGCGCACCGGTGCCGTCGCGCTGGTCAAGGGCGAGGACTATGCCCGATCGGCCACATCAACGCTCGCCTACAACGCCTCGGCGTGGAACTTCTTCGCCTCGATCGGATCCCAGGAGTACGGCGCCTATGGCTACGTCACCTACGCGGCGACCAACAACGCACTCAACGATGCGTCAGTGCGCGTCGTCGCCTACCACGACGACTTCATGGGCGAGAACCACGACAGCCGCTACTCGCTCACCTGCAACGCCGTCACGTACCTCGTCTGCACGACGCCCGCAGTCTGGATGAAGAACCGCGACTACTCCTGGTACCAGACGCTGATGATGGTCGAGGGCCTCGCGAGCATCGAGACGCGCCCGCTCGTCGTCAAGGTCCTCAACATGACCGACCAGCCGCTCGTGCGCTCCACCGAGCTCGCCCTCAACAACGTCCGCCGTGACGAGCAGGTCGCCGATCCCGAGACCATTCCCGCCGGCACCGACGGGCGCACCGGCGTGGGCTACTACCACTTCTACCGCAACGCCTCGGCGATCGACACCGCCTCGATCACCTACGCCTTCGCCAACGGAGCGGACGCGACGGCGCTGACGGGACAGGAGATCGGCATCAACATCAACATCGCCAAGGACGGCACGACCGACGCCACCTCCTGTACCGCGCCGACCGGCACCAGCACCAACATCGAATGCTCGGTGACCGTCCTCGGACTCGCCGACGGCATCCTCGAGGCAGTCGTCGTGGTGGGGGTCTGACGTGCGCCGCCTCGTCCTCATCAGCGCGCTGCTCGCGCTCCTCGCGACTGCTGCTCCCGCGTTCGCCGCCATCGACTACCGCACCACCTACGAGTGCGACGCGACCGACAGCAACTACACCGCCTGCGCCGAGATCAACAACGAGATCCAGACGTGGTCGGCACCCGGACGGCTCGTCAAGCAGCAACCGCTCGTCGTCGCCGCCGCCCAGCAGACCCGCGGCACCTTCGTCGTGCAGCGCTCGATCCCCGCCGGCGGCCGCGGCGCGGCCCTGACCGGCTTCCGCGTCGGCGCCGACGGCGCCGTCATCTACTCGTTCCGCCAGACCGCCGGAGCGCAGAACTTCCAGGCGCTGATCGGCTTCCGCCTGTCGAGTGGCGCGTGGCCCGAGGGGTGCATCATCTCGTCGTACCTCGACTGCACGATGGGCCCCCAGCTTGAGTGGGGCCGTGACTCTAAGCACGAGTACACCGTCACGTCGCGGCCCTTCGAAGTGCGCATCCTCAACGGCATGCCGCAAGACCTCAAGCGCATGGACGGCCCGTACTGGTCGAACGCGCTCTGGAACCCCGCAATCGACAGCGCCGCCCGCATCACCGCCGGCGGCTCCGGCACCGTCGGGAGCCTGCGCAGCGTCGTGAAGGATTCGGCCTACGCCGCCGTCTACAAGTTCCAGCGCTCCGAGACCGACCCGCGCTTCAACGGCGACTCCGTGCTGATCAACGTCCGTGCAAACGCCGACGGCACCCACACCGGCAAGTGCACACCCGTCTTCGCCCCGAGCGGCGCGCGCTTCACCTGCAGCATCGCCTTCAGCGGTAGCGGCACCGGGCACCTGACGGCAACGGTGCGGGTGCAGGTCGCGTAACCACGCCCTCCGCGATCCACATCCCATCATCACCCGCGTACTCCACTCAGAGGCATAGGTCATTTCCATGCGTATCGGCGTCGTCTTCCCCCAGACCGAGATCGGCAGCGGTCTCGCCGGCATCCGCTCCTACGCGCTCGGTGCGGAGCGGCTCGGGTTCAAGCACCTGCTCGCGTACGACCACGTCGTCGGGGCGGACCCCGCCGTGCACGAGGGCTGGAACGAGTGGTACGACGTCGATGACACGTTCCACGAGCCGTTCGTCCTGTTCGGCTACCTCGCAGCGCTGACCAAGCTCGAGCTGGTGACGTCGATCATCATCCTGCCGCAGCGCCAGACCGCGCTCGTCGCCAAGCAGGCGGCGGAGGTCGATCTGCTGACGGAGGGGCGGTTCCGCCTCGGCGTCGCCGTCGGCTGGAACGAGGTCGAGTACGAGGCGCTCGGCCAGGAGTTCCGCAAGCGCGGCAAGCGGCTCGACGAGCAGGTGCCGCTGCTGCGCCGGCTGTGGACGGAGCGCTCCGTCACGTTCGAGGGCGACTTCGATCGCATCACCGGCGCCGGCATTGCGCCGCTGCCGATCCAGCGGCCGATCCCCGTCTGGTTCGGCGGCTACTCGCCGCCGGCGTACCGCCGCATGGGGCGCCTCGCCGACGGCTGGTTCCCATCCTCGGTGAAGCCCGGCCCGGCCCTCACGACCGCGCTCGAGATCATCGCGCGCTCGGCCGAGGAGGTCGGACGCGATCCGGCCGCCATCCAGATGGAGGGCCGCATCGACTGGACGCCACAGCTCTCGCGCGACGAGCTGCAGCACATGGCCGGCGAGTGGCGCGACGCGGGGGCGAGCCACGTCTCGGTCGACACGATGGGGCAGGGGCTCGAGTCGGTCGACGGGCACCTCGAGGCGCTGGCGCAGATCGCCGACGCGCTCGATCCCGCGAGCAGCTGACGCGCTACGGCGTGAGGCGCGCGTAGCGCAGGAACGCGTCGACGTCGTAGCCGGCAGGCGCGCGCTCGCGCAGCAGCGCGATGTAGTCGGCCGTCGTGGTGAAGCCGGCGCGGTAGCGTGCGACCCACGCGCGCTGGATGCCGTCGACGGCGCCGGCGCCCCAATCGCGGTCGAGCTTCACCAGCGCGCACGCCGCGCCGTCGTAGACCGCGTCGTACCAGTCGGTGTGCTGCGCGAACTGCGCGAGCGACCACGTCAGGCGCGCCGTGCCGTACCCGGCGAAGGGGCGGCTGACGTCGCAGTCGCCGAGGCGGCCGAGGTCGCGCAGCTGCGCGTACGTCGTGTTGCCCTCATCGAGCCACGGCTCGGCGAAGCCGTTGTTGCCGACGAGCTCCGAGAACCACTCGTGCGCGACCTCGTGCACGAGCGTCTCCTTCGACGGCTCGGTCAGCACCAGGCCTGAGTACTCCATGCCGTACGACTCGAGGCCCGGCGTGATGACGACGTCGAGGGTGCTCTGGCCGGTCGCGCCGTAGCGCTGCGTCATGCGGGAGTACGACGAGCGCGTGGCGCTCAGCAGGCCGTCCGTCTTGACGCCGTTCGGCGCCAGCACGCGGATGCGCGTGCCGGCGACGCTGGCGGTGCGCTCGCGCCACGGGCCGATCGCGATCGTCACGTCGCGGGCAGCGGGCGACGAGAACACCGCCCGGCGCTTGCCGGAGGGCGCCGACGCGCTGGTCGGCGCGCCGCCGGTCGCGGCCGCGAGGCCGGCGGGCCAGGTGAGGTCGATCGTCCACGTCGCCGTCTGCGCTGCGAACGGGTCGCCGAGACCGTTCGGCGGCGTCAGCAGCGGCACCCCGTCGACGGTGGTCGCGAGCACCGGCAGCGCATTGCCGTAGTACGAGGAGCCGTTCGCCGTGCCGAGGCGCGCGTTGGCATGGGGGAGCGCGATCGCGAAGCGCAGCGCGAGCGTGCCCGTTGCCTGCGGCTGCACCGGGGAATCCAGCTGCACCTGGATCGCCGTGCAGCCATGGCTCGTCGTCGCGACCGTGCCGCCGGTCAGCGCGGAGATCGTGATGCGACGGTGCGCGCACCCGCCGATGTTCGCCCACAGGCGCACCCACACCGTGCTGACCGGGGCGGCCTCAGCGTTGACGAAGGAGAGCGTCTCCGAGCCCGTCATCCGGCCGTCGGCCGTGGCGGTCGCCGTGATGGCGTACGCCTGACTCGCGGGGCCGTAGGTGGTGGCCGACGCCGTACCGGCGAGGGCCAGGGTCGCGATCGCGAGCAGGAGCAAGACGGTGAGGCGCATGCCGGAACGGTACTCGTCCCTCTGCAGGTGCACGGGATATGCTCCTCGCGTGACGCTGCCCATCGCCATCGCCATCGTCGCGTCGACGCTGATCGTCGGCTCGGCGATCTTCATCCTCGTGTCGCGCTTCAGCCCGCACGGCGGACGCGAGGACAAGACGCCGACGAGCGTCTACGCCGTCACGGCGGGCGCGATGTCGCTCTTGATCGCGTTCACGCTGTCGCTCACCTTCACCCAGTATCTGAGCGCGCAGCAGGCGGCCTCGCAGGAGGCCGACGCGATCATCTCGATGTCGCGCGCCGCGACGTTCATGGCGCCCGAGGTGCGCGACCCCCTGCGCGATCAGCTCGTCTGCTACGCGCAGCAGACGATCGACCTCGAGTGGCCGGCGCTCCGCAACCACGACGTCACCATGCTGCCGCAGCTCCGCCAGACGCTCAACACCATGGACGGCATCCTCGCAACGCACGTCACCGCAGCGGGTCCTGGGCTCTCGCTCTGGGAGGGCGCCAACGAGCAGCGCCTCAACGCGCACGTGCAGATCCTGCAGGCCGCCGACGACAACGTGCCGCCGATCCTCTGGCTCCTCCTGGTCGCCGGATCGATCATCACGATCGGCTCGCTGTTCGTGTACGCCGACCGCGGTAAGCCGTCGTGGGGGCACGCGCTGGTCGTGATCGGACCGCTCTTCATCGCCTCGGCCGCGCTCGTGGTGATCGCCTTCTTCGACCACCCGTTCGAGAACACGCCCGGCGCGATCAAGCCCGTCGCGATGGAGCTGGCGCTGGACCGCCTGACGCACGACCGCATCGCGGACATCCCGCTGCCGGTCTGCCCCAAGAAGTCGTAGCGCAGAGCCGGCTGTCTACGCTTTCGCCATGCGCGCCGCCTCGCAGCTGTCCACGATCGTCGAGTCGATCACCGGCGTCGTCGTCGGCGAGCTCGATGCCGCGCGCCCGGTCGCGCATGCCGCTGAGCGACTGGCCGCCGTCAACCTCGGCATCCTCAGCGTCACGCATCCCACGACGTTCTCGTGGCCCGGCCACTGGATCGCGATCGTGGAGGGCGACGACGGCGCGCGACGTCCCGTCGCCATGTTCGGCGTGCCGTCGGGCCCGCTCGACGACGCCGGTGCGGCGATCCTCGAGGCGGGCACCGTCGTCGAGGCACTCGTGATCGCACCGCTCGACCTCGACCGGCCGCATGGCGCCGGCGCGTACGGCAGCGACGTCGCCGCAGGTGGCACGGTGGCGGCGATCTTCACGGCGCCGTCCGCCACCGAGGCGACCGTCTCGCACGAGGCCTGCCGCGCCCTCGCCGGCGTCGGGCTCGAGGGCGACCGCTACGCCATCGGCAACGGCACGTTCTCGACGCCGGGCCGCAACGGGCAGGCACTGACGCTCGTCAGCGAGGAATCGCTCGCGCAGGCGCAGAGGAATGGCGCGGAGATCGACGCGTCGACGTGCCGGCGCAACGTCATCACCCGCGGCATCGAACTCGAGCCGCTGATCGGCCACCGCTTCGCCATCGGCGAGGCGACGTTCCGCGCCA
>CAWUMZ010000043.1:0-11207 GCA_963923625.1 uncultured bacterium | reverse complement strand
TCGCCAGCAGGAGCCCCGCGATCGCGATGACGTTGTTCGCCGCATGGATCGCGACCCCGGGCCAGATCGACGACGAGCGCATGCGCACCAGACCGAGCACGAGGCCGAGCGCGAACAGGGCGGGGAACGCGTTCGGCTCGAAGTGCGCGAGGCCGAAGACGCCGGCCGAGCCGACCACGGCGGACGCGACGCCGAAGCGCGCGTCGAGGCGGCCGTAGAGGAGGCCGCGGAAGTACAGCTCCTCGGTGAGTGCGGCGCCGCCGACGATGGTGACCGCGCTGAGGGCGAAGGCGATCGTGCTCGCGGCGCCGTTGAAATCCCCGACGGCGATGCGCTGGCTGGACGATCCGTGGAAGATCGGATCGAGCGCCGCGGCGGCGGCGACGCCGACGATGAGTCCGCCGACGGCCAGCGCCGCGCCCTGCCCGAGCGGCGTGCGCCGTAGGGCGAGCACGTCGCGCGGCTCGCCGAGTTGGCGGGCGACGAGCCAGATCGCGACGGCGAAGACGACGTACGCGAGCACGAGCAGGATCGCCTGCGGCAGGTTCGTCAGCGTGGTCTCGTCCGGCTGCGAGGAGGAGGCGGCGCCGATCAGCGCGGCCCCGATGCCGACGAAGCCGAACTGCACGACGAGCGGCGCGGCCACCAGCAGCCAGAGCCGCAGTCCGCTTGGCGTGGTGCGGGTGCTCATCCGGTGGCGAGGGGCGCCGCGCGCAGGTCATCGGCCAGCGCCTGCAGCGCCGTGGGGAGCGCGGCATCGATCGGGTAGCCGGCCTGCGGGATCGTCAGCACGCGGCTGTCGCGGATCGCCGGGACCGTCGAGAGCTCACGCAGCTTCTGCAGCGACGCCATCGTGCTGCCGCCCGGCTGCAGGGACACCCAGGCGGCGATGTCGAGTCCGGGGAGTGCGGCGATGTCGAGCGGCTGGTCGGCATTGAGCACGTTCTCACCACCCGCCGCTGCGACATCGAGTCCGACGGGACTGGACGGCCCATACCCCGTGAAGCCCGGCCCCTCGATCAGCGTGCGGACGGCGGGCTCGCCGTCGAGTCGACTGGCGAGCGCCGTCAGGCCGCGCGCCATGGACTGCGCGATCGCGGCACCCTTCGGCCCCTGGCCGACCGCGACGCCGAGCTGGGTGACGAGTGTGGGCGCATCCGTCAGCGGATCGGCGCCGTAGCGGAAGATCGGCGCATGGCTCGCGGCGCGGAGCTGGTCGAGCGCGGCGGCGTCCATCGCCAGCGGCACGACCACGAGCGCCGTCGTCGGGTCGGCCGCCAGCGTCCCGACGGTCGTCGGCTTCGCCTCGACCGTCGCCGTGCCGAGGCCGAGGTCGCGGAGGATCGCCGATGCTCCTGGATCGGCCGACACGATGCGCGTCGGCGCGCTCGCGATCGAGACAGGCTGTCCGGCGCCGTCGATGGCATGCGTGGGGTACGGATCCACCGCACCCGTCGGTTCGCCCTTCACGCCGCAGCCGGCGAGGACGAGGGCCATCACGCAGATGGCGGCGAGGACAGCCCGGCGCGGCACGCCGCCCATGCTACCGGGAGCAGGACAGGATTCCGGCTCGCCGAAGTGGGAAGCCGGCATGGTTCGCACCTCCCCGAGCAGCACCCCGGTGACCCCGCGCGCCGTCCTCGAAACGGGCCCGAAACCCGGTGATAGCGTGCGAAACGTGTCCCTCACGCCCTGCATCCCGCGGCACGGAGCGCTGTCCCGTGGCTAGTGCGGCACCGCCGCGCAAGCGCCGGCAGCGACGCCCGAAGCGGCCGTTCGCCAGCACGCTCGTGGTCCTCGCGCTCGTCACGGCCGTCACCGCCGGCGCGCTGCTGTACGGCGCGTCACGGTACATCCACGATCTGCCGACGCTCGACGCCATCAAGGCGCGTGAGATCGGCGCGAACAGCTCGGTCTTCGACGCGCGCGGCACCTCGCTCGGCGTGCTCGCCAATGACGAGAACCGCCAGCCCGTCACCTCGGCGGAGATCTCGCCGTGGATGAAGAAGGCCACCGTCGCGATCGAGGACCGGCGCTTCTACCAGCACGGCGGCGTCGACCCCCAGGGCATCGCGCGCGCGCTGATCACCAACGTGATGGCCGGGCACATCGTCCAGGGCGGGTCGACCCTGACGCAGCAGCTGATCTCCCAGATCTACATCGTCAAGCAGCACACGTTCGACCGGAAGCTCCGCGAGGCGATCCTCGCCGTCCAGCTCGAGGACCGCTTCACGAAGGACGAGATCCTCACCGCGTACCTCAACACGGTCTTCTACGGGAACAACGCCTACGGCGTCGAAGCGGCGGCGCAGACGTACTTCGCCAAGTCCGCGAAGGATCTGACCCTGCCGCAGGCCGCGCTCCTATCCGGCCTGCCGCAGCTGCCGACGACGTACGACCCGTACCACAATCCCCAGGCCGCGCTCAAGCGCCGCGCCCAGGTGCTGAAGGCCATGCGCGAGACGGGCGTGATCACGGCGGCGCAGGAGCGAAGGGCCGACGCCACCAAGCTGCACCTCAAGCACGGGCACGTCTACGGCAAGGTCAGCGAGTCGTTCTTCGTGCGGTACGTGGCCGATGAGCTGTCGAAGAATCCCGACATCGGCTCCGCCGCGGTGCGTGCCGGCGGGCTGCAGATCACGACCACGCTCGATCCGAAGCTGCAGGCCAAGGCGCGCGCCGCGATGCACAAGGTGCTCAAGACGCCCGGCGATCCCGACGCCGCGATCGTCTCGATCCGGCCGAAGACCGGGCAGATCGTCGCGATGGCGTCCACGCGCTACTTCCGCAAGGATCAGTTCGACCTCGCCTCGCAGGGGCGCCGCCAGCCGGGCTCGACCTTCAAGACGATCACGCTCGCGACGGCGATCGAGCAGGGCATCGACCCGAGCGCGACGACGTACATGTCCGCGCCGTTCTCGTGGCAGCCGGATCCGAACTCGCCGACGTGGGACGTGGCGACCGCCGGAGGCGAGTACGCCGGTCCGATCACGCTCGAGAACGCGACGCTCGCGTCCGACAACACGGTGTTCGCCCAGCTGGCGATCGACGTCGGACCCGCCAACATCGTCGACATGGCCAAGCGCCTCGGCGTGCGCACGTCGCCGCTCGAGGCAGTGCCGTCGATCACGCTCGGCGCCGACGGCGTGTCGCCGCTCGAGATGGCGACGGTCTACGCGACGCTCGCCGACGGCGGCGTGTACCACCAGCCGACCGCCATCAAGTCGGTCACCGACGCCGACGGCCAGGTGCTGGTGAAGGGCCACTCGGCCGGCGTACGGGTGCTGCAGGATGGCGTCGCCGCGGAGGTGACGCGCATCCTCGGCGAGAACATGCACGACGGCACCGGCACGGGCGCGCTGATGTCGGACGATCGCCCCGAGGCCGGCAAGACCGGGACGACGGACAACCACACGGACGCGTGGTTCTGCGGCTACACCCCGACGCTCGCCACGTGCGTGTGGATCGGCTACCCGGACGAGACGAAGCCGATGGTCGGCGTCGAGGGCGTCGGCGCGGTCTCGGGCCCCACGCTGCCCGCCGACATCTGGCACATCTACATGGATTCCGCGCTCGCCGGTACGCCGCCCGTCAGCTTCACGGCGCCGAAGAAGCCCGCGGAGTGGGGTCGCTTCGACTCGCAGTTCGCCAACCGCGTGGTGTCCACGATCAGCGCCCCCGACCTGACGCTGGCCATGCCGACGGCGCCCCCGAAGACCGTCACGGTCACCGCACCACCGGCCGAGCCGCAGGCCGCGTCGACGCAGGCGGCGCCCACGACGACCGACGGCGCGACGACCGCGCCGGTGCCGTAGCGCTCAGCGCGCGACGGCTACACTCGGACGCATGGCCGTGCACGACCAGCAGGCCGAGGTCGCGACCGTCGAGCTGACAGGGTCGGGCGTCGACATCATCCTCCCGCCGCCGACCGCGCCCGTGCGGCGCGTGGGCCGCGGGCGCCTCGTCGTCGCGATCCTGCTGTCCGTCGGCGTGCTCGTCGTCGCAGGCATCCAGCTCGTCAGCTTCGGCGGCGCGGGGCTGATCCCGTCGATCGCACCCGTCTCGCGCATCCTGCCCTCCGGCGCACCACGGCCGCAGACGCTCGCCCGACAGGATCAGCTGGTGCTGCTCGTGCCGGTGCAGCAGTCGCGGATCACCGCGATCCTCTTCCATCCGGTGGCGGGCGCGGATGCGCTGCAGCTCGAGCCGGTGGGGGAGCCGATCGATCAGGGGCTCATCTCCCGCATCGTGGCGTCCTTCCAGGGCGAGAACGCGGGCGGTCCGTCGTACCAGATCGACGGCGACCCGACCTCGGTGGACGTCGGCGGCCCGATCGGCACCGACACGTACGCCCCCGTCGACGGCAAGGTGCTGTCGATCACGCCGCTGATCGTCAACGGCACGACCTACGGCGACCAGATCGCCATCGAGCCGCTGGCCAACCCGGGCGTGGTCGTGGTCGCGACGGGGATCAAGTCCGACCCGGCGCTCTCGGTCGGCTCCCCGGTGTCGACGCGACCCGAGGCCTGGACGAAGCTCGGACGCATCGTCGACGTCACCGGCGCTCTCGATCCGCTGCTCGCGAAGTACACCCAGGACGGGGGCAATCGCATCCACCTCGAGGTCCGGCCGGCGACGTCGGTGGCCGCGTCGTGAGGATCCTCTTCCTCGCCGACGTCTACGGCGCGCCCGGCGTGCGCGCGATCGAGGACGGGCTGCGCGCACTGCGCGCCGAACTCGATGTCGACTGCGCGATCGTCAACGCCGAGAACGCGGCCGATGGCGCGGGGCTCACGCCGAAGCTCGCCGACCGCCTGCTCGCCGCCGGAGCGGACTGCCTCACGCTCGGCAACCACCTGTGGCGGCGCAAGGAGATCGGTCCGTACCTGATCGAGACGACGCGCGTCGTGCGGCCGGCCAACCTGCTCGACCGGCTGCCGGGGCGCGGCCTCACGGTCGTCGAGGCGGGTGGCGCGAAGGTCGCCGTCATCAACCTGCTCGGCTCGTTCACGATGGAGCCGGCCGAATCGATGTTCTCGGTCGTCGATCGCCTCGTCGACGAGGCGAAGCGCGAGACGCCCATCATCGTCGTCGACGTGCACGCGGAGGCGACGAGCGAGAAGGTCGCGATGGGCTGGCATTTGGACGGCCGCGCCACTGCCGTGCTGGGCACCCATACGCACGTGCAGACCTCCGACGCGCGCGTGCTGCCGGGCGGCACGGCCTATGTCACCGACGCCGGCATGACGGGGCCGCACGACTCGGTGATCGGCGCCCGCAAGGACCTCTCGCTGCGGCGCTTCCTGCTGCAGCAGCCCCAGCGCCTCGAGCCAGCCTCGGAGGATGTGCGCCTCGAGGGCGTGCTCGTCGACTGCGACGAATCCGGCCGCGCCACGGCCATCGAGCTCGTCCGTCGCGCGGTCTGAGCTAGTCGCCCGTCACGAGCACGCGCTCGCGCTTCGGCAGCGCCGCATCGATCGCGTCGGTGGCCGTCTCGCGGGGGAAGCCCACGCGCGGGGCGAGCAGCGCCATCGCGAGGAACACCATCACCCACGGCAGGTACAGGTACATCCAGTGCGTCAGCACGAGCTGGAAGCCGATCATCAGCGCGCCCGCGAACGCCATCGCCCGTGTCGCGTCGAGCCGGCGGGGAAAGATGAACAGCGCCAGCGCGCCGAGCACGAGCGCCGCCTTGAGGATCTTCTGGAGGATCGCGAGGTTCGGGAAGCCCGGGTACTCGCCCCAGTCCCAGATCGAGAACGGCGATGGGCGGTCGAGCTGCCAGCCGAACGTGCGATCCCAGAAGGTGCGAATCGCGCCTGAGCCATCGAGCGCCACCAGGAGCGCGGCGAGCGCGATCGTGACGAGCGCCATCCCGAGCAGCGTCCGGCCGGAGCCGGGCCCGGGGCGCACCGCCGCCCATACGCGCTGGCCGCGGGAGAGGCGGACCGCCGGCTGCCCGTACGGCCACTCACCGCGCGGACGCGGCGCCGGACGGTCCAGACGCAGCCACAGCGGGATCAGGATCAGCGGCGCGAACTTGGCCAGCGCGGCCATCATCAGCAAGGCGCCGCGTCCGATCGGCCGGGCGATCAGCGCAGCGCTCCACGCCAGGTACGCCGCGACGATCGCGTCGTTCGAGTCGCTCATGAAGGTGTACGCGGTCCATGGCACCGCCAACCAGAACAGCGCCATCGCGGCCGCCAGCCGGCGGCCGCCGAATTGCCACCCGAACACGGCGAGGCCGATCGCCGCCAGCAGGTCGAAGAGGCCGCTCGTGAAGTGCGCTGCCGGCAGGTCGTCCCAGCGCCCGGTCCAGCCGAGCGCGGCGGTGCCGGGGAGGTAGGCCAGATACATCGCGGGGCCGTAGGTGTCGCCGCGCTCGATCGCCGTCTCGCAGTGGCCGTTCGGCTGCACGTACCCGCTGTACGTGCCGTCGGCGTAGCGGGTGCCGCAGGGCGTCTGGGTCTTGGTCGGGAAGTTCCCGTACGGGCTGCGGCCATCGAGGATGCGGTCGGCGCCGACCACGCCGGCGTAGCCGACGTCGACGACGTTCGACGAATACGCGTTGAAGCCGATGCGGCCGACCGCCAGCACGATGATCAGGATCACCATCAGCCACAGCGGCAGACGCGTCGTGAACGCAGGGCGCTCCATGCGCCCGAGCCCGATCAGCAGCAGGCGGAAGAGGAGGTACACGAGCGGCGGGTACTGCAGCGGCACCGCCCAGAAGACCAGCCCGCGATTGAAGCACCAGAGCGAGGCCGCGATCGACACGATCGCCAGGACATCGAGGGTGCGCAGCGACCGCAGGCGGCGCCAGTCGAGCATGACGAGCGTGAAGAGGACGAGCAGCGTCCCGATCGCCCAGGGCTCGTTGATCAGACGGCCGAAGCCCTGACCGCCGCGCGCCATCGACCAGGCGACCTGCGGACCCGTCCGGGTGTAGGTCACCAGACCCGTGGAGTCGGCGACGCCGACCTCGGCGATCTCCGTGGGGCCCGAGTACCACTTGACCTGCCACGTGCCGAGGTTGAGCGACGCGAACGAGTGCACTTCGAGACCGTGGTCGCGGTAGCGGGCGATCCAGTCCGCCGCCTTCGGGTCCCTCGCCGCGATCGCCGTCGCGCGTTTCTCGTCGAGGCGCTTCGCCGGCGCCGTCTTCCGCGGGATCGTGATGCTCCAGACGCGCTTCTGCGGATCGAAGATCTTCACGATCGCGAGCGATTGCCCGTCGGAGGCCGCGTTGAGCGAGCAGTTCCAGAACGCGCTGTCGCTCGCGTAGATGCATGACCACTGGGCGAGCGGATTCCTGGCGAACACCTCCGGCACGCCCTTGGCGGTGTTCGCGAGATCCTGCGCCTGCAGGCTCGAGAGCTTCGGCTGGGCCGCCGAGGCCACGGTTGGCAGGCCCGCCAGGAGCAGCGCGCACGCCACCGCGATGACGAGCCGCCGCAGCATCAGCGGAGGACGCGCAGCCCGCTGTACTTCGTCTGCTCGTCCTTGCGGGACTTGATGCCGAACCAGATCGCCACGACGACGAGGACGAGGCCGACGATCGGGATGATCGCGAGGGCCGCGACCACGATGCTCGCGACGGCGACGATCGCGGTGACGCCCCAGCGCGTGCCGCCGCCGGCGACGGCGCGATCCACCATGCGGGTGGTGATCCACGCTGTGCCGGCTCCGATCACGGCGCCGACGACGAGCCCGACGAACGGCAGCTTGTCGCCGGCTACCACCTCGAAGGCGACTGCCGCACCGAGCGCGCTGGTCGCGATGCGGATCGGGAAGGGCAGCACGGCGCGCGCCGCGGCCTCCAGCACGCCGACGATCCAGACGACGACGGCGAAGGTCGACTCCGACGCGAAGGCGAGTGCACCGGGGGTCCAGCCGATGATCGCGGCGATCGCGAGGACGCCGAGCGGGAGGACGGCGGCGAGTCCGCACGCCACGGCGAGTCCGGCGCCCTGACTGACGCTGATGAGGATATCCATACCGGAATCCTACGGGTCAGATCAGGTAGCGGGCGCCCTCGCGGTCCACATCGATCAGCGCATCGAGCACATCGCCGAAGTCGTCGCCGTCGACCTGCGCGGGGAACGGGGAGTCGCAGCGCAGCTCCACGGCGGAGACGTCGTGCAGGTACGCGATGCGCGGATCGCCGGACCCGCGGGCGTGACGGTGGTCGACGATCAGGCGCTGCGCGAAGCCGAGCACGTCGCGGCGGTACATGCGCCGCGGCGCGACGATGTCGAGGCCGCCGTCGGCGGTCGCCGACGGCGCGAGGTCGAGCGGGAGCGGGCCGATGTAGGACCACGGTGCGAGGTTGACGGCGATCACGTACGCCACGCGTTCGGTCATGTGCCCGGTGTGGAGGGTGATGTGCGGCTGGCTGTACTGGCCGCGGGCCACGAGCTTCGCGAGCTCGCGCGCGTAGACGACGTCGGGCGAGCGGCGCTGCTTGCCGGTGCGCACCTGGCCGTCGACACGGCGCACGACTGCGGCGTCGAGGCCGACGCCGCAGTTGAACGCGAAGCGGCGCCCGTTGATCCTGCCGACCCGCACGCGCCGTTCCGTGCCGTCGCGCAGAGCGACCGAGAGCCGCCGAGCGGCGGCGGGGATCGACGGCGGCAGACCGAGATTGCGGGGCATCACGCTGGTGCCTCCGCCGGGCAGCAGCCCGATCGGCACCTCCGCGCCGATGCCGTTGAGCACCTCGTTCGCGGTGCCGTCGCCCGCCAGCACGATGATCGCCTCGAACCCGTTGGCGACGCCCTCGCGGGCCAGCTGCGAGGCGTGCCCGGGGAAGGTGGTGCGCGCAACCTCGACCGTCGCGCTCTCCTCCAGCTCCCGCTGCGCGGTGCGCTCGACGGCGGAATTGACGCGCGAGGCGACCGGATTGACGATGAGGAGTACGCGCATGGCGGGGGTTCTGCGGAGCGACGGGTTCCGGCGCCTTCACCGAGACGCTACCCCGTTGCTGGGTTCGACGGGTAGGATACCGGGTGATGGACACCATTCCCGAGCGTTTCTCCCGCGCCGCCGGCCAGGCGCCGCGCGCCACCGTCGCCGCCTACGCGATGGCCGTTCTGTCGGCCGCCGTCGCCCTCACCGTCGGCCTGATCGGCGGTACCGCGTACTCGATCGCGCTCGGCGTCGGGGCCGCGATCGCCAGCGCCGTCCTGTGGGCCGTGATCGGCACGGTCGTCGCGCTGCTCGCGCAGATCGCCGACAAGCAGCGCTAGCTCCCCAAACGGGTCCGGCGGAGCCGGGCCTCGTGAGAGGCCCGACCCCGCCGGGGGTGATCGTCGGCTGCGGAGGAGTTGCTCAGCCGGCGAGTGCGGTGGGATCCTGCGGCTGGTTGCCGAGGGTCACCGTGATCTGCTTGGTCTGACCATCGCTGGTCTTGACCGTGAGATTGAGCTGGTCACCGGGCTTGCCGGCGGAGACGACGGCCTGCAGGTCGGCGACGTTCTCGATCTTCTGGCCGTTGGCCTCGACGACGACCTCGCCGCCGATGGCGTACGTCTGGCCGCTGATCGTGACCTCGCCGGTGGCGCCGGTCAGGCCGGCCTTGTCGGCGGGCGAGCCCTTCGTCACCTTGGCGATCATGGCGCCGTAGTCGGAGCCGATCTTGACCTGCGAGGCGAGGGTCGGATCGACGTCGGTCAGCTGGACGCCGAGCCAGGCGTGCTGAGCCTGGCCGCCGTTCATCAGCTGCGAGGCGACCTGCTTGACGAGGTTGATCGGGATCGCGAAGCCGATGCCGACGTTGCCGTTGCCGGTGCCGCCGGTGTCGATCTGCGAGTTGATGCCGATGACCTTGCCATTCATGTCGAGCAGCGGACCACCCGAGTTGCCGTGGTTGATGGCGGCGTCCGTCTGGATCGCGCCGTCGATCGTGAAGCCATTCGGAGCCTGGATCTGGCGGGCCATCGCGGAGATGATGCCGCTCGTCACCGTGCGGTCCTGGCCGAACGGGTTGCCGATCGCGACGACCGGGGCGCCGACCTGCAGGTCACTCGACGAGCCGAGCGGCATGACGGTCAGGGCCGAGGCCGGGACGTCGACCTTGAGGACGGCGACGTCGGTGGCGTTGTCGACACCGATCACCTTGGCCTGGACCTTCTCGTTGTTCGAGAAGGAGACCGAGATCGGACCCTGCGCGCCGTCGACGACGTGCGCGTTGGTGAGGATGTGGCCGTCCTTGTCGATCACGAAGCCGGAGCCGAGGCCGCCGGAGTGCTCGACGCGAACCACGCCGGCGCCCTCCTGCTTGTACATCTGCGCGATGCTCATCTGGCCATTGGTCGGCGTGCTGACGGTTGCGCTCGAGCTGCTCGCGTCGTTCGACGGCTGCGCCACCTCGCGGACAACGGTGGTCGTCGATCCGCCCTCGTGGTTGACGATCGCGGCGGTGCCGCCGGCGGCGAGGCCGGCCGACAGCAGCGAGGCGATCAGCACCGGGACGACCAGGCGCGAGCCGCGGGGCTTCCTGCTCTGGTTCTCGGCAGCCGGAGGCGGCGTCGTCGAGTAGGGGGTGTAGTGCGCGGGAGTCGGGGCGTCGCCCGGGTTGGGAGTCCAGTTGCTGTCCATGGCTCAAGTTGTATCCCCGGGCTGTGAACGCGTGTTGGCGTTTGTGTTGCGCTTGCGTTAAGCATCGGAGGCCGGGAAAACCCGCTGAGCGGCTAGGGTTCGGCCGTGTCGGCGCTCCGTCTCTACGTGCTCGTGTTCGTCGCCGGCCTGTGCTCGCTCGGCGTGGAGCTGACTGCCGCGCGGCTGCTGGCGCCGTTCTTCGGCACGTCGACGCTCGTCTGGGCGAACGTGATCGGCCTGACGCTGCTGTACCTCTCCGTCGGCTACTGGCTCGGCGGTCGCATCGCCGATCGCTGGCCGACGCCGCGCCACCTCGGCTACTGCGTGCTGCTCGCGGCCGCCGCGATCGCGATCCTCCCGTTCATCACGCGGCCGTTCCTGTCGGCGGCGACCGACGCATTCTCGTCGGTGCAGTCCGGCGTGGTGCTCAGCTCGTTCGCCGCGGTGCTGATCATGTTCGCGGTGCCGATCACGGCGCTCGGGGCAGTCGCACCATGGGCGATCCGCCTGGCGGTGCATTCCGTCGAGGAGGCGGGCCGGGTGTCGGGGCGCCTCTACGCGCTGTCGACCGTCGGCTCGCTGCTCGGCACCTTCGTCACCGTGCTGCT
>CAWUMZ010000042.1:0-11212 GCA_963923625.1 uncultured bacterium | reverse complement strand
GCAGCACTCGTCGGGCAAACCGCAGCCCCTCTACAATCCCACGCGCAGGCGGGGTGTCGGAGCGGCCTAACGAGGCGGTCTTGAAAACCGCAGCCCGGCAGCAGTGCCAGGGCCCCGGGTTCGAATCCCGGTCCCGCCGTTGAAGTCACACTCCAACCAAGCCCGGTTGCGGCCAGTGCCGCACTCGACCAAGGCCCCAGCGTCATCAGACGCGTCGACCCCAACTCCATTGCAAGGACCCGAACTCCATTGCGCGCGGCCCAGTGCCGCGGATTCACGGCGCCAACCCGCTTCTACGAGAGATAGTCCGCAAACCCGCCGATGTCGACGCCCTGCTTCTGCAACTTGCGCAATTGGTCGAGGTACTTCGCCGAGGCGTGGGGATCGAGCTGGAGCGAGGAGGTGCTGTTCGTGAGGCTGCCGCTCGAGGCCCGATTGGCGACCTGCTGCTGGTACTGCCCGAACATATTGCCCTGGATCTGCTGCGACGCCTGCGGGGACGGAACCTGAGCGCGCACCTGCACCGCGCTCTTCGCCGTGCTGTTGTACGTCACGAAGGAGTCGATCATCTCGATGGAGTTGCCGCTGGCGGTGCGTGCGGGGACGGAGAGCCTCGGCTCGAGGCCGTTGAACAGCGCCATCACCTCGTCGTCGCCCGCGGACACCGCACTCCTGCCAGCGCCCTTCCCTCCGCCGTAGTGCCACGACTTCTTCGTGAACATCTGCTTGAAGAGACCCGGCTGCTCGTCGAACGCGTCGACGTACGCGGCGCGGAGCGTTTTGTAGCCGCCCATGCGCGAGTAGTTCTTCAGCTGGCTGGCGTCGAGGGGCGTGTCGGCATTGAGCAGACGCAGCCTCTTGCCCGGACCGAGCACCTTGAACGATGCGCCCGAGATCCCCGCTGAGAGCCCGCCGAGGGCGGCGCCTATGCCGGTGGCTATGCCGACGCTGGCCCAGTCGATGTTCGTGAAGCCCCCGTTGTTGACCACCTGCGTGACGAGCTCGCCGACGAAGCCCGAGACCCCGCCGGACACCACGCCGAGCCCGACCTGCAGCGCGAGGGCCGCGTAGCCATACGCCGCGACGCCGCCGACGCCGATACCGAACGTGAGCGCGCCGATCGCGACGCCGACGACGACGGAGGCGACGGCGCCCCACAGCCAGCCCCACGAGGCGTTTCCGCCCGGGTCGACCTGGTTGATCGGATCGCCGATCGCGTACTCGTACGCGTTGAACGAGCCGTTGACGTCCGGATCGGGCTGCAGCCAGCGGCCGCCGTCGGGCGTGTAGATGCGCGCACCGATGACCGACAGCGGCGTCGCGAGGCGCAGCGTCGTCGCGCCGCGGCCGCTCATCCAGCCGAGGCCGTCGACGATGAGGTCGACCGGCGACACCGGAGCGCTCGTGCGCTCGACGCTGATCGGCTCGCCGCCTGGGGCATAGAGATGCGTCTTCGTCGGCGCGGCGTCGCCCTTCGACGTCCACGTGCCGTTGCCGAGCGCGTCGTCGTACACCCATCGCGTCGGCGCGCCCGTCTTGTCGAGGATCACCGTGACGCCCGGGACCAATCCGAGCGATTGCGCGTCGATCATGCCGTCGCTGCCGAGCACGAGGCTCTCACCCGAGGAGATCGCGGTGATCGTCTTCGTCTGGCCGTCCTTCACCTCGGTCAGGGTGGTCTTCGAGCCCTGATCCGAGAACGTGTACGTGCGGTTGCCTTGCGCTGCGGACAGCAGATGCCCGGCCGCGTCGTACGCGAGCGACACACCGCCGATCTTGGTGGCGCGCCCCGCGGCGTCATAGGCGACGTCGCCCTTGATGCGGCCCTCCGATGCCGTCAGAAGGCGATTGTCGGCGCCGTACGTGAAGGCAGTCGTCGACGTCGTGCCATCGGCGTTCGTCCACGTCTTGCTGGCGCGATTGCCGTTCTGCCCGTCAGGGCCCGTGTACTCGTTGTGCCAGGCGGTCGCCTTCGTCGGGATCCCGCCGGTCAGGCGCGTGTCGACGAGGCGCCCGTCCTTGTTGTAGAAGTACTCGAACGTCGAGGTGCCGGTCGGCCCGACGAGCGTGCGGGAGAGGAGGCGTCCGCTCGGCGAGTGCACGGACGATTCGGATGTGATCGTGCCGTCGGGGAAGACCGTCTTCGTCAGGCGGCTGTTGTTGTTCGCGTCGAGCTCGAACGTCTGCACCGCCCCGTTGCCGAGCGTGGTCTTGACGAGCGTGCCGTTCGCGGCGTACTCGTTCGTGAGCAGCGTGCGGCCGTTGACCACGACGGTCGCGACCTGGCCGTTGGCGGCGTACGTGTAGTCCGTCGTGCGCGTCTCGCCCTTGGCCGTCGTCTCGACGACCTGATCGACCTTGCCCGTCAGCGGGTTCCAGCGCTGCAGCGTCTTCGTGCCATGCGCGTCGATGCTCTCCCAGACGTTGCCGTTGGTGTCGACCTTCGAGCGCTCTGTCGCCGACACGCCCTGCGTGGTGGTGGTCGTGGACACCTCGAGCGGATTGCCGTTGACGAACTGGCTCGACGAGACGGACACTTCCGGCCCGACGCCCGTGGTGGTCGAAACGAGGCCCGTGCCGTCGGCGGACTTCGACCCGCACACCGTCGTCACGCCGCTGACGGCCTTGACCGTGCCGCCGCTCGGCGTGCCGACCTGCGATGCGACCTCGCCGCCCGGGGACGTCGTCGACTGGAACTGCCCCTGCTGCTGGATCGCCGCCCCGGCGCAGTCGGTGGCGGTCGCGTTGAGGGCGTAGTACGAGGACGTCGTCGTCTTGCCCGAAGCGTCGGTGACGCTCGTCGACCGTCCCCACTGGCCCTTGGCCGGGTCGAAGGGCTCGTACGTGCGTGTCTGGCGCGCACCGGAGGGCGCGACGGTCGCCATCAGCTGGGTCGTGACAGGATCGAAGATGCTCTTGGTGACGAGCTCCTGCGCCACGCCGTTCGCGTTATCACGCACGCTCGTCGACGTCGCCAGGCCGTAATTCGGCCGCAGCTGGGCGGTCGGGATCGGGGCGCGCGCGGCCGCGGGCGCGGTGACCAGCGCATTGACGCCGGCGGCCGCTCCGGCCGTGGAGACGACGTCGATCTGCAGCGACGCCGCGGCGTCCTTCGCGAGCGTCACCTTGCAGGTCGCCTCGCAGAGATTGCCGTTGACCCACAGCTTCGCCGCGGTCGTGTTCTCGAAGGTGTACTCGCCCGCGGCAGGTGCGATGTAGATGCCCGTCAGGCGCGCGGCCCAGTCGCCGGTGCCGCCGGTGGGATTCGACGCCCAGTTGAGCGACAGCCCCGTGACGGGTGCGGTGCCGCCGGGCATCACCGGGCCAGTGGTGCCACTCGTCGGCGTGCCGTTGAAGCCGGCGTTGTCCCAGTAGCGGGCGGCCAGTCCATGCCAGGCCTTGCCGTTCTCGTCCTGGTCGTAGGCGGTGCCCGTGCGCGGCGCGGTCGGGCTCGTGAGCGGCCCCTTCGTCGGCCCGAGCTGCTCGATGGGCCGCCCCTGCGCGTTGTACTTCGTCTCGGTCACCGTGCCGCTCGTCTCGTCGACGACGCGGGTCTGGTTTCCCATCGCGTCGTACGCGTAGGTGACGACGTTGCCCGATTCGTTGCGCAGCTTCGTGGGGTGCAGCGACACCGGGTCGAGCCAGACCTGCTTCACCACGGCGCCGTTGGCCGTGACCGTGAAGGGCGCGTAGGTGTACGACTCGGACGCGCGCTTCGCGAGCCAGGCCGGCTGCGCGCTGCCGCTGATGAGCCCCTCCGGTGCGGTGATGGAGGCGACGCGACCCTGCGTGTCGTACGCCACCTGCGTGACGACGCGCTTGTCCTGCGCGCCGAGCCCGGTGACAGCGCCCGAGGCGATCGCGGTCGCCGCCGACCCGGAGCGGATCTCGCTGATGCGGCCGCTGCCATCCCAGGCGATGTCGTCGGCCTGCGCGTACCGGCCGAGCCCGATGCCGCTGGCGATGCGGCCGATCTGGGGACCGGCCGCGGTCTGGACGTATTCGAGCATCTCGGTCGCGCCGGTCCAGTCGATCACGGCGCAGAGGTCGCCGTTCGGCGCGGCGATGAAGCCGGGGTCGACCGTCGTCGCGCACTCGTTCTGGCCGCCGTAGGCGAACATGATCTGGTTCGACGTGACGGGATCGGTGAGCGTCTGCAGGCGCCCGTTGGCCCACGCCTGCTGGACGGTCGGCGCGTCGAGCGACCACACCTTCACGGGGTGGCCGGCCTCGGCTGCGGTGGGCGCCGAGAACACGGTCACGGTGCGGTTGCCGTCGGTGGCGCTGAACGTGCCATCGCCGTTCTGCGTAAGCGATGTCGTCTGGCCGGCGGTGTTGAAGCGGCCGACGAGCGGGCGCCACTGATTGCCGCCCGACTTCGTGTACGTGACCGACCCGCCGGCGTTCGAATACAGCGTCATCGACGCGTCGGCGTTGAGGCGGATCGACTCCCAGCCCGTGGTGCCGGAGAGCGCGAGGTTCCAGCCGGCCGGCAGGCCGGGCTCGGCGGGCGTGGTCGGGCGGTGGACCAGCGTCCAGCCGACGGGGCCGGCGAGGGTCGACACCGACGGCCCCTGGTACGTGTAGACCAGCTCGCCCGTGCCCTGCGCGACGTCAACGCCGGCGAACGCCTGCAGCGGCTGGGTGCCCGCGCGCTGGTCGTCGATCGTGAGATTGAATGGACCGTGCACGACCGACTTGTCGGCGGCCGACTCGGCCGCCCATGCGTACGTGCGGCCCTGCTTGAGCAGTCCGGCCGGAACCCGCGCACGAGCGATGCGGTCGGCGGCGACGGCGACAGTCGAAGTCCACACCACCTGCGGCGCGGTCGCGGCGAGCGTGACGACCTTGAACGTCGCCTGGGCGACGCCAGCGGGGACGCTCTTCCAGATGAGCGTCGGCGACGTGGTCGCCGCCACGGGATACGTGCCGTCGATCTCGATCGTCAGCGGCTGCGGCGCGGCGCGGCCCGTGGCCGCCGTGCTCGCGAGCGCCGGCAGGCCGACCGGGTCCTGCCACACGATCTGCGCCGAGACCTTGGGCGGATAGCCGAGGAACGCGAGCACGAGCGTGGCCACGAGCAGGAACGAGGCGAGCAGGCGCGCGACGGGATGGTGGCGGCCCTCGGGGCGGTCGAAGATCACGACGCGCTCGGTCCTACGCGCCTGCGGCCTTGAGGGTGACGACGGCCGTCAGCACGCCGTCATTCGACCCGCCGAACTCGACCGTGCACGTCAGCGGCGGCAGCGTGGGCCGGTACATCGGCGTGCAGCGACTCGTGTGCGCGCCGTCGGTGCGCGCCTTGACCGAGAACGAGAGCTCCCCGCCGGCGTAGTCGGGCGTCGCACCCTCCTGCGGCTGGATGCGGAAGTACGCGCCGACCGACGTGTGGCCGAGCTTCGTGCGCACGCATTCGGCCTCCGCCTTGCCGGTGGCCGGATCGTTCGGGCACGACGCGTCGCCGCGCCGACGCAGCCCGCCCATCCAGGCGCTGCCGCCCGGTGCGATCGGCCGGTAGATCTCGAGGCCCGCGTACTGCTGGAGGAAACCGCTCGTCGCGATGCCGTACGGATCGCGCTGGATCGGATTCGGCGTGTTGTTGACGATCTGGATCAGCAGCGGTCGCGTGGACACGCGGAAGTCGGCCTGCGTGTCGCGCCCCGAGTCGTACTCGGCGGTGCGCTCGCACCAGACCCATCGCTGGGGGATGCACGCGTTGAGCGTGCGTCGCTCGCTGTTCGGGAAGTCGACGCCGATGTGGATGCCGGCGAGCGCCACCGGGGTGAACCCGCCGTCCTCGAGCTCCCAGAAGAACGAGCCGCCGACGCTGGAATTGCCGAAGGCGTGTCCGGCCTGCATGCCGAGCGTCTGGCCGCCGAAGATCGTCTGGGTGATGTCGAACAGATCGGCGTCGTTGCCGGTCGAGGCGACGTACGCGAGGTTGGCCGGCCCGACCGTGCCCGGTCCGGTCACGCGCAGCGCGTCGTTCGTGATGTGCCCGCACGCCGTGTACGACCAGGCGGCGACGTCGCACGCCGCATCGGCGTGCAGGTGCACGGGCACGATCTCCGGACCGGCGAGCGCCGTCGCGGCCGATGCGCCCGGGAACGCGAGCGCGACGAGGATGATGAGCAGGCGTCGAATCGTCATTGGGCCACGTAGATGGTTGCGATGACCCTGCCGCTCGCCGAACCGGCGACGGCGACGGAGCACTGGAGGTAGGTGGCGAAGCGGTCATCCGCGATGCAGCGGCTGTTGTCGTCGCTGCCATCGGACTTGAGGGCGAGCAGGATGCGCACCGTCGCGCCGTTCAGGTTCGACTCCGTCCCCGGCTTGAGCGTGTACGTCGTCTCGAAGCTCGCCGCGCGGTTCGCGCGCACCGCATAGCGGTAGAACTGGTACCAGCCGACGTTCGCCTCGGAGGCGGCGGGATCGTAGGACGGGATCGACGCCGGATCGCCGATGCGGTCGTCGCGCAGCAGGTTCGAGGTGAGCACCGACGGCGACGTGCGCTGCAGCAGGTGCCCGGTCTGGTTGACGACGCGCACGATCAACGGGCGCGACGAGAGGTGCACGTAGGAGAACGTGTAGCGCTCCTTGCGATCCCCGACCATCGCGCGCGACGGCGCGACGTTGCACACGATGTACGACACGCGGTCGCACGTGACGTTGGTGTCGCCGGCCGGATCGCCTGAGATGTGCAGCGCGATCGACTGCTGGCCGATCGGGCCCTCCCAGATCGGCTTCACCGTCCACGTGGCGTCGACGTAGCCCGACGCGTTCGTCGTGTTGCTGAACCAGTCGGACCAGATGAAGCTCGGGTTCACGTTGCCCTGCGCCCGCTGATAGCCGTTGACGGCGGTGGCGCTGACCTCGCGGATCGACGGCGAGTAGGTCGTGCCGGGCGTGGTCGAGAAGGCGGCCACGCTGCTCGACAGCGCAACGCAGACCGAGGAAGGTCGCGTCGACATGCCGAGCGACGTGCCGGGCTCGCAGTTGGCGAGCGTCTTCTTGAGATCGGACTGCACGGCCGACGCGACCCCGGTACCGCACACGAGCAGCGCGACGAAGACCGCGACGCCCGCGACGATCCTCGACTTCCCCCTCATGCAGCTCCTCCACCGACGACGCGCGCTTGCCCGCGCTTTCAGGGACTATACGCACGGAGCCGGGCATCCACAACGGATCGTGTCCCCGCGCACACCGGCGCCGCGAGGATGCGGCAGACGATCGCCGACATCACGGCCGGCCACCCCGCCGCCGGCGTGCTCGCCGCCTGCCCGTAGCCGCGCGTCAGCCGCGGACGACGTAGCGCGCCACGACAACCGGCGCTTGCGCGAAGCCGCGCTCGTCGATGATCTCGGCGGTGACGCGCCGCACGCCGCGCACGGTGCCGGTCGAGCCGATGCGCAGCGCGCCGGTCGACTTCCCGGTCGTGGCCAGCAACCGCCCGACGCCTCGACCGGTGACGGCGAAGCGCACCCGGCGGCCGTCGAGGCCGGTCGCCGTGTAGCGGAGCGTCCGCACGCCGCCCGAGCGCACGATGCGGGCCTTCACGACGGGCGTTGCACGCGGCAGCGACGTCTCGACGGACGCGATCGATCCACCCGCCTGCACGCGGATCAGGTACGTGCCGGCCGTCAGGACGGGCAGTGCGATCTGCATCGCGCCGTCGCTCGTGCGCGGCGCGAAGACCGCGCCCGTCAGCGTCGGCGCGCTCGTCGACGCCGACTGCGCGACGACCGTGCCGTCAGGTCCGACGATGTCGATGCCCGGCACCACGCCGCTGCCGCCCTTGACGACGATGTCGACCTGGTCGACGCCCTTCGGCACGGTGATCGGCACGCCATCGGTTCGCATCGAGCGCGCGAGCGGCACCGTGAGATACGGCGCGAAGTCGGGGCAGGCGAAGGCGGTCTTCGCGGCGCCGTCGGCCCACCGACCCTCCGCTCCGACCTCCATCCGGCGTCGCATGCCGAAGATGTCGATGTACGCAGCGCCGCAGGCCGCATAGCCCGCATCGGAGATCACGACGCGGCCGTCGACGCCGACGCCCCACACGTTCATGTCGGCGGTACCCTCGAGCATCAGCGCCTTGGTGCCGTAGACGTAGCCGTCGAGGCGCGCCGTGCCGGTGAGGACGTTCGCGACGCCGAACCCGGTCGTACCGGAGACGACGATGTATGGCGTGTCGGCCTGCTGGAAGCACGCGTCGAGCGCGACGATCGAGAACCAGCCGGCGATCGTCGCCGAGCCGCCGCCGAACCAGTTCGGGCTGCTCTGGGTGGAGCCGGGGCAGGAGCCCGCGCTCGCCCAGCCCACGTGGCCGGCGATCGCCAGTGCCGAGATGCCGTTGACGTCGGGCCCGAGCGAGATCGTGCCGTTGCCGGCGATCATGAAGTACGGATCCCAGCGCAGCGCGGCGCCGAGCTGGGTGACGAACATGCCGGTCTGGCCGATCGGGATCTTCGTGTTGACCGCGCCGCGCAGGAACGCGAGCCTGCCGTCGCGGAACTCGAGCGCGCCGGCAGCGCCGACGAGCGATGCGGGCAGCGCGGAGCCCTTGGCATCGGACGACGGTGCCGCGGTATCAGGCGCCAGCGGGTCGCTCTCGGTCGACGCGCCCGTGGTCTCCTTCGACGTCAGCCACGACGGCTTCGCCACGCCGAACGACATGCTCAGGTCGCCCCGCCACACGTTGATCATCTGCCCGCCCGACACCTCGTTGCGGTAGGTGAGCGCGCCGGTGAACGAGATGCCGTAGAGGTACTCCACCCCGACGCCGATGTGCAGACCGCGGATGCCGGAGTCGCCGGTGATGGTCACCGCGAGGCGGCCGTCGACGCCGAGCATCGGCAGCTTCGCCGTGCCGTCGAGCGAGAGCGTGCCGCCGTCCTCGAGCGACCAGGAGGCCTTCAGCGTGCCCGTGATCGGCACGCCCCACAGCTCCGTCGCGTCGGGCACGTCGAGCGTGCGCGAGTTCTTGAACAGGAAGTACCGCGTGGCGGGCAGCACGCGCATGCCGAGCATGTCGACGGAGAAGTCGCCCGTGCTCGACACCTCGAGCGTCTTGGGATCGATGCGGATCGGTGCGCTGGTCGCCGGGATGAAGTCGACGCCGCTGAACGAGATCGGCCCGGTCGCCGAGACCGAGTTGCGCCCGGTCGTGACGCATCCGCTCACGCGGACGAGGCCGATATCGGTGACGTCGTCGACGCACGTCGTGGCGGGGTCGCGCGGCACGACGCCATTGAGCAGCGCGGTGAAGGTGGCCGGCTTGGTGATGCCGTTGTCATCGGCGGCGGGTGCGGCGCGGACGATCCATTGGCCGTCCTCATCGGCGTTGAACGCGAGCGTCGCCGCGGTGGTCGTCGTGACCGAAGCGACCGGCGTCTCGGACTCGATCGTCGCATCGGTGACGTCGGGGCGGAATGCCTCGAGCACGAGCGGCTTGCCGTTCGTCGAGGTCGCCTGGATCGTCACGCGATCGCCGGCGGAGGCCTGGACCCAGGCGATGCGCCCGGTCGTCGAGGTCGGGTTCTCGGGGTCGAGCGTCGTGCTGACGTACGTCGTGCCGGCGATCATGCCATTCGCCATCGAAACCGACGTCGCACCGGCGACCTTGCCGGGCGTACCGGGTGAGATGCCCTTGACCGACACGGAGTACGGCGCGGGCGTCGGACCGGCGACCTCGAGGATCCACCGCCCCGGCCAGTCGGCGGCGAAGGTCTTCGCGTTCACGCCCTTCGCGAGCGCCACGACGTTGCGGGGCGTCGTCGCCGACAGCGTGGCGTCGTCAACGCCGGGACGGAAGAGCCGAGCCGTGATGTCGGTGGCCATCGGCGAGTCGATCGTCACCTCGACGCGCTGGGCGAGCTGGAGGTCGATCGCGTAATAGGCCGGCGACTGCGCATCCTTGACCGCGCCAGCGACGGTCGGCCCGTCGACGAGCACGAGCGGCGCGGCGGCGATGGTTGCGGCCGAGGCGGTGCCGACGAGCGCGAGCAGGGCGATCACGGCCGCGAGCAGCGCGATGCCGACGCGCGCGCCGATCCTATGTCCTGCCTCGACTCCGACCATGCCCGATCCTCCATCTCGCCCGCGCATTCAGCGCACCCTACCGATCCGTCGCCCATTCGGCAATAGCAGCGCGGTGAGCCGCATCACGATCGCACCCGCACCGCTAGTTGTTGCATACCGTCGGGTTGTCGCGGGTGAGGGCGCAGATCATCATGGCGCCCTGCTGCGTGCCGTACTTCGCCATCAGCGCCTGCTGCGCAACCGTCCACTGGCGCCGGACCTCGAGGATCGCGAGGCGGATCGCGCGCAGGGCGTTGTCGCCGACCGTGCCGCGCGGGTTGCCGGGTGCGCCGATCGTGGCGTTCGCGCCGAGCGTGTAGTCGATGCCGCCGGAGAGGTCCTTCGTCATCGTCGTGTGCGTGACGCGGTCGGTGCAGCTGGCGTCGGGGTAGCAGCCGGTGATCGGCCAGGGCGCCCAGACCGTCGCCACCGTGGCGCTGAAGCCGAAGAGGTTGGCGCTGATGTCATCGATCAGCGTGTTCGCGCTGAGGTCCCAGAAGTCCGGAAGGGTGTTGACGGGACCATTTGGCGGCAGCGGCCAGACCGCGGCGACGCTCGGGCCGAAGCCCGGCGGATTGGTGATCGAGTACGGCGTGCTCGTGTCCGACGCGTCGCTGTAGTTGCTGTGCGAGTAGAAGTCCTCGACCGCGTGCAGGATGTAGCCGAAAGGCTCGAGCGCCGAGCACTTCACGTAGGACGGCGTCACCTTCTGCCCGCCGTCGAAGCTGCAGGCGCTGGTCAGCTCCATGCCGGACTTGGCCAGGCCGTTCGCGTCGAGCAGATTGGCCGCCATCGGCACCAGGCCGGTGCACGGGTTCGCGTAGCCGGTGAACGGGTTCAGCGAGCCGCAGCCTGAGGCATACGCGCCGGACAGCTGGGAGTGGAGCATCATGTTCGAGAAGTCGTGGCACCACGCGAGCCGCGAGCGGGCCGCCGTGATCGTCTGCGGATACGCCTTGCCGCCGTTGTCGGAATCCGGGAGGAAATCGGCGCCGTCGCAGTGCCACTCCTCCGGACCGCCCGACATCCAGCGCATCGCCATGTTGTCGGCCGCGCCGACCGCACCGAACCCCGACGAGTTGGCATAGCCGGCGCCGTAGGTGGCCAAGGTGATGCTCCCGGGCAGCGTGGT
>CAWUMZ010000041.1:0-11627 GCA_963923625.1 uncultured bacterium | reverse complement strand
TCCTCGCGGATGCGGCCGACGAGGACGCCGTCCTTGCCGGTTGCCTGACGAGCCGTCGGATAGGTCATCGAGTCGGCGTCGTCGAGCACCGTGATGCCGGCCTCGGCGTCGAGCATCGCGCGGAACGCGGGAGCCGACAGCGGCTCGCGGGTCTCCAGCCAGACGGCCTCGGAGTGGCCGTTGATGACGGGCACGCGGGTGCACGTCGCCGACACGCGGAGGTCGGGCAGCTCGAGGATCTTGCGCGACTCGTGCACGAGCTTGAGCTCCTCATCCGTGTAGCCCTGATCGCCGGAGAACGAGCCCGCCACCGGCAGGACGTCGAACGCGATCGGCTTCGGATACTGGCGCGCCTCGGGCTCGTCGTTGCCGGCGAGGACGTCGGCGGCCTCCGCGCGGAGCGCGTCGATTGCGGACTGGCCCGTACCGGAGACGGCCTGGTACGTCGCCACCGTGATGCGCTCGAGGCCGACCGCGTCGCGCACGGGGCGGAGGATCGGCATCAGCTGCATGGTGGAGCAGTTCGGGTTCGCGATGATCCCGCTGTGCGAGTGCGCAGCGTGCGGGTTGACGTCCGCGACGACCAGCGGCACGTCGGGCTGCATGCGGAAGGCCGACGAGTTGTCGACCACGACGGCGCCCGCGGCGACGGCGATCGGCGCCCACTCGCGCGAGCGCGTGGCGCCGGCCGAGAAGATCGCGACGTCGATGCCCTCGAACGCCTCGGCGGAGACCGCCTGGACCGTCAGCTCCTGCCCCTTGAACATGACCTTGGAGCCGGCGCTGCGCTCGGAGGCGAGCAGCACGAGCTCGTCGATCGGCAGCGAGCGCTCCTCGAGCACCTGCAGCATCGTGCGGCCGACGGCGCCGGTCGCGCCGAGGATCGCGACCCTAGCCACGCACGGCCTCTTCCTCGGTCGGATCCTTCTCCAGCTCGAAGGCGGCGTGGAGCGCCTGCACCGCGCGCGGCACCTCGCTCTTCTGCACCATGCACGAGACCTTGATCGGCGACGTCGCGATCATGCGGAGGTTGATGTCGAGGTCGGCGAGCGTGCGGAACATCTTCGCGGCGATGCCCGGATGCGAGCGCATGCCCGCACCGATCAGACTGACCTTGCCGAGGTTGTGATCCTCCTCGACCTGCATCTCGCCGAGGGTGCCCTGGGCGTCCTCGATCGCGACGCGCGCGGCGGGGACGTCCTCGGTCGGCACGGAGAACGACAGCTCGGCCACGCCGTGCACGACGTTCTGCAGGATCGTGTCGACGTTGACGCCGTGGTTGGCGACGGCATCGAAGACCGTCGCGGCGGCGCCGGGCACGTCGGGGATGCCGGTCAGCGTGAACACGACCTCCTTCTCGTTGTGCGTGACGCCGGAGATGATCGCCTCTTCCATGCCTTCCTCTCCAATCCAGGTTCCCTCCTCGTCCGAGAAGGTCGAGCGAGCGTGCACGCGCACGCCGTGATTCCGAGCGAGCTCCACGGAGCGGAGCATCAGGACCTTGGCCCCCGAGGCGGACATCTCGAGCATCTCGTCGTACGAGATGCGGTCCTGCTTGCGCGCGTCGGGGACGATGCGCGGGTCGGCGCTGAACACGCCGGCGACGTCGGAGTAGATCTCGCACGCGGCGCCGAGGGCGGCGGCCAGCGCGACGGCGGTTGCGTCGGAGCCGCCGCGACCGAGCGTCGTGACGTCCTTCGTCTCGGGCGAGACGCCCTGGAAGCCGGCGACGAGGACGATCTTGCCCTCGTCGAGCGCCTCGACGACGCGGTCGGCGCGGATCTTCGTGATCTTCGCCTTCGTGTGCGCGGCGTCGGTCTCGATGCCGGCCTGCGAGCCGGTCAGCGACACGGCCTCGTAGCCGAGGTCGTGGATGGCCATCGCGACGAGAGCGCAGGAGATGCGCTCGCCCGTCGACAGCAGCATGTCCATCTCGCGGCCGTTGGGCTCGCCGGAGACCTGGTTGGCGAGCTCGATCAGGCCATCGGTCGTCTTGCCCATGGCGGACACGGTGCCGACGACGCGCTTGCCGCGCTCGCGCATGGCGACCATGCGCTTGGCGACGTTCTTGATCTTGTCGGCGTCGGCCACGGACGAGCCGCCGAACTTCATGACGACGGTGTCGAAATCCTGCTCTGCGCGCGCTGCCATACCACGCCGCATGGTTGCAGAGCGTGGTATTTCACGACTCAGTCAGGCGTCGATGGAACGGCGGCCCTCGAGGGCCCGGCCGAGCGTCACCTCGTCGGCGAACTCGAGGTCGCCGCCGACTGGCAGGCCGCTCGCGAGCCGGGTGATGCGGGTGCGATCGCGCAGCAGCCCGGCGATGTACGCGGCTGTGGCCTCGCCCGTCATCGTCGGGTTCGTCGCGACGATCACCTCGGTGATGCCGCCGCGCTCGACGCGCGTCACGAGCTGCGCGATCGTCAGGTCCTCCGGATCGACGCCGTCGAGTGGCGACAGCGCGCCGCCGAGCACGTGGTACCGGCCGCGGAATGCGCCCGAGCGCTCGATCGGATCGACGTCCTGCGGCGCCTCGACGACGCAGATCGTCGCCTCGTCGCGACGGGTGTCGCGGCAGATGGGGCAGAGCCCGTCCTCGGCGAAGCCGAAGCACTCGGGGCAGGGCCGGATGCGCGCGCGGGCCTCCTCGATCGCCGTCGCCAGCTGCAGCGCATCGCCCTCGGGTATGCGCAGCAGGTGGACGGCGAGGCGCTGGGCGGAGCGGCGGCCGACACCGGGCAGCCGCGTCAGCTCGCGGACGAGCGCCTCGGCGGATGGCGGCAGCACGCCGGCTAGAACCCGGGCAGGTTGATGCCCGACGTCAATGGGCCGAGGCGCGACTGCTGTGCCGCCTCCGCCTGGTTCTTGGCGTCGTTGAGGGCGGCGAGCACGAGGTCCTGGACCATGTCCGGATCGTCGGGGTCCAGCAGCTTGGGGTCGATCGTGATGCCGCGCCATTCGCCGGCGGCGGTGCAGGTCGCGGTGACGAGACCGTTGCCGGCCTGGCCGGTCACCTCCAGCACGGCCAGCTCGGCCTGCGCAGTGGCCATGGCCGCCTGCATCTGCTGGATCTGCTTCATCATCGCCTTCTGGTTCATCCGATCTCCTCTTCGCTGGCGTCCAGAGTCTCCACGAGGTTGCGGACGAACTCCTCCTCGCGCGTGTGCGGATCGTCGAGCTCGCCCTCGTAGTCCTCGGAGTGCACGACGTTGAGATCGACCTCGGCCGGCGGCGCCGCTGCGACGGGTTCCTCGACCGGCGGCGCGGGAATGGCGGGTGGCGGCGCGCCGTCATCGGCGGTCTCGAGCACCACGCGCACTTCGGCGCCGAGCGACGCCGACAGCGCGGCGGCGAGCTCGTGCCGGTTCTGCTCGCGGTCTGCCTGGCTCTTCTGGAACTGGCTGGCGCTCGGGAAGGCGACGACGACGGCGCCGCGCTCGATGCGCAGCGGCGAGGCGGGCATGAGCATGGAGCGCAGCTTGGGCGAGACGCGCGACAGCGCCTCATCCCAGACGTCGCGCAGGTCGGCGGCCGGCAGCGCGATGTCGCCGGCGGGGGCCGGGGGCGCTGCGGGCGTCGTGGGAGCGGGCGGCGGGGCCGGTGGCGGCGGTGGTGGTGCGGCTGCGACGGGCGGAGTCGTCTCGCCGTCGTCGTCGGCGTGGAACGACTCGGGTTCCGCTGCCGGCGCCTCGGGCGCGTCCCACGGCGGTGCCTCGTCGGTGGCGGGAGCCGGTGCCGGCGTCGCAGGCGCCGGGGCGGTCGGCATCTCGACCGCAGGTGCGGCGGGGGCCTCGACCGGCGGCAGGGGGGCGGCCGCGCGCGTGGGCGCACCGCCCTCGAGCGCCTCGATGCGGCGCAGGGCGCCGTCGAGCGTGCGGTCGCCGGCGGGCCGCGCGGCCTTGATCAGCAGGAGCTCGAGCGCGAGGCGGGCATCGGCGCCGCTGCGCAGCGAGGCCTCGGCGTCGAGCAGTCCGTCGATGAGGGTGATCGCGGCGGCCTCGGTCATCTGCGTGGCGGCGCGCCGCACTGCCTCGTCGGCCGTCGACCCGAGCATCGCGCTGCGCGGTGGCGCGCCGAGCTCGAGGGTGAGCAGCACGACGCGGAGGCGGTCGATCAGGTCGCGGATCAGCCGGCTGATGTCCTGCCCGCCCTCGACGAGCGCGTCGAGCTGCAGCAGCGCAGCGCGCGCATCGCCGGCGTTGACGCCGTCGATCAGCTGCGTGAGCACCTCGTCATCGACGACGCCGAGGATCGCCTGCGCCGACGCCGCGTCGATCGCGCCGCCGCTGGCCGAGGACAGCTGGTCGAGCGAGGAGATCGCGTCGCGGAACGAGCCGCCGGCGTGCCGCGCGATCAGCCGCAGCGCATCGTCATCCGCGCCGATGCCCTCGGCATCGGCGATGCGACGCAGCGCCTCCAGCAGCTCGTCGGGCGTGGGGCGCATGAAGGTGAACGACTGGCAGCGGCCGCGCACGGTGTCGGGCAGCCGATGCGGCTCGGTGGTGCAGAGGATGAAGACGACGTGCGGCGGCGGCTCCTCGAGCGTCTTCAGCAGAGCGTTCGCGGCGTCGGTCGTGAGCGAGTGGGCCTCGTCGAGGATGTAGACGCGGTAGCGGCCCAGCACGGGCTGCTGGTTGACGCGATCGCGGATCTCGCGGACGTCGTCGATGCCGCGGTTGCTGGCCGCGTCGAGCTCGAGCACGTCGAGCGCGGTGCCGTCGGCGATTGTGCGGCAGGACTCGCACTCGAGGCACGGCGTCGTCGTCGGGCCGTCGAAGGCCTGGCAGTTGAGCGACTTGCCGAGGATCTTCGCGAGCGACGTCTTGCCGGTGCCGCGCGGACCCGCGAAGAGGTACGCGTGGCGCACGCGACCCTGCTCGATCGCGTTGGTCAGCGTCTGCACGACATGGCGCTGCCCGACGACGTGCGCGAGGTCCTGCGGACGGTACTGGCGGTAGAGCGCGGACACGTCGTGAGCCTACCAGCCGCTCGCAGGCGCCACGCGCCCTCCGCGGGCGCGAGGCCCGCGGAGGAGACGTAGCGGCCGTGCACCCTCCGTTGTGGGGAACCGGTCTGCCCGTTTCACCGGCCGATCACTCCGATCAGGCGGGACCGCGGCGCACCGGCGGATTCTCTGAGTGCTGCTGCCTTCCGGCCCTGACACGGTTCGAGGTTGCCGATCGCGCGGGACCTGACCATCAACGCTCCTGGTGGTGCCACGTACTCCTTGTTCCCCCCGAGAGAGGGGATTGGTGCCCGGCTGAAGCGGATTGCCGGTCGAGGGAACCGCGAACTCCCCGCCTAGCACGGCCACGTCGGAGGGTAGTCGAAATCCTCAGACCGGGGGCGGGGTATCGCTCGGCGGCGTCGAGCCAGCCGCCAGCGGCAGCTTCTTGGGGCGTCCCATCAGCACGATCATCCAGATCACCAGGCAGAAGCCGATTGCCGAGCCGACGAGGCCGATGCCGAGCACGTACCAGCCGACCGTGCCGAGCAGCGGAATGCGGACGCGCACGGATGCGTCGACGGCGATCCCCGGCTTGCCGTCGGTGCGCAGCACGACGACGCGCAGGTTGCGGCCGGTGATGTCCCGCAGTCCGACGGTGATGTCGCCGGATGCCGAATCGGCCTGGCGGATCCAGAACTTCCGCGTCGCGGGCGGCGCGACGTGCTTGCGGCGGCCCGGGTCGACCTGCAGCTTCACGTCGATGCCGTCACCGGCGGCGACGGCCTGCGGATCCGGCGTCTGCCCACCTCCGCCCTGGCCCGACCCCGTATCGGACAGCTCGAGGTGCGCCGTCGTCGCGCCGCGCAGGTAGCGCTTCACGTCCCGCGATGGACCGAGGCCGACGAACAGCGGTGCGCTGCCGGGCTGCGGCGTGATGTGGAACGTCACCGAGGCGTCGGACACCTGTGACGGCACGTCCTTCGCGGCGATGCTGAACTCGGGCGAGATGACGGCGATCACCTTGGGCGGCACCCGCAGGCCGTTGAGCGGGATGTCGATGCCGGAGCCGTCGCCGACGTAGCCGACCAGGACGATCCCGACGACCAGGAACGGCAGCGCGACGAGCATGATCAGCCCGCCGATGACGATGCCGAGGATCTTCATGGCGTGAGCCTACGCCGTTCGACCCTCGTAGTCGATGCCTCGGACGGATGTCCGGGGGTGCGAAAGATACATTTGTCGCGTTGATCTGCGAGAAGGAGGATCTCGTGTCGACAGGGGAGTTCAATCGGACGGTTCTGACGGACGCCATCGCCGACCACCTTGCATTGCGCCAGCGCAACGCGCAGCTCGAGCAGGCGATGCCGCTGCGGGACTACCTGCCCAACGACTACCTGCGCGTGGACGAGCCCACCAATCAGGGCCTCGTCGTGCCGATGCGCCAGTGGTTCGACGTGGATGAGGGCGACGCCCTCGACTGGGCCGCGTAGCTCCGACGCCGGGGACATCTTCAGGCTCGTCCACGGCTGAAGGCGGACACGCCGGCCTGCGGTAGTGTGCGGGCATGGCCTCCGACTTCACCTCCCTGCTCGCCGATCAGGTCGGCAACGAGTTCTCCGCCTCCCAGCAGTACATCGCCGTCGCCGCGTGGTTCGAGCAGCAGACGCTGCCGGAGCTCGCGGGCTTCTTCTACCAGCAGGCGGTCGAGGAGCGCAATCACGCGATGATGCTGCTCAAGTTCCAGATGGACACCGATCGCGCCGTCGCCCTGCCGGGCGTCGCGCAGCCCAAGTCCGACTTCTCGGGCGTCGCGGAGCCCGTCGAGCTGGCGCTGGCGCAGGAGAAGCGCGTCACCGAGCAGATCACGGCCCTCGCCAACGCCGCGCGAGCCGAGAGCGACTTCCAGGCCGAGCAGTTCATGCAGTGGTTCCTGAAGGAGCAGGTCGAGGAGGTCTCGTCGATGAACGACCTGCTCAAGAGCATCCAGCACGCCGGCTCGAACGTCCTGCTCGTCGAGGACTACCTCACGCGCCAGGCCGCGAAGGCCACGGGCGGGGTCGATCCGACCGCGCCGCCGGCGGCCGGCGGCGCGCTCTAGGTCCTAGTCGAGCGCGTCCGGCTCGGGCTCCGAGCCAGCGGGCTCGACGTGCACGACGACGTCGGCAGACGGCAGCCGCTCCTCCAGCGACGCCTCGATGCTGTCGGTGATGACGTGCGCCTCGGCGACGGTCATCTGCGGGTCGACGACGACATGGACGTCCACGTGGCGCACGGCACCCGAGCGGCGTGCGCGGAGCCGGTGGTAGCTGAGCACGCCGGCCGGCTTCGTGCGCTCGAGCGTGTCGCGGATCGTGTCGAGGTCGTCCTGCGAGACCGTCTCGTCGACGAGCACGCGCATGCCGTTGAGGACGAGTCGGCCGCCGGTCGCGGCAACCCACGCGGATACCGCGATGCCGAAGATCGAGTCGACTTCCACCCAGCCGGTGAGCGCGATGACGATCAGCGCGGCAGCGGTGCCGACGCTGGACCAGACGTCGGCGGCGATATGCGCGGAGTCGGCCTCCAGCGCCGCCGAGTGCTCGTCCTTCGCGACGCGCGAGACGCGACGTGCGACGAAGAACGACGCGCCGGCGGAAACGCCCATCACGACGATGCCGAGGGTGGAGTTCTCGACCGGTTGTCCGAACGAGCGGGCCGACTGGATCACCACGAGGAGCGCCACAACGATCAGGATCAGACCCTCGATCACGGCCGATACGTGCTCGAGCTTCTGATGGCCGAACGGGTGCTTGGGATCCGGCGGTCGGTCGGCTGCGCGTACGGCGGCGAGCGCGATCAGCGCGGCCAGCAGGTCCGAGAAGGAGTGCGCCGTCTCCGCGAGGATGGCGGACGATCCAGTGGCGACGGCGACCGCGCCCTTGACCGCGACGCTCGATCCGGTCAGCGCCACGCTGAGCCAGGCGGCGTTGCGCTTCGCGCGCGGGGCATCGACGGCCGGACCGGTCACCCGGGCACGCTACCCGACGGCGCAGCGCATCCGCGCTCGAGGCGCGCCTAGCGCTCCGACGGTGGCCGTCCGGGCACGGGATTCGGCTACAGTCCAGCGGTCCCGGTGCTCGTCAACCGACCGTTCGAGGTTCCCATGTCCAAGCTCCGCGTAGTTCCCGCGCTCCTCCTGATCGCCCTCGCCGCGCTGCTCGCAGCCTGCGGCGGCAGCGACTCCGGATCGTCCTCGTCCGCCGCCGCGGACACGACCGCCGCCTCCTCGGCTGCGGCCGACACGTGCGCCACCGATCAGCTCGCGCTCGTCACGCCGGGCCAGCTCACCGTCGCCACCGACAAGCCGGCCTATCCGCCGTACTTCGAGGACGACGACCCGTCGAACGGCAAGGGCTTCGAGAGCGCCGTCGCGTACGCGATCGCCAAGCAGCTCGGCTTCACGCCGGATCAGGTGAAGTGGGTCGTCGTGCCGTTCGACTCGTCGTACGCGCCCGGTGACAAGAACTTCGACTTCGACGTCAACCAGATCTCGATCACCGCGCCGCGCCAGAAGGTCGTCGACTTCTCGACGCCGTACTACACCGCACCGCAGGCGATCATCGTCGCGAAGGGCTCGCCGTACGCCGGCAAGACCTCGCTCGCCGACTTCCAGGGCGCCACGATCGGCGTGCAGATCGGCACGACCAGCCTCGATGCGGTCGCGGCGCAGATCAAGCCGACCACGCAGGCGAAGGTCTTCAACAACTCGAACGACGTCGTCGCGGCCTTCAAGCAGAAGCAGGTCGACGCGATCGTGACCGACCTGCCGACCGCGCTGTACCTCACGGCCGCCGTGCTCGACAACGCGGTCGTCGCCGGCCAGTTCAACGCGCCGGGCGGCGACCAGTGGGGCGCGCTGCTCCAGAAGGGCTCGGAGCTGACGCCGTGCGTCGACAAGGCGATCGATGCGATGAAGTCCGACGGCACGCTCGACGATCTCACGATGACGTGGATGGCCCAGCAGGCCGGAGCGCCCGAGCTGAAGTAGGCACGTAGCGCCGCGTCCCGTCCGGGACGCGGCGCCCGCCTCTCCCGCATGAGCGCCGAGCCCATCAGCCGTCGAGAGGTTCGGGCGGCGGCGCGCCGGCGCAGCGACCGGCGCAACGCGCTGATCGCCGCGATCTCCACGATCGTCGTGATCGGCGGCGGCCTGCTCTTCATCACGACCCGGTCGGGCTGGCCGGTCGTCCAGGAGACGTTCTTCTCGGCGGAGGCGTTCCGCACGTCGTTCCCCGACATCCTGCGCGGGTTCTGGATCGACGTGAAGCTCTTCATCGTCGTCGAGATCCTGGTTCTGATCTTCAGCCTGCTCGTGGCGGTTCTGCGCTCGACCCGCGCGTCGGCGCTGTTCCCGTTCCGGCTGCTCGGCGCCGTCTACGCGGACCTGTTCCGCGGCATCCCGACGATCCTCGTCGTGTACCTGATCGGCTTCGGCATCCCGGCGCTCGCGCTGCCCGGTATGCCGAACGACCCGATCGTCCTCGCGGCGATCGCCCTGACGCTCTCGTACACGGCGTACGTCTCGGAGGTGTTCCGCGCGGGCATCGACTCGGTGCATCCGGGCCAGCGCGGTGCGGCGCTCGCCGTCGGGCTCTCGCGCGCGCAGGCGATGCGCTTCGTGATCCTGCCGCAGGCGGTGCGCAACGTCATCCCGCCGCTGCTCAACGACTTCATCTCGCTGCAGAAGGACGTCGCGCTCGTCTCCGTGCTCGGCATCGTCGAGGCGTTCCGCGTGGCGCAGATCGACGCGGCCTCGACGTTCAACTACACGCCGCTGCTCGCCGCGGCCTCGCTGTACGTGATCGTGACGGTGCCGCTCTCGCTGTTCCTCGATCGCATGCAGAAGCGCGATCGCGGCCGACGCCGGCTCGAGGAGGCGCGGCGATGAGCGCGCCGGTCCTCGAGATCCGTGGCGTCACGAAGGAGTTCGACGGCAAGCCGGTGCTGCAGGGCATCGACCTGACGGTCGAGGAGCACACGGCGGTCGTGATGATCGGCGCGTCGGGCTCGGGCAAGTCGTCGCTGCTGCGCTGCATCAACCTGCTCGTCGACATCGACGACGGCGACATCCTGCTCGACGGCGAGGTCGTCACCGACCCGTCCGTCGATCCGCAGCGCGTACGCCGCTCGCTGGCGATGGTGTTCCAGCACTTCAATCTCTTCCCGCACATGCGCGTGCTCGACCAGATCACGCTCGCGCCCGTCAAGGCCCATGGCATCCCGAAGGACGAGGCGGTGGAGGAGGGTCGCGCGCTGCTCGAGCGCTTCGGCCTGGCCGATCGCGAGCGGGCGTTCCCCGACCAGCTGTCCGGCGGCCAGCAGCAGCGCGTCGCGCTGATCCGCGCGATCGCCACCCGGCCGCGTGCGCTGCTGCTCGACGAGATCACGAGCGCGCTCGACCCAGAGCTCGTCGGCGAGGTGCTCGAGGTCGTGCGCGAGCTGAAGGACGGCGGCATGACGATGCTCATCGCCACGCACGAGATGGCGTTCGCCCGCGACGTCGCCGACGAGGTGTGCTTCCTGCATCAGGGCCGCGTCGCCGAGCGCGGTCCAGGTCGGCAGGTCATCGACGATCCGCGAGAGCCCGAGACGCAGCGGTTCCTCGCCCGCCTCCTGCCCGGCGCTGGGCGCTGACGTCGTGGATCGCCGCACGTTCCTGCTCGGCGGCGTCGCGACGCTGATGGCGGCGCCGCTGGCAGTGACGACCGCATGCGCGGCGAGCGCCGGCGCCACTCGCACCGCGCCGGCGCCGACGCGTGGGCTCGTGACGCGCTGGGATCGCGACCCGTTCAGCCGCGGCGCCTACTCGGCGCTCCTCGCCGGTGCCGCCCTGGGCACGCGCGAGGTGCTGGCCGACGCGGTGATCGGCGGCTGCATCGCGCTCGCCGGCGAGCACGTCTCCGTGGCACACGCCGCGACGGTCAACGGCGCGCTGATGTCCGGACGCTACGCGGCCGGGGTGCTCGACGACGAGGACGTCGTCGGCTCGGGGTCGCGCGCGATCGTGATCGGCGCCGGCGTCGCGGGCCTCGCCGCGGCGCGCGCGCTGCAGGCGCTTGGCACCGAGGTCGTCGTGCTCGAGGCGCGCGACCGCATCGGCGGTCGCGTCGACACCGACACCTCCTGGGGCGTCCCGGTCGAGCTCGGCGCGGCATGGGTCCACGGCATGCGCGGCAACCCGGTGGTGCCGCTCGTCCGCTCCGGCGGCTCGACGCTGGTGCCGACGGACTACGAGGACGAGACCGTGCGCACGCGCTCCGGCGCGCAGCCGTCGGGCTCGCTGGAGGGCGACCGCCGGAAGATCGCCGCCGTCATGGACCGCTTGGCGTCGACCGCATCGCCGCGAGGCCGGTCGGTCGCCGACGCGCTGGCGGCCGCGGGCTTTCCGCTGACGACGGCGAACGGTTCGTTCCTCGTCGAGACGGAGCTCGTGCAGGAGTACGGCCTCGATGCGACGCGCCTCGCGGGCAACGCCCTCTACGAGGGCGAGGACCAGCTCGGCGGCGATGCGCTCGTGCGCGGCGGCTACGACGTCGTCCCCGAGCAGCTCGCGCAAGGACTCGACGTGCGATTCGGCGCGCGCGTCACCGACGTCGTCCCGCAGGATGGCGGCGTCGTGGTGCGCCTCGCCGACGGC
>CAWUMZ010000040.1:0-11640 GCA_963923625.1 uncultured bacterium | reverse complement strand
ACGTGCGCGGTGGCGCCGGGCGTCAGCCCGCGCTCGGCGAGGTACTGCAGCAGGCGCGAGTCGCGATCCGACACGCGCAGGATCTCGACGTCGGCTCCGGCGGGCGCGTCGGCGAGGCGCCGCGACGGATCGGAGGGCACCGTGCCGTCGCGCGCGGGGATCGGATCGCCGTGCGGATCGCGATCGGGATGATCGAGCGCGGCGGCGATGCGATCCTCGAGCACCTCGGAGATGACGTGCTCGAGACGATCCGCCTCGGCGTGCACGTCCTCCCACGACATGCCGAGCTGCTCGACCAGGTAGAGCTCGAGCAGACGGTGATGGCGCAGCACCTCGAGTGCGACCTGCTCGCCCTTCGGCGTAAGCACGACGCCGCGGTACGGCTCGTGCTCGACGAGGCGGTACTGGTCGAGCTTCTTCATCATCCCGGTCACAGACGCGGTCGAGACCTCGAGGCGATCGCTGATCGCCTGCGTCTGAACGGGTGCGCCGCCGGTCTCCTCGGCGATCTGGTGGATCGCCTTGAGGTAGTCCTCCATGGCCGAGCTGATGGCCGGCGTGCGGGCGGTCATGCCGCGAAGCCTACCGGCGACCGCGGGGCTAGACCGCGACGGTCGTGCCGGTGACGAGCACCGAGGCCGCGGGAGCACCCGCAGCGCGGCTGCGCGATGTGAAGGCGCGCTCGAGGTCGAGGCGAATCGCGCAGACGCGACCCGCCGCCTCGAGGGCGCGGAGCGCGGTCTCGTCGGCGACGCCCGGCGCCTGCGAGGTCGCGACGAGGACGCCGACGAGTCGGCCGTCGCGCGTCAGGGGGAGCGCCACGACGGTGGCGAGCGGGGAGCGGCCCACCTTCGCGGCGCCGCGGATCGCGTCGGCGATCTCCGTCGCCGTCGCGCAGACGATGGCGCGCAGCTGGTCGGCGGCCAGGCCCGCTGCCGCGGTGGAGATGGCGGTGGCGGTCTTGGCCGCCGCGGCGGCCGTGCCCGGCAGCGCGTAGGCAGCTGCGACGTCGAGTCCCTTGCCACCCTGCTGCAGGAGGACGAGCGAGGAGAAGCCGACGCGCTCGCAGAGCGCAGTGCCGATCCGCTCGACCATCGCGGCCGTCGTGGGGGCGGCGCTCAGCGCGACGACGCATGCGCCGGCGAAGTCCTCGTTCCAGCGCTGCGCGGCGCCGTCGAGTCGTCCGAGCAGCCCGGGTGCGGCACCGCCGGCGTCGGGGCCGACGGGCAGGACGCGCGCTGCGATCTCGCGATACGCGGGGATGGCGGCCGCGTGCAGTTTGCGCCCCGCGGGGGTGAGGGTGATCACGACGCCGCGTCCGTCCGTGCCGTGCTGGGCGCGCGTGATCAGCTTGCGGCGCTCGAGGCTCGCGACTTGGTGCGCGAGGCGGCTGGTGCTCAGCTCGAGCTCGCGCGCGAGCGTGTTCGTGCGGATGCCCTGCGGCTCCGAGCGCGCGATCAGGTCGAGCGCGGCGAGATCGCGGAAGCGGATGCCGTGGTCCTTGGCGATGGCGCGGGAGACCTCGCGCTCCTGCTCCTCGACATGGGCGAGCGCGTTCGAAAGGCGGCACAGGACGGGGTCGCCGCCGAACAGCACGACGGACTGATCGTCGGACGGGGTGCGGGGGGTGGTCATGGCTTCGCGTTCGCTGACATCGGGGGACACCCCGGCTGTCGACAGCCTATGGGGATCCGGCAGCCGCGCTTGAACGGCCTGTCAGGAATTCACTGAGATCGATGTCAGCTGGTGCAGAGGCGGCGCACGGCCTCGATGCGGGGGGCGATCGAGAGCGCGTCGATCCACTCGTCGGGTCCGTGGTCGCCACCGCCGATCGGGCCGAGACCGTCGATGGTCGGAACGCCGATGCTCGAGGCCCACGAGCCGTCGGAGGCTCCGGCGGCGATCGTCTCACGCGCGACCGCGCCGACGTCGGCGAGCACGGCGAGCGCCTCAGCCGCGAACGCGCCGGCGTGGTCGAGCGGGGGGAAGCCGGGATCGTCGGAGCGCCGCAGCGTCACGCCGTCGTGCGCCGCGAACGCGCCGACCTGCTCGACGGCCCACTGCAGATCCTCGTTCGTGTGCGCGCGCAGATCGACGGTCGCGGTGGCGCGGCCGGGCACGGTGTTCTTGCCGATCCCGGCGTGCAGCTGGGTGATCGTCGCCTGCATGCCGGGGCGGGCGGCGTGGATCTCCGCCTCGATGCGCAGACCCTCGCGCGCCAGCGCCATCAGCGCGGAGCGGCCCGCGTCGCGCTCGGTGCCGGCGTGGGCGTCGCGGCCCTCGGCCTCGAGCGTGAGCCACGTGCAGGCCATGCGCGTGGTGACGATCGCGCCGTCGGCCCGGCCGCATTCGAGGCAGATCGCGCGGTCGGCATCGCGCCAGTCGTCAAGGCAGGAGGGCTCGACGGAGCGCGCCTCCTCGTCGGGGACGATCCACAGCTCGACGGCGCCGTGGGCGCCGGCGGAGTCGCGCGCCAGCTCGGCCAGGGCGAAGAGACCGACGAGCAGCCCGCCCTTCATGTCGGCGACGCCGGGCCCGAGCAGCGTGTCGTCGCGGCGGGTGACGGGACGGGCGCCCGCGGTGCCGGCGGGATAGACGGTGTCGTGGTGCCCGATCAGCAGCGTGCGGCCGCGGCCGGAGCCGCGGGTCGAGACGATGACGAGCGGGCCGTCGGCGGTGTCGCGGACCTCGGCCTCGAGCCCATCGGCGCGTGCCCACCCGACGAGCAGATCGGCGGAGCGCCCGAGTCCGGCGAGATCGCCGGTGGGGGAGTCGACCGCGCAGAGCGCGGTCAGGCGCTCGACGAACCCGACCGGCGGCTCCACGTCAGACCTCGACCACCCGGACGGGGTCCTCGTCCGGGATCGCGACGACGTCGCCGTCGCGCAGGGTGCGGCCACGTCGCGTGTCGACCTCGCCGTTCACCTCGACGACGCCGTCGGCGAGCAGCGCCTTGGCGTCGCCGCCCGTGTCGACGAGCCCGGCGAACTTGAGCAGCTGCCCGAGGTCGATGCCCCCGGCACGCACCTCGACGTCGCGCACGCTAGGCCGAGGCGCAGGACGAGCAGCCGCCGGCGGACGCGGTGGTACCGTCGCCGGCCTCCTCGCCCTCCTTCAGCTGGAAGGACGAGCCGCAGCCGCAGCCGGACTCGGTGTTCGGGTTCGTGATGGAGAAGCCGGTGCCGTTGAGGCCGTCGACGAAGTCGATATCGGCGCCGATCAGGTACGGCATCGAGAACGGATCGATCAGCACCGTGACGCCGTGCGCCTCGATCACCTCGTCGCCGTCCTGTGCGCCGGTGTCGAAGCCGAGCGCGTACTGGAAGCCGGAGCAGCCGCCGCCCTGGACGGCGACGCGCAGCGCGGTCAGCTCGGCGTCGTCCTCGGCGGCGAGGAACTCGCGCACCTTGTCGGCGGCCTTCTCGGTGATGGTGATCTGCAGTTGCGTGCTCATGACGTGCCTCAAAGCGTATCGGATGGGAGAGCCGTCAAGCGGGCCTTCCACCGGGGACAACGCGGATCCGTCACGCGGCATTCCCGCGGGTGGTTTGTGACAGGATCGCGACACGCATGGGACCACCCCGGATCCGCATTGCCAAGCGGGTTTGCGGCATTCCGCACACAGTCGGAGAGGGCGGGTTTGTAGCGCGCCGTGCGTCCCTGCTACGGTAGCCCGAGCCGTCGGCATTGGGGCGTCGGCACGACCCTTGGGGAGCACGTTGCTCGGAGACTGGGCCTCCTATCTCGTCTACCTGGTGTTCTCGGCGGCCATCGCTGGCAGCCTGCTGGCGGGATCGTTCACGTGGTCGCGCTTCTTCCACAAGGACCTGCGCCCCGGCCGCCAGAAGAGCCGCGTCTTCGAGTCGGGCGTCTCGGCCGGCGACTTCAAGCCGTCGAACTTCTCCGTCAACTACTACCTGACGGCGATGCTCTTCATCGTCTTCGACATCGAGATCGTCTTCCTGTACCCGATCGCGGTCAACCTGAAGATGCTCGGCGAGTTCGGCTTCGCCGAGCTGGTCGTCTTCGTCGCGATCCTCGCCGTGGGCTACGTCTACGTGTGGAAGAAGGGAGCGCTCGAATGGCACTGAGGCCCGACGAGCCGCACGATCGCCCCGTCGCAGCGCCGGCCTCCCCGGCCGCGCCGAGCGGCGCCGTCGTGATCCCGCCGGCGCAGGTGCGCCGCTCGCTGCGCTCGACCGACCTCGATCAGGTCGTGATGACGACGTCGCTCGAGAAGATCTTCAAGATGGCCACGGCCAACTCGATGTGGCCGTTCGGCTTCGGCCTCGCCTGCTGCGCGATGGAGATGATCGCGATGATCTCCTCGGCGCGCTACGACGTCGCCCGCTTCGGCTCCGAGGTCGTCCGCGCCACGCCGCGCCAGTCCGACCTGATGATCGTGTCCGGCCGCGTCTCGCACAAGATGGCCGAGCCGATCCGCCAGCTGTACGAGCAGATGCTCGAGCCGAAGTACGTGATGGCGATGGGCGCGTGCTCCTCGACCGGCGGCATGTTCTCGAACTACGCCGTGCTCCAGGGCATCGACAAGATCGTCCCCGTCGACGTCTACGTGCCGGGCTGCCCGCCGCGGCCCGAGGCCGTGATGGAGGGCCTGATGGTCCTGCAGGAGCGCATCAAGGCCGGCATCCCGTCCGCGTCGCTGCAGCAGGAGACGCAGTCGTGAGCGACGTGCTCCAGGTCAACTCGCCCACGTGGGGCGCGCCCGACACGGGTGCCGCCGACCGCATCGAGGCCGCGCTCGGCGCCGACGCGATCGAGCGCCGCGTGGAGTTCCGCGGCGAGCTCACGCTCGACCTCCCGCTCGACCGCTACCTCGAGGTCTGCACGTTCCTGCGCGACGAGGAGGGCTACGACCTCCTGTCCGACGTCACCGTCGTCGACTACCTCGGCTACACGGGTGAGGTCGCCGGCTACTGGGGCGGCGACGGACGCGACATCAACCGCGACTCGCACTCCGGCAAGCGCGTCGTGCCCGAGCCCGCCGGCCCCAAGCGCTTCGGCGTCTCGGCGACGTTCGCGAAGGTGATGACCGTCACCGACGGCAACCACCGCCGCCTGCGCGTGCGCGTGTGGGTTGACGAGGGCGAGGCCGTGCCGAGCCTCGTGCCGGTCTATCCGTCCGCCGACTTCCACGAGCGCGAGGGCTTCGACATGATGGGCGTCGAGTTCGCCGGCCATCCGAACCTGCGGCGCATCATCCTGCCGGAGGACTGGGGCGGCCATCCTCAGCGCAAGGACTATCCCATCGGCGGCGAGCCCGTCCAGTTCTCGGATGAGGTCTGACGTGGCGACGACGGAGAAGACCGTGGTGTGGCCGCAGCAGGACATCCTGCAGCCCGTGCCGTCCGAGCTCTGGCCGTCGTCGGACAACCCCGACCTGCTCGAGATCAACCTCGGCCCGAACCACCCGTCGACGCACGGCGTGCTCCGCGTGGTCACGACGCTCGACGGCGAGGTCGTCGTCGGCGTCAAGTGCGAGATCGGCTACGTCCACACCGGCATCGAGAAGAACATCGAGCAGAAGACGTACTGGAAGGCGATCCCGTACGTGCCGCGCATGGACTACCTGTCCTTCTTCAGCGGCGAGACGGCGTTCTGCATGGCGACCGAGAAGGCGCTCGAGCTCGAGGTGCCGCGCCGCGCCGAGTGGATCCGCGTGATCTTCCAGGAGCTGGCGCGCATCCACTCGCACCTCGTGTTCCTCGGCACCGGTTCCGTCGACCTCGGCGGCATCGCCCTGCTGTTCTACTGCTTCCGCGCGCGCGACGAGGTGCTCGACCTGTTCGAGATGGCCTGCGGCGCCCGCATGCACCCGCGCTACTGCCAGGTCGGCGGCGTCGCCGAGGACCTGCCGAAGGGCTTCGAGAAGCGCTGCCGCGAGGTCATCGCGTTCATGCGCGACCAGATCGAGCAGTACTACGAGCTGATCGGCGCCAACCCGATCTGGCTGGCCCGCACGGTCGGCGTCGGTGTCCTGTCGCCGGACTTCGCGATCAAGATGGGCATGACGGGTCCGAACCTGCGCGCCTCGGGCGTGCCATATGACCTGCGCTCCGCGAACGGCGGCTACGGCGGCTATCGCGAGCTCGGCTACACGCCGGTGACGAAGGAGACGGGCGACGTCGACGCGCGCTTCCGCGTGCGCATCGACGAGATGAGCGCGTCGCTCGACCTGATCGAGAAGGCGCTGGACGGCCTGCCCGAGGGCCCGGTCATGACCGACGACCGCAAGGTCGCGCTGCCGCCGCGCCACGAGCTGCACACGTCGATGGAGTCGCTGATCCATCACTTCAAGCTCGTCACCGAGGGCTTCGAGGTGCCGGCCGGCGAGGTCTACGTGCCGATCGAGTCGGCGCGCGGCGAGTTCGGCTTCCACCTGGTCTCCGACGGCAGCTCCAAGCCGTGGCGCGTGCGCCTGCACGGCCCCGCGTTCGTGCTCCTGCAGTCGTTCGCGAAGCTCTGCGAGGGCGTGTACCTCGCCGACCTGATCGCGATCCTCGCCTCGATCGACCCCGTCCTGGGAGATGTGGACCGCTGATGAGCGACACCCTCTACGACGAGATCCAGCGCGAGATCGCCAAGTACCCGGACCGCCGCAGCGCGATCCTGCCGGCGCTCCGACACGCGCAGGAGCACTACGGCTGGCTGTCGCCCGAGGCGCTCGAGGCCGTCGCCGACGGGCTCGACCTGTCGCCCGCGCGCTGCCTCTCGGTCGCGTCCTTCTACGACATGTTCTTCCTGCAGCCCGTCGGCGAGCACGTCGTCGAGGTGTGCACGAACCTGTCGTGCGCGCTGATCGGCGCCGACCGCCTGCTGAAGGAGTTCGAGCGCGAGCTCGACGTCACCGCGCCGGGCACGAGCGCCGACGGCAAGATCACGCTGCGCTGCGTCGAGTGCATGGGCGGCTGCGGCTGGGGCCCGGTCGTCTCCGTCGACGAGCAGTACGAGGAGCACTTCAAGATCGAGGATGTCGCGCCGCTTCTGGAGCGCCTGCGCAGCACCTCCCGACCGAGTGAGAGCCATGCCTGAGGCCCCGACCTTCGCCCAGCCCGACGCGTCCGCGCTGCTGCTGCCGTTCGCCGGCAGCCGTCGCGAGATCGCGGAGTACGAGGCAAACGGCGGCTACGGCTCGCTGCGCAAGGCGCTCGGCATGACGAGCGAGCAGCTCGTCGACGAGATGATCGCCTCGAACCTGCGCGGTCGCGGCGGCGCCGGCTTCCCGGCCGGCCGCAAGGCGTCGTTCCTCGCGCCGGGCCAGGAGCGCTACCTCGTCATCAACGGCGACGAGTCCGAGCCGGGCACGTTCAAGGACCGCGAGATCATCCTGCGCAACCCGCACATGCTGATCGAGGGGATCATCATCTACCTCTGGATGATCCGCGGGGCCGGCGCGTACATCTACATCCGCGGCGAGTACGCCAAGGAGGCCGCGATCCTCGAGGGCGCGATCGCCCAGGCGCGCGAGAAGGGCTACATCGGCTCGCCGCTGCCGGGCACCGACTACGTCGCGAACGTCTACGTCCACCGCGGCGCCGGCGCGTACATCTGCGGCGAGGAGACGGCGCTGCTGTCCTCGCTCAACGGCGAGCGCGGCCAGCCGACGGCGAAGCCGCCGTTCCCGGCCGTGTCGGGCGCCTTCAAGAAGCCGACGCTGCTCAACAACGTCGAGACCGTCGCGACCGTGCCGGTGATCGTCGGCATGGGCGGCGCCGCCTACGCGGGCGTGGGCACCGAGCAGTCGACGGGCACGAAGATGTTCTCGCTGTCCGGCCACGTCCGCAATCCGGGCAACTACGAGATGCCGCTGTCGGCCACGTACCGCGACCTGATCGAGGGCAAGGGCGGGGGACTGCCGGAGGGCCGCACGCTGAAGGCCTTCGTGCCGGGCGGCTCGTCGATGCCGATCCTGATGCCGAACCAGCTCGACACGGGCCTCGCCTTCGAGGCCGTCGTGGCCGCCGGCTCGATGGCCGGCTCGGGCGCCGTGATCGTCGTGGACGATCGCACCTGCATGGTGCGCTTCGCGCTCCGCACGGCCGAGTTCTACATGCACGAGTCGTGCGGCAAGTGCACGCCGTGCCGCGAGGGCACGCGCTGGATCACCGAGCTGCTGCGCAAGCAGGAGGCCGGCCTCGGCACGCTCGAGGAGATCGACCTGCTGCTCGAGATCTGCAACCGCGTCGAGGGCAACTGCCTGTGCGTGCTCGGCGACGCGTGCGCGATGCCGGTGCGCAGCCACATCAACAACTTCCGTCACGAGTTCGAGGAGCACTGCCGCCTCGGCCGCTGCTCGTGCCCCGATGACGCTCCGATGAGCGAGCTCTACCCGCCGCTCCTGAAGGCGCCGCTGCCGATGGTGCACGCCTGATGAGCGCGACGCAGACCGAGACCGTCACGCTCACCGTCGACGGCCGCGAGATCACGGTGCCGAAGGGCATGTCGCTCGTCGTCGCCGCTGCGGAGCACGCCGGGATCGAGATCCCGGTCTTCTGCTACGAGCCGCGCCTCGGCCCGCCGATCGGCGCGTGCCGCATGTGCCTCGTCGAGCTCGAGGGAGCGCCGAAGCTGCAGGCCGCGTGCACGCTGACGTGCAACGACGGCATGGTCGTCAAGACCGCGGGCACGTCGGAGCAGGCGAAGGAGGCGCAGGACGCCGTCCTCGAGTTCATGCTCCTCAACCATCCGCTCGACTGCCCCGTCTGCGACAAGGGCGGCGAGTGCCCGCTGCAGGACCTGACGTTCAAGTACGGCCCCGGCAGCTCGCGCATGACGCTGCCGAAGCGCACGTACGAGAAGCCGCTGCCGATCTCGCCCGCGATCGTGCTCGACCGCGAGCGCTGCATCCTCTGCTACCGCTGCACGCGCTTCTCCAGCGATGTCGCCGAGGACGGCGAGCTCGTCGCGCGCGAGCGCGGCGCCACCAGCGTGATCGCCACGTTCGAGGAGCAGCCGTACTGCGGCTCGTTCTCCGGCAACGTCACCGAGCTCTGCCCGGTCGGCGCGCTGCTGCCGACGGCGTACCGCTTCAAGGCGCGCCCGTGGGAGATCGTCAACGTGCCGACGGTCTGCACCGGCTGCGCGACGGGCTGCAACACCTGGTCGACGCTCCGCGAGAACAAGGTGGAGCGCATCCTCTCGCGCAACAACCCGGGCGTCGATGACGGCTGGCTCTGCGACAAGGGCCGCTTCGCGCGCTACGAGCCGCGCGACGAGCGCATCGCCACGCCGCTGGTGCGCGAGCTCGCGGGCCTCGAGCCCGCCGGGTGGGACGACGCCCTGCGCGCCGCCGCCCAGCGACTGCGCCACCAGTCGGCCTCGCTCGGCGCGGGCGCCGTCGCGATCGTCACCGGCGGCAACCTGACGAACGAGGAGGCGGCCGCCTGGTCCGCCATCGCCGCCGACCTGCAGGCCCGCGTGGCCTCCGCCCCGATCGCCGTGGCCGCCGAGTGGGAGCGCCTCGACGCGTACGCCGCGCCGCTCGCCGCGATCGACACCGCCGACGCCGTCATCGTGATCGGCGATCAGGAGCCGGCCGACCGCGCCGGCACCGTCGACCTCCGCATCCGCAAGGCGCGTCGCGCCGGCGCGCACCTCGCGATCGCCGGGCCGGGCGGCTCGAGCCTCGAGGCCGATGCCCGGAGCTTCGTCCGCACGCTGCCGGGCGCCGGCTCCGCGATGCTCGCGGCGCTCACCGCCGCCGTCATCGAGGCCGGGGGCGAGAACGTCCGCACCGACGCGACGGCCGCCGGCTCCGTCGACGCCCTGGCGCAGCTCGCCGGCGCCGACGTCGCGCAGGTCCGCGAGCTCGCCGGCACCCTCGTCGCCGCGCAGCGCCCCGTCCTGCTCGTCACCGACCACGTCGCCGTCGCTGAGATCGAGGCGCTCGCCTGGGTGCTCGGCCTGGACCGCACCACGGGCGGCGTCGTGCCGCTGCCGGTCGGCGCCAACGAGCGCGGCGAGCGCGCCGTCGGCCTGGTCGGCGGCTGGGACGAGATCCTGCCTGCGCTCGAGGCCGGCGACGTCACGGCGATCGTCTTCGTCGGCGCCGACCCGGTCATGGAGAGCGCCGACAGCGAGCGCTGGCAGATGGCGCTCGCGCAGACCGAGCTCGTGATGAGCGTCGCGCCGTTCACCAACGGCGTCACATCGCAGTCGCAGCTCGTCATGCCGCTCGACGTCGACCACGAGCGCGACGGCACGATCACCAATCTCGAGGGCCGCGTCCAGCGCGTCCGCCCGTCGCTCGCTCCCGCCTCGGGCGTGCCGCTGATCGAGTGGACGAGCCGCCTCGCCGGCTTCCTCTCCGTCGACGTGCAGGGCAACCCGGGCAAGGCGTTCGATCGCCTCGCCGCCACCCGTCCCGCCTTCGCCGGCCTGTCGTGGAAGGAGCTCGGCGAGCAGGCCGCGCTGCACCTCGACCGCCCCGCCGCTGAGGCACCTGAGGGCGTGCCCGCCCCGACCGCACCCGCGGCCGCCGGCGAGGGCAAGCTGCGCCTGATCGCGCCGCGCCCGCTGATGAGCGGCGCCGCCGTGTCCCGCACCGCCTCGCTCGCGCACCAGCGCGCCGCATGGGTGATGGTCAGCCATCAGGACGCCCAGCAGCACGGCATCAAGCGCGGCGACCAGCTCGCCGTCCGCCACGCCGCCGGCGAGCACATCGGCGAGGCGCGCGTCTCGCGTCGCCTGCTGCCCGGTACCGTCCGCATCAACTGGAGCGGTGCCGCCGGCACCGGCACCTCCGCGACCATGGGAGCCAAGTAGCCGGCATGGTCGACGGGGTCCTCGCAACGATCATCAAGTCGTTCGTCCTGATCAACGTCCTGATGGGCTTCTTCGCCCTGATGACGTGGGTCGAGCGCAAGCTGATCGGGCGCTTCCAGGCGCGCTACGGCCCGAACCGCGTGGGCCCGTACGGCCTCATGCAGCCGATCGCCGACCTCGGCAAGATGCTGCAGAAGGAGAACATGATCCCGGACGGCGCGAGCCGCAAGCTCTACGTCTTCGCGCCGTTCATCGCGATGGCGTGCGCCCTCGGCGCCTTCGGCCTGATGCCGTTCGGCAACGTCGCCACGATCCCGTACTTCGACTACTCGTTCCACCTCTACATCGCCAACACGAGCGTGTCGCTGCTCGTCGTCGCCGCTATCGGCTCGCTCGGCTTCTACGGCCTGATGATCGGCGGCTGGGCGTCGTCGTCGAAGTACGCGCTGCTTGGCGGCATGCGCTCGATCGCGCAGCTGATCTCGTACGAGGTGGCGTTCACCCTCGCCGTGATCGGCGTGATCATCCAGGCGAGCTCGCTGTCGTTCGTGACGATCTCGAACGCCCAGGACAACCTCTGGTACTTCATCCCGCAGATCCTCGGCTTCCTCGTCTTCTTCGTCGCGGCCGTCGCCGAGTCGAACCGCCCGCCGTTCGACCTCACCGAGGCCGATGGCGAGGTCGTCGCCGGATACCACACGGAGTACGGCGGCATGCGCTACGCGATGTTCGCGGCGGCCGAGTTCGTCAACGCGATCACGCTGTCGGCGCTCGGCGCGGTGCTCTTCTTCGGGGGCCCGACGGGGCCCGTCCTGCCGGGACCGCTGTGGATGCTGATCAAGATCGGCGCCTTCC
>CAWUMZ010000039.1:0-11663 GCA_963923625.1 uncultured bacterium | reverse complement strand
CGACCACGCCGAAGGGCACGCCCGTGACGCTGCCGCTGTTCGGCAACGACGCGGCGTCGACCGGCGCCACGCTGGTGCCGTCGAGCGTGCTCCTGCAGGATCCGGCGACGGGCAAGTGGGCCACGACGGTCACGATCCCGGGTGAGGGCACCTACGTTGTCGATCCGGCGACGGGCAACGTGACGTTCACGCCGGTGCCGTCGTTCACCGGCAAGACGGCGCCGCTGCCGTACAAGGTGAGGGACTCGTCCGGCAAGACCGCCGCGTCGTACATCCAGATCACCGTCACGCCGTCGGCGACGCCGGCGCCCTACGCCAACCCCGACTACGTGGCGGGTAGGAAGGGGCAGACGCTGATCCTGCCGGCACTGGTCAACGACACGACGCCGAGCGGCGCGTACGACCCGTCGACGGTCCTGATTCAGGATCCGGCGACGAAGAAGTGGGGGACGACGGTCGTGATCCCGAACGAGGGCACGTATATCGTCGATCCGACGACGGGGCGCGTCTCGTTCGTGCCGCTGCCCGACTTCACCGGCACGGCCACGCCCGTGAACTACCAGGTCACGACGACGGGCGGGAGGAAGGTGCGCTCGTCGCTGCACCCGCGCCTGATCGGCCCGCTGCCGCGCCTGCACATCACGACGACCGCCACGGTGCCGGACCTGATCCCGGGCCAGCAGACGGTCGTGAAGCTGCACGCGTGCAACATCGGCAGCGCCACCGCGCTCAACACCACGGTCGACCTGCCGATCCCGAGCGGGTTCGCCGTCGTGCAGTCGCGCGGTGCAGCCGTGCGCACTGCGACCGCGACGTGGAGCACGGGCACGATGAAGAAGGGGGCGTGCGTCGACCGCACGATCCTGCTCGTCGCGGTCAAGCCGGGCCACGCGAAGGCGCTCGGCACCGTCCGCGCATCGAATGCCGGCCCCGACGACGATCCGACGCCGCTCGTCGTGCACGCCGGCGTCTACGCCCCGAGCAGCGTCACGGGCTAGCGACACGCGGCGATCCGGTTCCGACTGGGGTCAGACCCCAGTCGGAACCGGATCGCCGGTCGCCAGCGCACCGCGCGCGCCAGCCCGGTACCCTCTTCGCCATGGCGGAAATGGTCTCCACGAATCAGTTCAAGAATGGCATGCACATCGACGTCGACGGCACGACGTATCGCATCGTCGAGTTCCAGCACGTCAAGCCCGGCAAGGGCGGGGCGTTCGTGCGCACGAAGTTGAAGAACTTCGACAACGGCTCGGTCGTGGATCGCACCTTCCGCGCCGGCGAGAAGTTCCCGCGCATCCTCACGAGCGTCGCCGACATGCAGTTCCTCTACGACGACGGCACCGACGTCGTGATGATGAACACGGAGACGTACGAGCAGGTCGCGCTGAAGCGCTCGATGTGCGAGGACGATCTGCGCTGGCTCAAGGAGGGCGACACCGTCCAGCTGCTCAGCGTGGACGACAACCCCGCCGCGCTCCAGCTGCCCGCCTCGGTCGAGCTCGCCGTCACCGCGACCGAGCCCGGCGTCAAGGGCGACACCGTGTCGAACGTGATGAAGCCCGCGACGCTCGAGACCGGCGCCATCGTGCAGGTTCCGCTGTTCGTCAACGAGGGCGACCGAATCCGCGTCGACACGCGCGAGGCGAAGTACATCTCGCGCGCCTAGCGCGCCGGGTTGTCCGGTCGCTAACCTCTTGAGCTGATGGCCCGTCTCGTCGACACCACGCTGCGCATCCTCGCGCAGGAGCCGATCGCCGGGCGTGTTCCGGCCTCGCTCCAGTTCGAGGCGTGCGAGCTGCTCGACACCGCGGGGTTCCACGTTCTCGAGGTGACCGGCGGCGGCTGCTTCCACAGCGCCGTGCAGCGCGGCATCGAGAGCCCCTGGGAGCGCGTCCGCAATCTCCGCCGCCGCGCCACGCAGACGCCGCTCGGCATGGCGCTCCGCGGCCGCTTCCTGGTCGGCCAGCAGCCCGTCGAGCAGGATCTGATCCGCCGCTTCGTCGACTGCGCCGCCGAGTCGGGCATCGCGGTCTTCCGCATGCACGACCCGATGAACGACCCCGAGGATCTCGCGGGTCCCGTCGAGGCCGTGCGCGAGACCGGCGCCCGCCTGCACCTCGGCCTCGTCTACGACGACCATCCGGACGGCGAGTCGCGCATGCTCGCCCGCGCCCCCGAGCTGGCCGCGCTCGGTGCCGACCGCCTGCTGCTGCTCGATCCCGCCGGCGCGCTCGACCCGTCCAAGACGGGCGCGCTCATCACGAAGCTGCGCGACGCCGCCGGCATCCCGGTCGGCCTCTACCCGCAGGGTCCGGGCGGCACGTCGCTCGCCGTCGCCATCGAGGCGGCCCGCGCCGGCGCCGATCCGATCTCCGTCGCGACGTACCCGCTCGCCGTCTCCGGCCATCGCACGAGCTCCGAGCTGCTCTGCCAGACGATCGACGGCCTCGGTCTCGAGTCCGGCATCGACCAGGGCGTGCTGTGGGAGGTCGCCGCGATGCTCGACCGCGCGCTGTTCGCCGATCCCACGCTGCCGCCGCCGCTGTCCGCGCACGTCTCGCTGCAGGCCGCGCTCAAGGGGGTGCCCGCGGGCCTCGTGGCCGGTGTCGAGCGGCGCCTCGAGGCAATCGGCGCGAGCGACCGCCTCGCCGAGGTGCTCGACGAGGTCCAGCGCGTGCGCGACGACCTCGGTACGCCGCCGGCCGCCTCGCCGCTCGGCGACGTGATCGCCCGCCAGGCGATCGATCACGTGCTCGAGGGACGCCGCTGGAACGCCATCGACGGCGAGATGCGCGCGCTGATCCGCGGCGAGTGGGGCAGGTCGCCGGCGCCGATGAATCCCGAGGTGGTCGCGCTCGCCGAGGCGGGCAACGGCGGCTCCTCGTCGATCCCGGTCCCCGCCGACATCGCCTCGGCTCGCGCCGAGGTCGGCGAGCTCGCCACCTCCGAGGAGGAGCTCTGCCTCGTCGCGCTGTTCGGCGACGACGCGGTGCCGCTGCTCGAGCGCCTGCGCGGCCGCCATCAGGCGATCGCCACCGGCGTCACCAACGAGGAGGAGGAGCGCATCCGCGGTCTCGTCGGCCTCCTCGAGGAGACCGGGCTCGGCGAGCTCGAGGTGGAGGAGGGCGGCATCCGCATCTCCCTGCGTCAGCAGACGCAGGTGCAGCAGGTCATCGCCGCCGCGCCCGTCGCCGCAGCCGCTGCGCCCGCCGACGCGGCACCAGCGGCGCCGAGCGGCCAGCAGATCACGAGCCCGATGGTCGGCACGTTCTACCGCTCGCCCGGTCCCGGCGAGCCCGCCTTCATCGAGGAGGGCGCGACGGTCGAGGTCGGTCAGGTGCTGTGCATCCTCGAGGCGATGAAGCTCTTCAACGAGTTCAAGGCCGAGACCGCCGGCACGATCAAGCGCATCCTCGTCGAGGACGCGACGGCCGTCGAGTTCGGCCAGCCGCTGTTCGAGATCGACCCCAGCGGGGCGTAATGCTGCGCCGCTGCCTCGTCGCGAACCGGGGCGAGATCGCCGTCCGGATCATCCGCGCCTGCCATGAGCTCGGCATCGAGGCCGTCGCCGTGCACTCGACGGCCGATCGCGACGCGATGCACGTGCGCATGGCCGATCACGCCGTGCAGATCGGCCCGCCGCAGGCCTCGGAGTCGTACCTGCGCGTCGATCGGCTCATCTCCGCGGCGCTCACGACCGGATGCGATTCGATCCACCCGGGCTACGGCTTCCTGGCGGAGAGCACGGAGCTCGTACGCGCGTGCGCGGAGCACGACCTCGTCTGGATCGGCCCTTCCGCCGAGGTGATCGAGACGATGGGCGACAAGGCCGTCGCCAAGGACACCATGCGCACCGCGGGGCTGCCGCTCGTTCCCGGCTCGGGTGGTCGCCTGTCCGGTCCGGACGAGGCCGCCGAGGTCGCGCTGCAGGCCGGCTATCCGGTGCTGCTCAAGGCCGCGGCCGGCGGCGGCGGCAAGGGCATGCGCCTCGTCCACGAGCCCGGCCAGGTGCGCGACCTCTTCCTCGCGGCCAGCGCCGAGGCCGACGCGGCGTTCGGCGATGCCGGCATGTACCTCGAGAAGGCCGTCATCGACGCGCACCACATCGAGATCCAGGTGATGGGCGACGGTCGGGGTGGGGGCATCATCCTCGGCGAGCGCGAGTGCTCGATCCAGCGTCGCCATCAGAAGCTGATCGAGGAGTCGCCGTCGCCGTTCCTGTCCGCCGCCACGCGCGCGCAGATGATCACCGCGGCGCACGACGCCGTCGAGTCGCTCAAGTACTCGGGTGCCGGCACGATCGAGTTCCTCGTCGGCGACGACCAGTCCTTCTACTTCATGGAGATGAACACGCGCCTCCAGGTCGAGCACCCGGTGACCGAGGTCGTCGCGGGCTTCGACCTCGTGCAGGCGCAGCTGCTCGTGGCGGGCGGCGAGGCGCTGCCGCAGTGGAGCGAGGCGGAGAACCGCGGCCACGCGATCGAGTTCCGCATCAACGCCGAGGACCCGATGCACGGATTCCGCCCCGCGCCGGGGCGCATCGAGCGCTTCCGTCCGGCGCTCGGACCCGGCATCCGCATCGACACCTTCATGGAGGACGGCGCCTCCGTGCCGCCGTTCTACGACTCGATGATCGCCAAGCTGATCGTGTCGGGGCCGGACCGCGCGTCGGTGCTCGCCCGTTCGGCGCGCGCGCTCGACGAGTTCGAGATCGTGGGCATCCCGACCACCATCCCGCTGCTGCGCGAGATCGTCGACGAGCCGAACTTCCGCGCCGGGCGCTACACCACCACGTACATCGACGAGGTCGGGCACACGCTCACCACCCTCGGAGAGGCATAGCCGTGGGCGCCGAGGCGGAGACCAGGGACGCCGATGCGTCGCGCCGTCAGTCGCGCCGCGCCGCGGTGATGCTCCTCTACCAGGAGGACATCACCGGACACGCGATGGACGAGATCGTGGTGCAGCACGAGCGCGATGCGCAGCGGCCGCTCCCGTCGTACTCGCGCCAGCTGATCGACGGGGTGCACGCGCAGCAGGCGCGCCTCGACGCCGAGATCGACGAGCTGGCCGAGGGCTGGAGCATCGAGCGCATCGCGCCGGTCGAGCGCGGGGTGCTGCGCGTCGGCCTGCTCGAGCTGGATCAGGACGATCCGCCGGCCGCCGTCGCGATCGCCGAGGCCGTCTCGCTTGCGCGCCGCTACGCGTCGCCCGAGGCCGCCGCCTTCGTGAACGGCATCCTCAGCGCCGCGGCCCGCACACGCGGCAAGGGGCGGTAACCTCCGTCCATGCCCGACGTCGACCCCTTCGACGAGCTCGTCGCCCGTCTCGAGGCCGCCCGCACGCGGCTCGAGTCGGTGGACGCGCCGGACGACGCCGTCGCTGCGCTCGAGGAGCTGCAGGAGACGGCGCGCGAGATCTCCGCGGAGATCGACCGGCGCCGCCGCGCGCTCGCCGATGAGCGCGGTGATGGACAGCTCGACCTCCTCTGATCTCGAGCGGCTGCGCCTCCTCGTCGAGGATGCGCTGCGCGGCCCCGTCGATGCGCTGATCACCGAGCGCGGCGAGCTGCAGCGCTTCGGCGAGGCGCTTCGCTATCCGGTGGGAGCCGGCGGCAAGCGGCTGCGCCCCGTGCTGCTGCTCGCCACCGTCGAGGCGCTCGGCGGCGAGCTCGCAGCCGCTCTCCCCGCGGCCTGCGCGCTGGAGCTCGTCCACACGTTCTCGCTGGTCCACGACGATCTGCCCGCGCTCGACAACGACTCGCTGCGTCGCGGCATGCCGACGACGCACGTCGCCTTCGGCGAGGACGTCGCGATCCTCGTCGGCGACGGCCTGCTGGCGCTTGCGTTCCGCGTCATCGCGGAGGGGCGGGTGGCCGACGCGGAGACGCGTCTCGCACTCGTGCATGAGCTGTCGATCGCCACCGACGGCATGGTCCGCGGCCAGTATCTCGATCTGCATCCGATCGACGAGCCCGACGAGGCCTGGGTGCGGCGCATGTGCTCGCTCAAGACGGGCTGCCTGCTGGAGGCGGCCATCGCGATGGGGCTGCACGTGGCCGGCGCCGATGCGGCCACGACCGCGGCGTATCGGGAGCTCGGCGCCGAGATCGGGGTGGCCTTCCAGATCGTCGACGACGTCCTCGACGCGACATCGACCAGCGAGGAGCTCGGCAAGACGGCGGGCGCCGATGAGGCCAACGACCGCCAGTCGTGGGTGCGCGTGCTCGGGCTGCCCGAGGCGCAGGATCGCGCCGAGCAGTCGTGGCAGCGGACCGACGCGCTGCTCGACGCGCTCCCGGGGGATCCGGCGACCCTGCGGGCGGCCGTCGAGCTGATCTACCGGCGGACCAGCTGATGGCGGGAGCGGGGCGCGAGCGCCTCGATCAGGCCCTCGTCGCGCGCGGGCTCGCGCCGACGCGATCCAAGGCCCAGGCGTGGATCCTGGCGGGACTCGTCTCGATCGACGGCGAGCCGGCCAAGACCGCGGGCCAGCAGGTGACGGCCGAGCGCGAGCTCGTCGTGCGGGACCTGCCGCGGTTCGTCTCCCGGGCCGGCGACAAGCTCGACGGCATGCTCGCGCACCTCGGCTGGGACGTGTCCGGCGCGGACGTGCTCGACATCGGCGCCTCCACCGGCGGGTTCACCGACTGCCTGCTCCAGCGCGGCGCGGCGCGCGTGATCGCCGTCGACGTGGGCTATGGACAGCTCGACCACCGGCTGCGGGAGGACCCGCGGGTGACGGTCATGGAGCGCACGAATGCGCGCACGCTCGCGGCGGATGCGCTCCCCTTCGCGCCGGATCTGATCGTCGCCGACGTCTCGTTCATCTCGCTGCGACACGTCCTCGGGCCCGCGATCGCGTGTGCCAGAGCGCCCTGGCGGGCGATCGTGCTCGTCAAGCCGCAGTTCGAGGCGCAACCGGACGACGTGGGGAAGGGCGGCGTGGTGCGCGATCCCGACGTGCGCCGCCGGGCGATCGCCTCGGTCGCCCGCTACGCTTCCGATCTCGGCGCGGTGCCGCTCGAGGCCCGCGATTCGGGTCTCCCGGGACCCGCCGGCAACCACGAATATCCCCTCGCCCTCGTCTCCCAGGACCATCCCCTCGCCCGTGACGCCGACTCCGACCCCGAGCGCATCGCCCAGCACGCCGTTGCGGACACCTAGCGTCCAGCGCCTGCTGCTGGTCACGCACGGCGACCCGACGGTCACCGCGCAGACGCTGCCGGGGCTCGCCGCGGCGCTGGCCGCACGCGGCGTCGAGCTCGTGCTGAACGAGGACGAGGTCGCCAAGCACCCCGATCTGCAGCCGATCAGCGTCGACCGCCCGGACGACGTCGATCTGATCCTCGTGCTCGGAGGCGACGGCACGATGCTCCGCGCGATGCACCGCGTGATCGACCGGCCCGTGGCGTGCGTCGGCGTCAACTACGGCACGTTCGGGTTCCTCACGACGATGCGCGCGAACGAGATGCTCGACCGGCTGCCCGAGGTGCTCGGCGGCGGGCTCGAGACCGTCGACCTGCCGACCGTGTCGATCGAGACCCCTGATGGTCGCTTCGTCGCCATCAACGACGTGCTCGTGACGGCCGATCAGCTTGGCCGCATGGCCGTCCTCGAGTGGTCCGTCAACGGCGTCGATCTGGGCCAGCGCGGCTGCGACGGCATCCTCGTGTCGACGCCGGCCGGCTCGACGGGGTACAACCTGTCGGCCGGCGGCTCCGTGATCGAGTGGGGGGTCGACGCCGTGGTCGTCACCTTCGTCGCGCCGCACTCGCTCGACGGGCGCCCGCTGATCCTCGGCCGCGGCCATGAGGTGCGCATCGTCTCGCGCACCCGCGATGTCGGCAGCCGCGTCGTCGTCGACGGGCACGCCCAGGCGCACCTCGCCAAGGGCGAGACGGCGGTCATCCGCATGGCGCCCGAGACCGCGCGGCTCGCGATCCTGCCGGATCGGCCGTTCCTGTCCCGGTACCGCGACAAGTTCGGGCACTAGCCATGCTGGAGCGGCTCAGCGTCGGCAACCTCGTCGTGCTCCGTGCGGCGGAGATCGAGCCGGCGCCCGGCATGACGGTGATCACCGGCGAGACCGGAGCCGGCAAGACGATCCTGGCGGGTGCCCTCGGGCTCGTCCTCGGCGCGAAGGGCGAGGCCGGACTGGTCGGGCCGCATGCCGACCAGGTCGAGGTCGAGGCGACGTTCCGCATCACCGAGGAGATGCTCCGCGACGAGGCCTTCGACGGCGTGCGCGAGCTCGTCGACGATGTCGATGACGGCCTGCTCGTCTCGCGGCGCCTCGGCGCGGACGGGCGCGGGCGCACGCTCGTGCAGGGGCGCAGCGCGACGCGCGGCGCCCTCGAAGACGCCGGTGGCCGCCTCGTCGGCGTGGTGTCGCAGCACGAGTCCCGTCGTCTCGCCAAGCCGGCTGCGCAGCGCGCCATTCTCGATGCCTTCGGCGGTGACAAGCAGGCCGCGAAGGTCGCGACGATGGCGGCCGCGTGGCGCGCGCTCGTCGCTGCTCGGACGGCCCGCGAGCAGGCGGAGACCGAGGCCGCGGGCCTGGCCGGGCGCATCGCGGAGCTCGAGGGCATCGCCGAGCGCATCGCCGAGATCCAGCCGCGCGCCGGAGAGTTCGACGAGCTCGAGGCGGAGCGCCAGCGCCTGCGCTACGCCGACGTCCTCGCCGAGGGGACATCCGGCGCCGCGGCGCTGCTCTCGCCCGACGACGGTGCGGGCGCGCTCGGACTGACGGGCGAGGCCGAGCGCGCGGTGCGCGCCGCCGCCGAGCGGGACCCGGAGCTCGCGCCGATCGCCGAGGAGCTGCGCGAGGCCGTCATCCGCCTCGAGGAGGCCTCGCGCTCGCTGCACGCCTACGCCGACGGCATCGAGCACGATCCGGCTCGCCTCGAGCAGGTCGAGGCGCGGCTCGACCGCCTCACCGACCTCGTGCGCCGACACGGCTCGCTCGACGAGGCGATCGCGGCGGGGGAGGAGGCCGACCGCCTGCTCGCCGTGGCGCGCGGCGACGCGGGTGGCCTCGACGCCGTGCGCGCGGCCGAGGCGAAGGCCCAGGCCGACGCGGAGGCGGCGGCCGCGGCGCTGACCAAGGCCCGCGGCGCGCTCGGTCCAAAGCTCGCGCAGGCGGTGCAGGACCACCTCGCCGATCTCGGCATGGGGGATGCCGCCGTCGAGATCGAGCTCGTCGAGCGCGACCTCGGCCTGACCGGCGCAGATGAGGTGCGCATCCTGCTCGCGCCCAACCCGGGGCTTCGACCGGCGCCGATCGCCGACGCCGCGTCGGGAGGCGAGCTGTCGCGCGTCGCGCTCGCGCTGCGCGTGGCCGCCCACGACCGCGACGCCGTGCCCACGCTGGTCTTCGACGAGGTCGACGCCGGTGTCGGCGGCGCGACGGCCGTCGCCGTCGGGCAGAAGCTCCGCGAGCTGGCCGGCTCCACGCAGGTCATCGTGATCACGCACCTCGCGCAGATCGCGGCGCTCGCCGATCGCCACTACCGCGTGCTGAAGGTCCCCGGCGATCCGACCGAGACGACGATCGAGGTGCTCGACGACACCGGCGTCGACGCCGAGCTCGCGCGGATGCTCGGCGGCGATGCGTCCGCGACCGAGGCACTCGAGCTGGCGCGCACGCTGCGGACGCGCTCCTGATGCGCGTCGTCGATCTCACCCAGCCGCTCTCGCCCGCCACGACGCCGTGGCCCGGCGAGCAGGCGCTGCGCGTCGAGCACCTGGCCGATGTGCCCGCCGACGGGTACTACGCCCGTCGCATCGACGTCCACGAGCACACCGGCACGCACTTCGATGCGCCCGCGCACTTCGTCGAGGGCGGGGCGACCGTCGACGAGATCGCCGCCGGCCGGCTCGTCGTGCCGGCGCGCATCGTCGACGTGTCGGGCCAGGCCGCCGACGATCCGGACTACGCCGTCACCGTCGACGACATCCGCGCGATGGAGCGCGAGCACGGCGAGCTCCGGCCCGGCGAGGCGCTGCTCGCGCTGACGGGCTGGGACATGCACCTCGGCGACCCCGAGCGGTATGTCGGCGCCATGCGCTTCCCCGGGTTCGGCGCCGACGCCGCCGCGCTCGTCGTCGACCGCGGGCTCGCGGGCATCGGCATCGACACGCTGTCCGTGGACCGCGGCTGCGACGACGCGTACCCGGTGCACCACCGCACGCTGCCGGCGGGGCTCTGGCAGCTGGAGGGGCTCGTCGGGCTCGATCTGCTCCCCGCGGTCGGGGCGATGCTCGTGGTCGGCGTGCCGCCCGTCGTGGGCGCGTCGGGCTTCCCGGCGCGCGTGCTCGCGCTCGTGCCGTGACCCGTCCGCTGCATGGCATCCGACACCCCGGCTAGTGTCCACACCGTCAGTCCACGGAGGAACGAGATGGCGGAGACCAAGACCCGGTACGTGTTCATCACCGGCGGTGTCGTCTCCTCTCTCGGCAAGGGCATCACCGCCGCCTCCCTGGGCCGGATCCTCAAGTGCCGCGGCCTCCGCGTCGCGGTGATCAAGCTCGATCCGTACATCAACGTCGATCCCGGCACGATGAGCCCGTTCCAGCACGGCGAGGTGTTCGTCACCGAGGACGGCGCCGAGACCGACCTCGACCTCGGACACTACGAGCGCTTCATCGACGAGAACACCTCGAGCCTCTCGAACGCGACCGCCGGCGCGATCTACGACAGCGTCATCCGCCGCGAGCGCCGCGGCGAGTACCTCGGCTCGACCGTGCAGGTGATCCCGCACATCACCGACGAGATCAAGCGCCGCGTTACGCGCGTGTCGGAGGCCGAGGCCGTCGACGTCGTGCTCGTCGAGATCGGCGGCACCGTCGGCGACATCGAGAGCCTGCCGTTCCTCGAGTCGATCCGCCAGCTGCGCAACCAGGTCGGCAAGGACAACGTCTGCTACGTCCACTGCACGCTGGTGCCGATGGTCGAGGCGGCCGGTGAGCTCAAGACGAAGCCGACGCAGCACTCCGTCAACGAGCTGCGCCGCATCGGCATCACGCCCGACATCGTCGTGTGCCGCGCGTCGCATCCGATCACGCGCGACCTCAAGGACAAGATCGCGCTGTTCGCCGATCTCGACCCCGAGCGCATCCTCGCGTGCGAGGACGCGTCGAACATCTACCGCGTCGCGCTGGCGCTGCACGACCAGGGCTTCGACGATCTCGTGCTCGACGGCTTCGGCATCTCGGCGCCGCCGGCCGACATGGGCGAGTGGTCCGCGCTCGCCGATCGCGTCGACGCCCTCGAGGGCGAGGTGCGCATCGCGATCGTCGGCAAGTACATCCAGCTGCAGGACGCCTATCTGTCCGTCGTCGAGGCGCTCAAGCACGGCGCGATCCACCACGGCGCGGTGCTCAAGCTCGTCTGGCTCGATGCCGAGGCGGTGCTGCGCGGCGAGGCCCGCGAGGAGCTGGCCTCCGTCGACGGCGTGCTCATCCCCGGCGGCTTCGGCGGTCGCGGCATCGAGGGCAAGATCGCCGCGGCGCGCTTCGCCCGCGAGCACCAGGTGCCGTTCCTCGGCGTGTGCCTCGGCATGCAGATCGCCGTCGCCGAGTTCGCCCGCGACGTCGCCGGCATGCCGGGTGCCAACTCGACCGAGTTCGATCCCGAGACGCCGTATCCGATCGTCGACCTCC
>CAWUMZ010000038.1:0-12319 GCA_963923625.1 uncultured bacterium | reverse complement strand
ACGCGGGCGTATGCCTGCGGGTCGAGGCTCATGTCGATGCTCCGAGGTAGCCGCGTTCGGCGGCCAGTGCGAGTGCGGCATCTCGCGCGCCCGGCGCGTCGAGCGGGCCGTTGACGAGGCCCGAGAAGCCGTAGGCGATGCGCCGGCCGGTGAAGGGGCGCAGCTGCACGCGATGCGATTCTCCCGGTGCCCAGCGGACGGTGCTGCCGGTGGGGATCGCGAGGCGCATCCCCCACGCCGCCGCGCGGTCGAACGCGAGCAGGCGGTTGGCCTCGAAGAAGTGCCAGTGGCTGGTGACTGCGATCGGGACGGCTGCGGTGCTCGTCACCTCGACCTCGACGAGGTCCGGGATCGGCTGCTCGCGCACGTCGGACGCCCGCACCGAGCCTGGGCCGTCGACGGCACCGGGTCCGAGCGGCTCGACGATCAGCAGCAGGCGCATGCCGTCCGTGAAGAGCGCCTCGACCTCGATGTGCCCCACGAGCGAGGGGACGCCAGGCAGCACGTCGTCGGGACCGAGCGCGGCGAGGGCGACCGCGACCGCCTCGGCGTGGGTGGCGCCATCACGGGCTGCCTCGCACGCCGTGTCGGAGATGATCGCGATCGCCTCCGGCGCGTTCAGGAGCAGGCCGCGCGCGCGCCGGGCACGGGCCAGCTCAGCGGCCTGGAACAGCAGCAGTCGATCGATCTCCCGTGGCTGCAGCAGCATGGCGTCAGCGTAACCCGTACGCGCGTTGATAGACGCCCTGCAGGCGGTGGACGCGCTCGAGGTAGTCGCGCGTCTCGCGGAACGGGATCCGCACCGGCGCACCGGCGCCCGCGGCGGCGACCCAGCGGTCGACGTTGCCCTGTCCGGCGTTGTAGGCGGCCAGCGCGAGATCGAGGGCGTCGGGGTGATCGCGGTACTTGTGCGCCAGACGCGCCAGGTAGTACGCGCCGTAGCGGATGTTGATCTCGGGGTTGTAGAGATCGGCTGGCCGGTAGTGGCCGCCGCCCGTGTGGTCGGCGATCCCCTGGGCGGTCGCCGGCAGCAGCTGCATCAGCCCGATCGCACCGGCCGACGACTTCGCGTTGGGATCGAACTTCGATTCGGTGTAGATCACCGCCGCGAGCAGCGATGGCTCCAGCCCGTAGTTGTCCGCGTGCGCGTCGACGATCGACTGGTACTGCAGCGGATAGCGCATGCGCAGGAACCAGGCGGGCTCCGTTCGGACGACGAGGAAGCCGACGAGGCCGAGGCCGATCAGCGCGAGGAGGATGAACCCGAGGGCACGGCGCATCACGCCCCAGCGTATCGGTCGATGTACGCGTCGACCGCGTCCTGCAGCTCGGGCAGGGTGCCGCTGTTGTCGATCGCGTCATCGGCCGCCTCGAGGCGCTGCGCCTGCGTCCATTGGCGCGCCTCGCGCTCGGCCAGACGATCGAGACCGCCGCGTGCCGCGATCCGCGCCGCGCGCACCGCATCGTCGGCCGTCACGACGAGCACACGGTCGAAGCGATCGCGCAGCCCGGCCTCGAACAGGAGCGGAGACTCGTACACGACGAGCGGCGGCGCGGGCTCGCGCAGCTGCGCCTCGGCGAGCCACGTCCGCATGTGCTCGTCCACCAGGGGGTGCAGGAAGCGCTCCAGCCACTCCAATGCGTTCGCATCGCCGAACACGAGTCGGCTGAGCGTGACGCGGTCGATTTCGCCCTGCGCGTCGAGGACCTGCTCGCCGAACCGCGCGACGACGGCGTCGCGCACACGGCTCTGGTGGTAGAGCGTGTGCACGACGGCGTCGGCGCTCAGGCAGGCGCAGCCCCGGAGGGCGAACGCCTGCAGCACGCTGGACTTGCCGGCGCCGATCGCGCCGGTCACCCCGATCAGCGGCGGCTGACCGGACATGACCTCGGCCTAGGCCTCGGTGCCGTCCGCCTCGGCCTCGGCCTCGGCGATGTCCTCGACGACGGCCTCCGCCTCGGCGGCCGCGGCGGCCTCCTTGTTGGCCTGCTCGGCCGCGACGGCGGCGGCGAGCTCGGCGGCCATGCCCGGCGGGAGCAGACCCTCGAGGTCGTACTCACCCTCCTCGACGTGGTCGAGCTCGAGGTCGGGCGATCCGCTCGGCTCGGCGATCGGCTCGTTGGGATCGATGAACGGCTCGCCGCCGGGGATCAGGCTGATCGGCGGGAGGATCGGGTCGCCCGGCAGGACCTGCTTCATGGACAGCGACAGACGGCGGCGCTCGGCGTCGATCTCGATGATGCGGACGAGCACGTGATCACCCTGCGAGACGATCTCGCGCGGGTTCTCGATGTGGCGCTCGGCCAGCTCGGAGATGTGCACCAGACCCTCGACGCCCTGCAGGATCTCGACGAAGGCACCGAACGTGACCACCTTGGTGGCCCGGCCGTGCACGACGTCGCCCTGCTGGTAGCTCTCGAGGACGCGCTGCCACGGATCGGCCTGCGTCTGCTTGAGGCCGAGCGAGATGCGCTGGCGGTCGCGGTCGACGTCCAGGACCTTGACCTCGACCTCCTGCCCGATCTCGAGGAGCTCGGACGGGTGGTTGACGTGGCTCCAGGACAGCTCCGAGATGTGGATCAGGCCGTCGATGCCGTCGAGGTCGACGAACGCGCCGAAGTCGACGATGTTCGAGACGACGCCCTTGACGGTCTTGCCCGGGGCGAGATCGTCGAGGATGCGCTGGCGAACCTCACGGCGCTCCTCCTCGAGCATCGCGCGACGCGACAGCACGACGTTGTTGCGCGAGCGGTTGAGCTCGATGACCTTGCAGCGGAGCTCCTGCCCGCGGAACTCCTCGAGGTCCTGGACGCGGCGGATGTCGACCAGCGACGCGGGCAGGAAGCCGCGCACGCCGAGATCGATGATCAGGCCGCCCTTGACGACCTCGATGACCGTGCCGTCGACGGGCTCGCCGGACTCGGCGGCGGCCTCGATGCGCTTCCACGCCTTCTCGAAGCGGGCGCGCTTCTTGGACAGGATCAGACGGCCGTCCTGGTCCTCCTTCTGCATGACGAGGGCGTCGACCTCCTCGCCCAGCTCGACCTCGTCACCGGGGTCGACGGAGCGGCGGATGCTCAGCTCGGCGACGGGGATCACGCCCTCGCTCTTGTAGCCGATGTCGATCAGGACCTCGTCCTTGTCGATGCGCACGACCTTGCCGGTCACCACGTCGCCCTCGGAGAACTCCGAGATCGTCGCGTCGTAGTTCGGCACCATCTCGCCGTCGATCTCGATCCAGACGCTGGGGTCTGCGGCGATCATCTCTTCTTTGGTCATGCTCATCGGTAGAGGACTGTCCTTGTCATTGCGGGTCGGAATGACCCTGATACAGCGCCGGAGCGTATCAACGCAGGGGAAAGCGGGCTCCAGCCCACCCCGCTACTCCTTCGCCGCGGCCCACGTGCGCCCGACGCCGGCATCCGCGACGAGCGGCGGGTCGAGCTCGTGCGCGTTGACCATCTCCTCGACGATCAGATCGCGGACCGCGTCGACATCGCCGTCGGCGACCTCGAAGACGAGCTCGTCGTGCACCTGCAGCACGAGCTTCGCCTGGCGCCCCTCGTCGCGAATGCGGCGATCGCAGGCGATCATCGCGACCTTGATGATGTCGGCGGCGGTGCCCTGGATCAGCGAGTTGACGGCGAGGCGCTCGCCGAGCTGGTGCACCTGGCGGTTCTTCGCGCGCAGTTCGGGGATCGGGCGCTGTCGGCCGAGCAGCGTCAGCGCGTACCCGCGTTCGGCGGTCTCCTCGATCGTGCGCGAGATGAACGCCTGGACGCCTGGGTAGCGCCCGAGGTACGTGTCGATGTACTGCTGCGCCTCGTCGCGGCCGATCTCGAGCTGCTCGGCGAGCCCGAAGGAGCTGATGCCGTAGATGATCCCGAAGTTGACGGCCTTGGCGCGATCGCGCTCCTCCTTCGTGATGTCGGCCGGCTCCTTGCCGAGCACCTCGGCGGCGGTTGCGCGATGCACGTCGTCGCCGCGTCGGAACGCCTCGACGAGCCCCGGCTCCTGGCAGAGGTGCGCGAGGATGCGCAGCTCGACCTGCGAGTAGTCGCAGCTGATCAGCTGCGTGCCAGGCGCGGCGATGAACGCCGCACGGATCTCCTGCCCGATCGGCGTGCGGACGGGAATCGCCTGCAGGTTGGGGTTCGTGCACGACAGCCGACCCGTGGCGGCGGTGTGCTGCGAGAACGTCGTGTGGATGCGACCGTCGGCCGCGGCGGCCTCCGGCAGGGCGCGCAGGTAGGTCGAGAGCAGCTTGGAGAGCTCGCGCCAGCGCTCGATCACCGGGATGATCGGGTGCAGCGAGCGCAGCTTGGCGAGCACGGTGCGATCGGTCGACGGGCCCGTCTTGCCGGACGACTGGACGGGCAGGTCGAGGCGGTTGAAGAGCACGTCGCCGAGCTGCTTGGGCGAGCCGAGCGTGAAGGCGCCGCCGGCCAGGCGGTGTGCCTCGGTCTCGAGCTCGGCGACCTCGGTGGCGCAGCGGGTCGCGATCGCCTCGAGGACGGGGATGTCGACGGCGATGCCCACGCGCTCCATCTCGGCGAGGACGGGCACCAGCGGCAGCTCGAGGTCGGCGAGCAACGGCAGGAGGCGCCGCTCGGCGAGCCGATCGGTGAGCGGCTGGCGCAGCTGGCGCACGCCGATCGCCTCGCGCAGCGCGTCGGCGCCCTCGCCCTCGGTGACGACGCCGACCGCGTATTCGCGCAGCAGATCGTCGAAGGGGTAGCCATTGCGCCCGGGATCGAGCAGGTACGCGGCGAGCGCCGTGTCGAAGGCCGGTGCGATGCGCTCGGCGCCGACGGCGCGGAGCGCTGCCTTGACGTCGTGTCCGATCAGCGCCGGCTCGGCGAGCGCCGCGGCGACGTTCGGGTCATCCGCGGCAACGAGCCAGTTGCCCTGGTCGGTCGAGACCGCCAGCAGGCCATCGGCAGCGGCGATGCCGGCCTCGAGGCAGTCGGTCAGCTTCGCCCGCAGATCGGAACCGGAAATGCGCGTCGCGGTCTCCCCCGGTCCTGCCGGCGCTGCTGTGGCCGCAGCGGCCGAGGGCAGCAGATCCTCGAGGTCATCGAGGCGGCGCAGCAGCTGGTGCATCTCCCACTTGCGGAACAGCTCCGCCAGCTTCGAGCGATCCGGCGGGGCATCGAGGACGGCACCGGGATCGAAGTCGGCGAGCTCGGGGATGTCGCGCACGATCGTGCCGAGCTCGCGCGACCGGAAGGCCTCCTCGCGGTGTTCGATCAGGTTCTGCTTGCGCTTCGGGCCCTTGATCTCGTCGATGTGCTCGTACACGCCCTCGAGCGTCTTGTAGGCGTCGAGGAGCTCGGCCGCGGTCTTCTCGCCGATGCCGGGCACGCCCGGGATGTCGTCGGAGGTGTCGCCCTTGAGGCCGATCAGGTCGGGCACGGCGGTGTGCGGCACGCCGAGGCGCTCGGCGACGCGCTCGGGCGTGTACACGAGGACCTCCGTCATCCCGCGCGGGTTCATCATCAGGCAGACGAGGTCGCTGACGAGCTGGAAGGCGTCGCGGTCGGTCGAGACGATGCACGTCGCGATCGCCTGCTCGTCGGCGATGCGCGTGAGGGTGCCGATGACGTCGTCGGCCTCGCGCCCCTCGACGCTGAGATTGCGGTAGCCGAACGCCTCCACGAGCTCCGGGAAGAACGGCCGCTGCTCCTTGAGGAGCTCCGGGGTGGGCTTGCGAGACCCCTTGTATCCGGGGTGCAGTTCGAGGCGCTCGGTCGGCTTCTCGTCCCAGCAGACGATCACGCCGGACGGCGTGTAGTCCTGCAGCAGCTTCATCATCATGCTCGCGAAGCCGAACAGCGCACCGGTCGGGAAGCCGTCGCTCGTGGAGAAGTCCTCGGGCAGCGCGTAGAAGGCGCGGTATGCCAGCGAGTTGCCGTCGACGAGGAACAGCCGGCTCTCGCGGGCGGGTGTGTCGTTGAGATCGAGCTCGGACGCCTTCTTGACCATGGGTGCAGCCTAGCCGTCACAGCATGCGCGCTACCCTGAGTCCCGTGGCCACCCACCACTCCGCGTCCTACAGCCTGACGATCCGCGCGCTGATTCCGCACGAGCCGGGGCAGTTCGCGCGCGTCGCCGCGGCGATCGGCGAGGCCGACGCGATCCTCGGCGCGATCGATCTCGTCCGCGTCGATCAGGACTCGGTTGTGCGCGACATCAGCGTGCTCTGCGCCAACGAGGAGCACGGCGAACGCGTCGTCGATGCCATCTCCGCGATCGAGGGCATCCGCGTGATCAACGTCTCGGATCGCACGTTCCTGATGCACAAGGGCGGCAAGATCGAGATGACGCCGAAGGTGCCTGTGCGCACGCGCGACGACCTCTCAATGGCGTACACGCCCGGCGTGGCGCGCGTCTCGCGCGCGATCGCGGACGTCCCGGACAACGTCTGGAACCTGACCGTCAAGGGCAACGCGATCGCGGTCGTCACGGACGGATCGGCGGTGCTCGGCCTCGGCGACATCGGCCCCGCCGCCGCGATGCCGGTGATGGAGGGCAAGGCGATGCTCTTCAAGGAGTTCGCCGGCGTCGACGCGTGGCCGATCTGCCTCGACTCCAAGGACCCCGACGAGATCGTCCGCGCCGTCGAGCTGATCGCGCCGGGCTTCGGCGGCATCAACCTCGAGGACATCTCCGCACCGCGCTGCTTCGAGATCGAGCGCCGGCTGCAGGAGACGCTCGACATCCCCGTCTTCCATGATGATCAGCACGGCACCGCGATCACCGTGCTCGCCGCGCTCCGCAACGCGCTCCGGGTCGTGGGCAAGGACATCGGCACGATCCGCGTCGTCGTGATCGGCACGGGAGCCGCGGGTACCGCGGTCACCGGCATGTTGCTCGCCGGCGGTGTCACGCACGTCGTCGGGGTGGATGTCGATGGCATCGTCCATCGCGATCGTCCGGGCATGGATCCGGAGCTGCAGGCGTACGCCGAGCGCACGAATCCCGAGGGGATCACCGGCGGCGCCGCCGAGGCGCTGCGCGGCGCCGACGTCGTGATCGGCGTCTCGCGTCCCGGCGTCATCGACGTCGACATGGTGCGCTCGATGAACGCCGACCCCATCATCTTCGCGATGGCGAACCCGAATCCCGAGATCGTCCCCGAGCTCGTCGAGGGCATCGCCGCCGTGATGGCGACGGGGCGCAGCGACTATCCCAATCAGATCAACAACGTGCTGGCGTTTCCGGGCATCTTCCGCGGCGCCCTCGATGTGCGGGCCCGCAGCATCACGCCGGGGATGAAGCTCGCCGCCGCCACCGCCATCGCCGACACGATCGGCGTGGATGAGCTGACGCCCGAGTACATCGTGCCGAGCGTCTTCAATCGCAAGGTCGTCGAGAGCGTCGCGACCGCGGTGGCCGACGCGGCGATCGCGGACGGCGTCGCGCGGCGCGGCGTGCCCGAGCCCGAGCCGACGCGGAACTAGGCCGCCACGAGGATCGCGGCCGTGGTGGACTTGGTGATTCCGCCCGGACCGCTCACCGTCACCCGGCACGCGACGGCGGTGCCGGCCTGCGCGGACGTGATGCGGAACGCCGTGGCCGTCGCGCCCTTGATCGCGCGCCCATCCGCCAGCCACTGACGCGTCACCGCGAACGGGCGCGTGCCGCTCCATCGGCCGATGTCGCACCGCACCGACCTGCCCACGGTGAAGTCGCCGTGCGCGTGCACGCCGCCGATCGGCGCGGGGCGCGCCGGCTGGGGCAGCTGCGTGCGCTCGGCCATCGTCGTGGTCGTGCCGTCCGTCGCGACGATGCGCACGTCGACGGCCTTGCCAACGGCCAGCCCGGCGATCGGCGCCGTCAGTGCCTGCGGTGTCTCGCTCGGAGCGGCGCTCTGCCAGGGACCGGCGCGGAAGCGCAGGCCCACGCCGGACTCGGCGCGCCACTGCAGCGGTGCACCGTGGGGCGCCAGCGTGAAGCCGATCGTTGCCGTGCGGTAGCCGGTCCAGGCGGCGCGCTGCGCGGCGACGAAGTTCGGTCCCGGGGTGCCGGCGATGCCGACCGGCGCGCTCTCGCCGTTCTCGTTGAGCGCGGTGACGCTGAGGTTGTACGTCGTGCCGTTCGCGAGGCCGGTCAGCACGGCACGGCGTTCGCCGCCGGCGACGTCGAGCACCTGGCCGGTCTCGGCGACGCGCACGCGATAGCCGCTCGGCATGGGCGCGTCCTCACAGGCCTTCGTCCACTGCCAGTCGACGGTCAGCGAGCCGTCGCCCTGCGCAAGGGCGATCGCGGACGGTGCGGCAGGGGCGCTGATCGTCGACTCCACCCAGCACCGGTTGTGCACGACGAGCGAGTAGACGCCGGGGTAGCGCGCGAGCGCGCAGCCGGTACCCCACGAGACGACGCCGAGCAGCACGCCACCGGGGCCGGCGTGGTCGACCAGCGGCCCGCCGCTGTCACCCGCACAGGCATCGCGGTGCGGCAGCGAGGCGCAGATCATGTCCTGCGGGTGGAAGGCGCGGTCGCCGTAGGCGTCGATGCACTGCTGCGCGGGCTTCACGCGCACGGCGACGCTGCGCAGGTCGGGCGAGCCCGTGCCGAAGGAGTCATCGGAGGCGTTGTAGGTGGTCGATCCCCAGCCGGCGACATGGAGCACCGAGCCGGTGGGCGGCGGCGCGGTGCCGGTGGCGAGCGGGATCGGCGGCGCGGCGCTGGCCGCCGCGAGATGCACGAGCATGAGGTCGTCGCGCGGTGCTCCGGGCACGACCTGCTTGTAGCCGGGATGGCGCACCTGCCGCTCGACGGGCAGCAGCTGTCCCGAGCCGCCCGTCAGCGACGTCGTACCGGCCAGCACCCGAATCTGGCTGGCCGGATAGATCTTGCAGTGCCCGGCGGTGAGAACCCACTGCGGCGCGACGAGCGAGCCGCCGCAGAACTGCGAGCCGTACGTGGTCTCGAGCGCGACGGTCGAAGGCCAGTCGGCCTCGGTCGCGAGGCCGCCGCCGATGATCCGCGTCGTGATCGCCGAGGCGCCACCGGGCAGCGCGCACAGCACGAGCAGGGCGAGGAGGAGCGTGCGTCGCATCGGCACCCAGCGTACCGTCTACGCGATGGCGGACGTACGCTGGCGGACGATCTCGACGTCGGCCGTGATCTGCGCGATCAGCGCGTCCAGGCTGTCGTAGACGCCCTGTCCCCGCACGAGCGAGTGGAAGTCGAGGCGCATCGGCCGGTCGTAGATCTCGCCGCCGTCGTAATCGAGGAGGTGCGCCTCGATGCGCAGGTCGTCGACGTCGCCGAAGTGCGGGTTGCGACCCACGCTGATGGCTGCCGGATAGCGCTGTTCGCCGGGGTTGATCGTCGCCCAGCCCGCGTAGACGCCCTCGGCGGGCAGCTGCTGCCCCGGCACCATGCTGAGGTTGGCGGTCGGGAATCCGATCTCGCGACCGCGCTTGTCGCCGTGGGCCACGACGCCGTCGAGCGATGGCAGGCGACCGAGCAGCGCGGCGGCCTCCTGCATCTCCCCCTCGCTGATCAGACCGCGGATGCGCGACGACGAGATCTTGTCGCCGTCGTCGGCGAGCAGCTCCACGGCGTCGACCTCCACGCCGAGCGGCTCGCAGAGCGCGCGCATCGCCTCGACGCCGCCGAGTCGGTCGTGTCCGAATCGGAAGTCCTCGCCCACGGTGATGGCCACCGCTCCGAATTTCGCGACGACGACCTGCTCGACGAACTCGGCCGCGCTCAGCTGCGCGAGCTCCGGGGTGAACCGCATCATCACGACCTCGTCCGCACCGGCCTGGTACAGCATGCGGATGCGCTCGGTGATGCCGCTCAGCGAACCGGGCGGCGTTCCGGGGCGGATGACGGTCGCCGGCCGCGGATGGAACGTCGCCGCCATGGTGCTGACGCCGAGGCGCTGACCGACCTCGCGTGCGGCGGCGATCACGCCCTGATGTCCACGGTGCACGCCATCGAAGGTGCCGAGCGCGACGGAGCGGCGACCGGGCGGCACCTCGTCGATGCCCTGGTGGAGCGTGCGGATCTGGCGCTCGGTCATGCGGGCTCCAGGACGAGCTGCGGGGCGATTTCCGGGCCGGTTGCGTTGCCGATCGCGACGAGGACCGCATCGTCGACCAGCGCGACGTCGCCGTCCAGGCCGTCATTCGCGATTCGCCGGCCGTGGCCGATCGCGATCCGCTCCTCGGGTGTGAGGCCGCGGTGCGGCAGCTGCGGGATCGCGGCCAGGGGCGACTGCCAGCCGAGCGTGCCGGGGGGCGCGTCGGCGATGGCATCGGGTGCCGCCGCGTCGGCGACGTCGAAGCGGCCCACCTCGGTGCGTCGCAGCGCAGTCAGGTACGCGCCCGTGCCGAGGGTCTCGCCCAGATCGCGCGCGATGCTGCGGATGTAGGTGCCGGGACCGCAGGACACGTCCAGCTCCGCGGTCTGCGTGGCGTCATCGAAGTCGAGCAGCTCGAGCTCGTGCACCAGCACCTGCCGTGCTGGCACTGCTACCTCCTCGCCGCGGCGGAAACGCCGGTAGGCGCGCTCGCCGTCGACGTGCACGGCGCTCGCGGCCGGCGGGATCTGCGTGAGCTCGCCGACGAAGGCGGGAAGCGCGGCCCGCAGGGCGGCCTCATCGATCGTCGCTCCGGACTCTGCGACCTCCCCCTCCGGATCGTCGGTGGTCGACGTCGCGCCGAAGCGCACGGTCGCGCGGTAGCGCTTGTCGAGTTCGCCGAGGTACGGCGCCAGCCGCGTGGCGCGGCCGTGCAGCACGACGAGGAGCCCGGTCGCGAAGGGATCGAGGGTGCCGGTGTGCCCCAGCTTGCGGCCGTAGGCGCGACGCAGACGGCTGATCGTTCCGAACGAGCTGGCACCCGCCGGCTTGTCGACGAGCAGGAGACCGGCAGAGGGCGCCTCAGCCACGCGTCAGCTCCGTCTCGATGAGGTCGATCACGTGCGCGAAGTCGCCCTCCATGGCGAAGCCGGCGGCCATCGCGTGGCCGCCACCGCCGCCGACGTGGGCGATGCGCGCCACGTCGACATCGGGCTGCGCGCTGCGCAGCGACACCTTCTTGAGGGGGCCGCCTCCGGCGCGTGGCTCGCGGATGACGGCGGCGACGTCCACGCCGCGGATGGCGCGCAGGTGGTCGATCACGCCCTCGGAGTCGCCCTCCTCGGCCCCCGTCTGCTCGAGGTCGTCGATGGTGATGCACGCGACGGCGAGGCGCCCGCCGGCGCGCAGGTCGAGCGTCGAGAGCGCCCGCGCCAGCAGACGCACGCGTGCAGCGGGCTTGCCCTCGTAGAGCCGACGGAAGATCTCGTCCGGTTCGATGCCCAGGGCGATCAGGTCGCCGGCGGCGGCGTGGGCCTCCTCGTTGGCGTTGGCGAACATGAAGCGCCCCGTGTCGGTGACGATTCCCACGTAGAGCGCCTCCGCCGTGGCGTGCGAGAGCGGCAGCCCGAGCAGCCGCAGGAGGCGCAGGCACAGCACGGTGGCGCAGGCGGCGTCAGGATCGACGACGTTGATCGCCGCAAAACGCGTGTTGTCGGCGTGGTGGTCGACGTTGGCGCTCATGGCCGCCAGGGCCACAGCCTCCTCGCCCCGACCTCCGAGGCGCTGGGCGGAGCCGCAGTCGAGGGCGAGCAGCAGCCGCTCATCGAGATCGGCCGGCGGCTCGCGCACCAGATCGTCGTAGCCGAGCCAGGCGTAGTCGGCGGGCAGCGGTGCGTCGCCGGGCGCCCACAGCACGACGTCCCAGCCGCTGTCGCGCAGCGCGCGGCCGCAGCCCGTCAGCGAACCGAGGGCGTCGCCATCGGGGGCCTCGTGGCAGGCGACGACGATACGCGGATGCTCGCGCAGCGCGGCGGCGACGTCGGCCAGGGTCATTCGGCGTCCTCCGGCAGCACCGGGGGGTTGTCGCGCAGCAGCTGCTCGATGCGGTTGGCGCGATCGATCGACTCGTCGTGGATGAACCGCAGGACGGGCGTGTTGCGCAGCGACAGTTCGTCGTTGACCGCGCCCTGGAGCACGGGTCGCGCTGCCTCCAGACCTTCGAGCGCGCGCTGCTGCGCCTTCTCGTTGCCGTGCAGCTGCACGAAGACGTCGGCCACGGCGGTGTCCTTCGACGCGCGCACCTCGACCACGGTGACGGCGCGCAGGCGCGGGTCGTTGAGCCGCGCGATGCGCTCGCCGAGGACCTCGCGCAGGAGTCCGTCGATGCGCCGGCCGCGCTCCTTGCCGCCGCGCTTCATGCGGACACCCGTCGGGTGGTGGATGTGAAGACCGCGCTCACGTCCCGAAGGCTACCCGGCGCGCGGCGGGAGCCGGGCACC
>CAWUMZ010000037.1:0-12931 GCA_963923625.1 uncultured bacterium | reverse complement strand
TGCTGGCGTGCATGGGCGCCGCGACCGCCGCCGAGGCGAAGTCCGCACACGTGAGTGGGGCCAAGATCATCGACGCGCAGGGGCACGAGATGAAGGTGCGCGGCGTGATCTGGGGCGGCGGGCGCTTCGTTCCCGCGGATCCGGCCGCACCGCTCCCGACTCCCGACGTCGCCACAGCGGCCGCCGACTTCAAGCGCATCCAGAGGATGGGCGCCAACCTCGTGCGCGTCGACGTGTCGAGCGCGGCGAACGACGATCCCCATCGACTCGCCTTCCAGAAGCTCCAGCGCCTCGCCAAGGCCCACGGCCTCCAGATCCTGTTCGCCAACACGGCGCTGAACGCGGAGGATCAGTCGGTCTGGCTGCAGACGCTCGCGAGCTGGTTCCCGAAGAAGACCAACGTCTGGTACCTGCCCGAGACCGATCCGAGCTGCGGCCCCTTCACCGCCGGACAGGCCTGCGGCGATACCGAGGCGTGGATCTGGTCCCAGGGCAACGACATCCGCGCGCTCCGCGCCGCCGGCGTCAAGACGCCGATCATGATCAACCTGCCGAACTCCTCCCAGTCGGTGAGCCTCAACTGGGCGACGGCGCTCGACGATCGCAACGTCGTCTTCGGCGTGCATCCCGACTCCGCCGGCCAGCGGAAGTTCACGGAGCAGTCCGGTCATGCGCTCACGGTCTCGCTCCAGGACGCGGTCGGCAAGGCCCCCGTGGTCTTCGACGACATCGCCCGCGTGCAGACGACGGTGAACCTCGAGCGCAGCGGCACCGAGAATGCCACGCGCTGGACCCGCAGCACGACGACGACCACCGATGCGCTGAAGTGGTCGCAGGGCCTGCTCGACTGGGTCACCGGCTGGACCGTCATCGACGGTGGCGACGGCGCGATCGTCAACGGGTTCGCCACGACCTCGCGCGATCAGCTCGCCAAGGGCCGCAGGCAGTTCACGACGTGGGGTCGCACCGCCGCGGCCGGCTACTTCGCGATCACCTACCGCGCGCAGGCCGGCAAGGATCCGGGCACCGACTTCCCGGGCGGCTTCCAGTACGGCGACAAGGGTCCTGGTGTGCGCCAGCTGCAGGAGGGCCTCGCCCGTTACGGCTACCTCGGACAGAACAACGTCTCGGGCAACTTCGACGCGGCCACCTGGCAGGGCGTCGTCGCCTTCCAGGGCTACAACCGCGTGGAGCGCACCGGTGTCGCCGGCGCCGAGACGCTCGCGATGATCATGCGCGCCGAGGCCCCCGTGCCGCGGTTCACCGACCGCGGCAAGCACATCGAGGTCGACATCGCCCGTGGCATCGTGTTCCTCGTCAACGCGGATGGCTCCGTCAAGCGCGTGATCCACACCTCGACCGGCGCCACCGGCAACACCCCGGACGGCGAGTTCACGATCATCCGTCGCGAGTTGTCGAGCTGGGATTACAAGTTCAAGATCTGGCTCCCGTACGCGCAGTACTTCCACGAGGGCTTCGCGTTGCACGAGTACCCCGACGTCCCCGCCTACCCGGCGTCGCACGGCTGCGTCCGCCTCGAGCATTCGAACGCCTCGGTGGTGTGGGACTTCGGCTCCATGGGGATGCCGGTCATCCTCTACCACTCGTCGTAGTCCTCACGCCCGGCGACGCCCCTGCGCGAAGTGCTGCGGCGGTGGGGCCACTCCTCGCAGCTGCTGCAGATCGGCCTCGACGGGCAGCGCCCGGCGGTTCGGCAGATCGAGGGGCGCCAGCGACTCGACGCGCACGGTGACCTGACGCTCGCGATGCTCGAGCGCACCGTGGACGAGCAGCAGCGGCTCGCTGCGCGCCAGCAGACGGTGACGCTCGTAGACGTCGGGCATCAGCACGAGGTTGAAGAGCCCGTGCTCATCCTCGAGCAGCAGGAACACGATGCCCTTGGCGCTCGCCGGCCGCTGCCGTGCGACCGCGAGGCCGGGGATCGCCACCGGCGCGCCATGCGGCAGCTGCGCGAGCCGCGATGAGTCGAGCAGATCACCGAGCAGCGGCCGCAGCTGCCGAATGGGGTGCTCCCGCACGGAGACACCGGTCGTGGCGTAGTCGGAGACGAGCAGCTCCCACGCGCCCGGCTCGGGCAGGCCCACGGGCGCTTCGCCGAGCTGCAGATCGAAGGCCAGCTGGCTGCCCGCACCGTGCCCCGTCGGACGCGCGGCCAGGCCGAGCTCCCAGAGCAGACGCCGCCGTGGACCCAGCGCGTCGCAGGCGCCGGCGGCGATCAGCCGCTGCAGCTGCGCCGTCGGCAGGTCCAGGCGGTTGGCCAGCGCGCGGACGTCGGGGAACGGGCCGCGCGCCTCGCGCTCCGCGACGATCGCACGGGCATCGTCCTCACCGAGGCCGATCACCTGCCGAAGACCGAGGCGCACCGCGCGCTCGCCCTCGCAGCGCGCCTCCACGTGCGAGGCGCCCACATCGACCGGCAGCACCCGCACCTGCCGCCGCTCCGCATCGCGGATCAGCGACGCAGGCGGGTAGAACCCCATCGGCTGCTCCATCAGCAGCGCGCAGAGGAACGCCGCGGGATGGTGGCGGCGCAGCCAGGCGCTCTGGTACGCGAGCAGGGCGAACGCCGCCGAGTGCGATTTGGGAAAGCCGAACGCCGAGAACGCGATGATCTGCCGGAAGACGGTGCGCGCCACGTGCTCGGGCACGCCCCGCGTCGCCGTGCCGGCGAGGAAGGCCTGCCACTGGGCCTCGAGCGCGGCACGGCTGCGACGCCGGCTCATCGCGCGTCGCAGCGCCTCGGCCTGTCCGGGGGTGAAGCCCGCGAGCGCCTGCGCGACGTCGAGCACCTGGTCCTGGAAGATGATCACGCCGAGCGTGTCGCGCAGCGGCTCCTCGAGCAGCGGATGCTCGTACGGGATCGGGATCGTCGGATCGGCACGCCGCGCCATGCGCCGCTGGATGTACGGATTGACGGCGCCGCCCTGGATCGGTCCGGGTCGCACGAGCGCCACCTCGACCACCAGATCGTCGAGGCACGTCGGCTGCACGCGCAGCAGGGTCTGCATCTGCGCCCGGGACTCGATCTGGAAGACGCCGACGGTATCGGCCGCCTGGATCTCCTCGTAGACGCCCGCGTCGTCGAGCGGCACGCGCGAGAGGTCGACCCCCTCGCCGGTGCTGCGGTGGATCTCCGAGACGCAGCGCTCGACGGCGCTGAGCATGCCGAGGCCGAGCAGGTCGATCTTGAGGAAGCCCGCGTCGGCGACGGCATCCTTGTCCCACTGGCAGATCGTGCGCCCCTCCATCGCCGCGGGCTGCAGGGGCACGAGCTCGCTGAGCGGGCGATCCGACACGATCATCCCGCCGGGGTGCTGGCCGAGGTGCCGGGGCAGCCCGCCGATCTGCGCGCACAGGGTGGCGAGCAGCCTCAACCGTCGATCGTCGGCCCGCTCGCGCAGACCCGGCACGCGCCGCAGCTCCTCGCCGACGGCCTCGGCGCTCCAGCCATCCGAGGCGGCCGCGAGCCGGGCGATGTCGCCGGCCGGGAGCGCGAGCGCCTTGCCGATCTCGCGGATCGCGCCCTTGGAGCGGTACGTCGCGAAGGCGCCGACGAGCGCCGCCTGCTGGTCGCCGTAGTGCGTGTGGATGCGCCGGATCAGCTCGGCGCGGATGTCGCGCGGGAAGTCGAGATCGATATCAGGGGTCGAGGCCAGCTCCTCGTTGAGGAAGCGCCCGAGCGACAGGCGGCCGGCGACCGGGTCGATGTGCGACAGGCCGGTCAGGTAGCAGACGATCGAGCCGACGCTGGACCCGCGCCCGCGCCCCGGTGGCAGCACGTTGCGCGCGGCGTCGGCACCGCGGACCCCGAGCGCGACGTCGCGCGCCAGCTCGAGGATCTCGCGGTGCAGCAGGAAGAAGCCGGCGAGGCCGTGCCGACGGATCAGCCCGAGCTCGGTCGCGAGGCGCTCCTCGGCCTCCCGCCGCCAGGGCGAGGCCGGGGGATAGCGGTCGTCGAGGTGCGCCGCGCAGAGCTCACGCAGCTCGAGATCCGCATCGGCCTCGCGTGCCGGCGGCCGATAGCCGAGGCTTGCCGTGAGATCGAAGCGACAGCGCTCCGCGATCCTCAGCGTCTCGCGCGTCGCCTCGGGGAGATCGGCGAACAGCTCGCGCATCTCGATCGGCGGCTTGAGGACGTGCTCTCGATTGCCGCGCAGGAGCGCGCCGCAGGCGTCGAGCGCGAGGTGCTCGCGGATCGCGACGAGCACATCCTGCAGCGGACCGCGGCGACGCAGGTGCAGATGCACGTCATTCGTCGCGACAAGGGGGATGCCGTGCTCGCGAGCCAGCCGCTCGAAGACGCGCAGCTGCTGCTCGGCGCCCTGGCGGAAGGGGCGCTGCAGCTCGATCGCCAGGCGCTCGCCGAAGGCCTCGAGCAGCAGGTCGCGACGCCGACGCGCTGCGGCGGGATCATCGTCGCGTAGGACGCCCTGCTGCGGGCAGCCCGTCAGGCAGGTGAGCCCCTCGGCGTGCTCCAGCACGTGGTCGAGCGCCACGCCGGGCGGACGGGCGACCGTGCCGTCGGGTGCGCGGGTGCCGGCGTGCGCCGCGGTGATCAGGCGGCAGAGGTTGGCGTAGCCCGCGCGGCTCTCGACGAGCAGCACGAGGTGCCGCAGGCCGCCGTCGGTCTCGACCGTCAGCTCGCAGCCGGTGATCGCCTGGAGCCCGGCGGCCGTCGCGGCGTGCGCGAAGGGCAGGGCAGCGCAGAGGTTGTCGTGGTCGGTCAGCGCGAGTGCGGTGTAGCCGAGTGCGCAGGCGCGATCGACGAGCTCCTCCGGGTGCGCGACGCCGTCGAGGAAGGAGTAGGCGGAGTGGCAGTGCAGCTCGACGTACTCAGCCGCCATAGCGCCACCAGGCGCCGCTGCGCCGATCCTGGTAGACGGTGCGGATGCGCCCGTCGGCGAGCGCGACCGAGAAGCAGCGACGCCGGCACGGCGTGCTCCACCAGCCCTCCTCGATGCGCCACTCCTCGCGCACGGCCTCGACCGCGCGGCCATCGACGCGCAGCGGTCGGCCGTCGGCTCCGGCCTCGACGCGGCAGGGCTGCGGCGTCTGCGAGCGCAGCGGACGCAGCGCGCGGCTCATCGCGGCGCCAGCCCGTAGCGTCGCTCGGGCAGACGGCTCGAGGGATCGACGCCGACGACGCGGAGCAGCGCGCCCTCGCCGACCGCGGCGCGCACCTGCTGCGCCGCGCCCTCCAGGCGCTGATCGCGCTCGGCGCCCTCGCGCTCCAGCAGCGTCAGCTGCCGCGGTGCCGCGGAGAGCTCGGCGAACGTCAGCGCCAGGCGCTCGGCGGGCGCCGGCAGCCGCTGCGCCTTCGGCAGCAGGGCCAGCAGCAGGCGCGGCACGTCGACGGTGGGCTCGCGCAGCGGCGCCTCGCACGCCCAGGACTCGCCGGTGATGAGCCGGGCCTGCAGCCGCAGGAGCCGCGGCGCGGCGTCTCCGCGCTCGGGCAGCAGGACGGTGCGGCTGATCAGCACGCCCAGCGCCTGCTCGAGCGCCTCCGCCGTGGCGATCGGCGCCGGCGGGGCGAGCACGCTGCGCACGAGCACCGGGGGCGCCTGTGCCGCGATCGCCGAGCCGTCCTCGCCGCGCGCCATCCGCCAGGCATCGACACCGGCCGGCCCGAAGCGATCGCGCACCGCCAGCCGGGGCAGCGAGGCCACGCCGCCGAGGCGATCGATGCCGACGAGCACCAGCGCCTCGCACAGCTCCGCGGGGACGCCGCCGTCCTCGTGCAGCAGGCGGACGGGCAGCGGGGCGATCGCCTCGACGACCTCCTCGGCGCCGAGGATGCGCGGTCGACGCCGAGCGAGCCGCGCGGCCATCAGCGCGGCGAAGCGCGTGGGGGCGGCGCCGATGCGGATCGTCTCGCCGGGCGCCGCCAGCTCGTGCAGGCGCTCGACGAGCCGGCGGGGACCGCCGTGCAGGCGCAGCCCCGGCGTGGCGTCGATCAGGACGCGACCGGGCGCGATCTCCTCGACGGGCAGGCCGAGCGCGTCGAGCTCGCGCAGCAGCCGGGCGGCGCGCTCCTGCAGCCCGACCGGATCGGGCGGCACGAGACGGAGGCCGGGGCAGAGGGTGAGCGCCTCCGCCAGCGCCATCCCCGCGCGGACGCCGCCGGCCTCGGCCGCCGCCGAGGGCAGCCCGATGCGCGCCTCGCCGAACGGCGACGGTCCCAACGCGAGCGGCTCGCCGGCCGCACCGGGCGACTCGCCCCGTGCGGCGAGCGCGCAGAGGAGCGGAAGCCGGGGGAGGTGCAGGGCGAGCAGCATCGCCCTGCCAGTCTAATCGAACATATGTTCGTATGCGAGCCCGGTCAGCCGGGCTGATCCTCGACCTGCACCGAGCCGGACTCGAGCTGCGCGATCACCTGCTCGAACACCTCGTGCGGCTGCGCGCCCATCAGCAGGTACTTCTCCTGCAGCACGAAGGCCGGCACCGCGTTGATGCCCATCGCGTGGGCCTCGCGGGTCGACTCCTGCACGACGGGACGGAAGCGACGCGAGGCGATCGCCTCATCGACGGCCTCGGGGTCCAGACCGACGCCGATCGCGACGTCGCGGATGACCTCGGGGTCGGCGACGTTGCGCTCCTGCTCCCACATCGCCTGCATGACGGCCTCGTGATAGGCGGGATGCAGGCCCTCCTGGCGCGCCAGCTCGCCGAGCTCGAGCGCGAGGTGCGTGTTGGGCGTGATCTCGGGATGCGGCGCGTAGCCGAACCCGCTCTCCGCGAACATCGTCGCGACGCGATCGATGTGCTCCGCGCCGTACTTCGCGATCAGGTCGGCACGCGGAATGCCTTCCGGCGGGTACTCGGGATGCAGGTCCCAGGGGAGCCACTCGATCTGAGCGCCATACTGGCGCTCGAGCCACGTCGCGCGCTCGCACGCGACACGGCAGAAGGGTCAGAGGAAGTCCGACCAGATCAGGATGCGCAGCGGTTCGCTCACGGCGATTCCCCTTCGGTTGTCGCGGACGACGCGCCCGCGAGGTCGAGCATCAGCTGCCGCTCGGCGGCGACGCGCTGGCGGCGGGCGTCGAGCACGGTGCGCAGCACGACCTGCACGGAGCCCGCGACGGGAATCGCCAGCAGAGCGCCGATGATGCCGAGCAGCGACGCGCCGACGAGCACGCTGACGAGCACGATGAACGGCGAGACGTCGATGCTCTTGCGCATCACGACGGGCTGGATGATGTGGTTCTCGATGAACTGGTACGAGACGGCCAGCACGAGCATGATCAGCCCGGCCGTGAACGACTGGGTGAGCGCGACCAGGACGGCCACGGTCGAGCCGATCGTGGCGCCGACCAGCGGAATCAGATCGAGAACGCCGACGAGCAGGCCCAGGGCGAGTGCGAACGGCACCCCGAGCACCCAGGCGGTGATGCCGATGGTGCTGCCCGCGATGAACGCGATGAACAGCACGCCGGCGGTCCAGCGCGCGATCGTGCCGTTGACCTGGTCGAACACCGCCAGGGAGCGATCGGCGTGGCCCGGACGCAGGAGCTCGGTGGCGGTGCGGAGGAAGCGCGGGATCTCGAGCAGCAGGAACAGCGTCATGAACATCACCGTCACGGCCTTGCCGAAGCCGGCCACCACGGCGGTCGCGACGCCGAGCAGGTTGTCGGCCTGCGCCGGCAGGCGGTCCGAGTACTGGACGGCGCCGTCGCGGATGCGCTGCACGAGGTTGTAGCGGTTGTCGAAGCGGGCGAACGGGCCCCAGTGGCGCAGCTCGTCGATCAGCGTCGGCGCACGCGTGGCGAACGAGCGGAACTCGGAGTAGAGCGGCGTCAGCAGCGCCGCGAGGAAGATGATCAGCAGGACGAGCAGGCCGACCACGACGATCACGGAGGCCACGCCCCGCCGGCCGCCGAGACGCCGCTCGAGCAGCGTGACAAGCGGATTGAGGGCGAGCGCGAGGAACGCCGAGATGAGCACGAGCACGCCGATCTCGCGCACCTGCCACAACGTGTAGATGACGAGCAGGAAGATCGCGGTCGTGACCATCAGCCGCACGAGGGTGCGCGTGGAGATCGTCAGCTCCATGCGACTCGGAGGCTCGGGAACGTGGCTCACGGCCCGAGTGTACCGACGCGGGCAGGCCCACGCGGGTTCGGCCGACCGACTCAGCGTCGGCGCATGACCAGCAGGTAGAAGCCGCCGAACGCCGCGACGATGGCGATGTTGACGATCAGGCGCAACGTCGTGTCGTGCCGCAGGACTGTCACGTCGAGGATCAGGATCAGGGCCACCATCGCGATCGCGAGGAGGATGGCCTGGGCTCGTCGATCCATGGGTGCGCTCCTGCGAGCCGGGGAGGGGTGGCGCGAGTGTATCCCAGCGCCCGTACGGGCTACGCTCCGGCCATGGCCGGACGAAGCCTGATCGTGGTGACCGGAGGCTCTTCGGGCATCGGGCTGGCGCTCGCACGGCGCCTGCGCCGGCCCGACGCCGATCTCCTGCTCGTGGCGCGCGGAGCCGAGAGGCTCGCCGAGGCGGGGCAGGCGCTCGGCTGCGACACGCTGGTCGCGGATCTGGCGAGCGCCGACGGCATCGCCGCGCTGGAGGCCCGCCTCGCGGGCGTCGACCGCATCCCCGTACTCGTCAACAACGCCGGCGGTCCGTTCCGCACGCCGCTGCTGGAGCACGATCCGGACGAGGCCCGCGCTGCGATCGATCTGCTCTACCTCGCGATGGTCCGCGTCACGGCCGCCGCCTGGCCCGGCCTGATCGCGGCAAAGGGCGCCGTCGTCAACGTCGTGAGCGTCGCGGGCACCGTCTCGACCGGGTCGGCGCCGCACTACGCGGCGGCCAAGCACGCGGCGATCGCGTGGTCGCGCGGGCTGCACGTCGAGGCGAGCGCGGTCGGCGTCCACGTGCTGACCGCCAACCCCGGACCCGTCGCGACGGCGGCGTTCCCGCACGATCGCCTGCGCGATCACCGGTGGCTGCGCCACGCCGTGATCGACGACGAGCGCTGCGCCGAGAGCATCGCGAAGGCGCTGGAGCGAGGTCGTGCCGAGGCGTTCCAGCCGGAGTGGTGGCGCGCCGCGACGATCGCGCAGGCGATCGCGCCGGGGACGATGTCGCGGCTCGCGCGCCGCGGCCGGCAGCGCTTCGGCTAGGAGGCCGGCAGGAAGCCGATGCGCTCGCGCACGGCCTCGACCTGCGGTACCGCGATCTCCAGCGCGCGCTCGGCGCCGCGGCGCAGCAGGCGCTCGACCTCGCCCGGATCGGCCGCCAACTCCGCATGGCGCTCCTGGAGGGGAGCGAGCAGCTCGATCACGCTCGCCGCGACATCCTTCTTGAAGTCGCCGTAGCCCTTGCCCTGGTAGCGCGCCTCGAGCTCGGCGATCGTCACGCCCTCGACGGCCGACTGGAGCGCGAGGAGACCCGAAACCCCCGGCTTCGCCTCGATGTCGTGGCGGATCTCGCCGTCCGAGTCCGTGACCGCGGACATCACCTTCTTCTGCAGCCGCTTGGGATCCTCGAGCAGCGTCAGCGTGCCCTGCTCGGTGCCGCCGGTCGTCGACATCTTCTTCGTCGGCTCCTGCAGGTCGACGATGCGCGCGCCGACCGGCGGGATCGATGCCTCGGGCACCACGAACGTGTCGCCGTAGCGGCCGTTGAAGCGGATCGCGATATCGCGCATCAGCTCAAGGTGCTGGCGCTGGTCCTCGCCGACGGGTACACGGCCCGCGTTGTAGAGCAGCACGTCGGCGGCCTGCAGGACCGGGTAGTCGAAGAGCCCGACCGAGACCGACTCCTGACCGCCCGACTTGTCCTTGAACTGCGTCATGCGGCGCAGCTCGCCCATCGTCGCCGTGCAGTTGAGGTACCACGCGAGCTCCATGTGCTGGGGCACGTGGCCCTGCACGAACAGGATCGACTTCTCGGGGTCGATACCCGCGGCGAAGAGCAGCGTGGCGAGCGACAGCGTGGAGCGGCGCAGCTGCTCCGGATCGACCGGCACCGTGATCGAGTGCAGGTCGACGATGCAGTAGATGCACTCGTGCTCATCCTGCCCATCGACCCAGTGGCGGATCGCGCCGAGGTAGTTGCCGATGTGCTTGTCGCCGGTGGGCTGGATGCCGGAGAAGACGCGTGCCATGGCCGAACCGTACCGACCCGGATCGGCGACGGGCGCAGGCCGTCTGGTAGGGTCGCGGCGTGCCGGAACAGGGACGCGACCCGCTCGATCGCATCCGCGATCGCCTGGAGGACCTCTCGCCGAACGACCAGCGGGTCGCCGATGCCGTGCTGCGCGATCCGACCGGCGTCGCCTTCATGTCCGCGGATGCGCTCGCCGCGAGTGCCGGGGTCTCCAAGGCAGCGGTCGTGCGCTTCGGCGCGCGGCTCGGCTACGGCGGTTTCACCGGGCTGCAGTCGGCGCTGCAGGGCGACATCCGCGAGCGGCTCGACGACGCGCCGGGCGTGGCCGCGGCGGGCGGCTCGCTCGTGGACCGCTGGCTCGACGCCGTGCAGCGCGATCTGCGCACCGTGGCCGGAGGCACCACGCCGGAGGCGCTCGAGCGCGCGGCCGCGCTGCTCGAGTCGGGGGAGGGCTGGATCCACGTGTTCGGCCAGCGAGCGAGCGCCGCGGTCGCCGAATACGCCTACTTCCTGATCAATCCGATGCTGCCCAACGTCGTGCGCGTCGAGGCGGGGGAGTCCGCGCTCGCCGACCGCCTGATCGGCATCGGCCCCGAGGATCGCCTGCTCGCCTTCACCTTCCGGCGCTACGCGAAGGTGACCACCGATGTCGCCGCGTTCTTCCAGGAGGCGGGCGCGCCCGTCGTCCTCGTCACCGACTCGCCGGCCGCGCCGGCCGCGAAGCACGCGACGGAAACGCTGGTCTGCGCCGACGATTCGCCCGCGCCGTTCCCGACCGCCGTGACGGGCATCTTCCTCGTCGAGCTGCTCGCGGCGACGCTGCTGGAGCGCAATCCCGACGGCATCGGCCGTCGTCTGGACGACGCCGAGCGGGCGTGGGGCAGGTTCGGCACCTACGGCGCCGAGGCGCCGGACGCGGACCCCGTCTGAAGGGCCTCTCAGGCTCCTCTCAGGATCTCAGGGACCTCTCAGGTGGAGAACGCACCCTGTGGTCATGTCCAGAGCAGCCCGCAACAGCAAGGTCCTCCGCAGCGGCGCGATCGGCTTCGTCGCCGGTCTCGCGACCCTCGGCGTCGTCGCGCACGGCTCGCCCGCGCACGCGCTCGTCTCGTCGGCGCTCGGGGCGGGCGACCAGGGCACGTCGCTGGCCCTCGGCACGTCGAAGCACGACAAGCAGCGGTCGACGCGGCAGGACAACGGGCAGTCGCAGCAGTCGCTGGACGCCTGGCTGCAGCAGCAGCTGAGCCAGTCGCAGCAGGCCCAGCCGCAGTACCAGCCGCCACAGCAGCAGGCGCAGCCCCAGTACCAGCAGCCGCAGCAGCAGTACGTGCAGCCGGCGCCGTCGCAGCAGCCGCAGAGCCAGGCCAGTTAGCCCGTCGATGGGGGCCGATGCGCCGCTGCTGGACTGGACGTTCCGCGCCATGGGCGCCAACTGGCGCATCCACCATGGCGGCGGCGTCTCGGGCGAGGACGCTCAGGCCGTCGCGGAGCTCGTGGCCGCCGACGAGCGGCGCTGGTCGCGCTTCCTCGCGGCGAGCGACGTCGCGCGTCTGACTCGCGGCGCAGGCACGCCGGTGGACGTCGAGGTGGACACCATCGACCTGATCGAGGCAGCCCGGGAGTGGTCGGAGCGCACCGACGGGATCTTCCAGCCCCTCGCCGCCGCGCAGCTGACGGCCTGGGGATACCGCACGGCCGTCGGCGATGCCGCGCCCGCCTCGGCCCCGCCCGCGCACCCGGTGGCGAGTGCCGCCGGCATCCTGATCTCACGGCGCGACGGCACCGTCACCCTGCCTGCCGGCACGGCACTCGATCTCGGCGGTATCGGCAAGTCGTGGAGCGCCGTGCGCGCCGGGCGCCTGCTGCGCGAGCGCTGCGACGATGAGCGTCTGATCATCGACGCCGGCGGCGACCTGACCATCGTTCGCGGGGCGCACCCGATCGAGACGGCCGCCGGCCCCGTGCTGGCCGAGGAGGGCACCGGCGTCGCCACCTCATCGACGGAGAAGCGGCAGTGGCTCCTCGGCGACGAGACGGTCGCCCACCACCTGCTCGATCCCCGCACCGGCACGCCCTGCACGCGCGGCACGGCTGTCATCGCCGGCGTCGACCCGGTCGCCGCCGACGTCCTCGCCTCCTGCGTCGTGATCGAGCCGTCGCTGATCACCACGCTCGATGTCCCAGCCGCACGCATCGCGGTCGATGGGACGATGGCGTCCACCGACAGCTGGAACGCGGTCCGGGCATGAGCATGTGGACGGGTCTTCTCAGACGCTCCTCAGCGACCTGGTGCAGGATGGGCGCATGAGGATCTCCCGCATCCGACTCGCCATCAGCGGCGCCCTCGGCCTGTCCCTCGCCATCATCGCCCTCGGCATGGCGGTGCTGCTCGACCATCAGGATGATCCGGCGCTGGCGCAGTCCAACGATCTGCGTTCGCAATTCACGCCGCCGAGCGGCGGCACGAATCCCGTCGACGCGCTGCGCACGCCCAAGCCGCAGCCACGCCCGCAGCCGACGCAGCTGGCCGCACCCGCCCCGGTGGCGCCTGCCGCCCCCGTCGAGGTCGCGGCCGCCGCGCCCGCGGCGGCGGAGCCCGCCGCGGCGCCGGCCGCGACGGTGCAGGCCGCCGGCTCGGACGACGGCGCCGAGCAGGAGCACGCCACCGACGGCGAACAGGACGGAGGAGACGACTGATGCGCCGCTCCCGCTCCCTCATCCTGCTCACGAGCCTGCTCGTGGTTGCCCTCGCGATCGCCACGACGGTGTCGGTGAAGCTCTACGGCGAGGC
>CAWUMZ010000036.1:0-13632 GCA_963923625.1 uncultured bacterium | reverse complement strand
TCATCGCGAGCGTCTCGGCGCCGGCGACACCGGTGCGCTCCACGCGGTTGTAGCCTTGGAAGGCGACGACGCCCTGCCAGGTGGCCGCGTCGAAGTTGCCCGAGACGTTGTTCTGTCCGAGGTAGCCGTAACGGGCGAGGCCCTCCTGCAGCTGGCGCACACCAGGACCCTTGTCGCCGTACTGGAAGCCGCCCGGGAAGTCGGTGCCCGGATCCTTGCCGGCCTGCGCGCGGTAGGTGATCGCGAAGTAGCCGGCCGCGGCGGTGCGACCCCACGTCGTGAACTGCCTGCGGCCCTTGGCGAGCTGATCGCGCGAGGTCGTGGCGAACCCGTTGACGATCGCGCCGTCGCCACCGTCGATGACGGTCCAGCCGGTGACCCAGTCGAGCAGGCCCTGCGACCACTTCAGCGCATCGGTGGTCGTCGTCGTGCTGCGGGTCCAGCGCGTGGCATTCTCGGTGCCGCTGCGCTCGAGGTTCACCGTCGTCTGCACGCGGGCGATGTCGTCGAAGACCACGGGGGCCTTGCCGACCGCGTCCTGGAGCGAGACCGTGAGCGCATGACCGGACTGCTCCGTGAACTTCCGCTGGCCGGCGGAGTCGGGATGCACGCCGAAGACGACGTTGCGATCGTCGAGCGCCGTCGCCCAGTTGAGGCTCACCGACTGGGAGGAGTTCGGCAGGTTGATCATGATCGGCGTCTTGACGCCGGCGGCGCGGAGCGCGCGGATGTCGTTGCCCTGGGACCAGATCCACGCCTCGGTATCGCCGCAGGCCTGTCCGGCGGTGAAGGGGCCGCAGCTCGGATCGGTCTCGGGCAGGTACCAGACGTTGGTCTTCTTCGGGAACCAGCTCGCGAGCGTCTGCAGCCAGACCGACTGATCCTCCGCGTTCAGCGCCGTGTTGGCGAACAGGATCTGCAGGCCGTGGGCCTTGGCGAGGCGCTGGAGCTTCTGGAAGGCGAGGCGATGGGGATCGTCGTTCGCCGCGCTCGACACGTCGACGCGAACGAGGTTGGCGCCCATCCTCTGGATGCGCTTGAAGTCGGCGGCCGCTGTGGTGACGTCGGGAGCCGGGAGCGGTGTGGCCGGATCCGCGGGAACGAAGCGCCCGCCGCCCCAGGTGACGCCGCGCACCTTCATCTCGTGCCCCTGCGCGTCGATGATCTTGGCGCCGCTCACGTGTGCGGACTTCGCCTCGGCGGCGGTCGCGGCGCCCATGCACGCCAGCAGGGCGAGCGCGGTGGCGGTGGTGGCACGACGGAGCGGAAGGCGGGGCATCACGCCCATGATGCTTCGCGTTTCGCCTTTCGTCTCCTCCCCGGGGGTATCGTGTGCCGGATGCGTCGGCTCCCCCACGCCCTGGTCCTCCTCGCGCTGGCCGCGCTCGCGGTCGTCCCGTCCGCGTCCGCCGGTTCCCTCGGATTCGCCGCAGATGACGGCTTTCAGGCCGCGCAGACGGCCAACACGTCCGCCGTGGCGCCCGCGCAGACGCTCGACGCGGCGCTCAACACCCTGGGTGCCACGTGGGTGCGCGTGGATGTGCGCTGGAACACCATCGCGGCCACGCAGCCGACCAACGCGCGTCTTCCCGGCAACGCCTCGTACAACTGGTCGTCGGTCGAGACGCAGCTGGCGCCCGTGCGCAGGATCCTCCTGACGCAGGGCGCACCGTCGGTGCTCCTGTCGATCGGCGGCACCCCCGACTGGGCGCGGTCCGACGGCGGCAGCGGCGGCTCGCTCGGCGACCCCGCCTGGGCGCCGAAGCGCTCGATGTTCCAGAACTTCGTCGCGGCGGTCGTCGCCAAGTACGGCTCGACCGCCGCGGCCTACGAGATCTGGCCCAGCCCGAACGTGCAGTCCAGTCTGCGACCGCAGCGCCTGGCCGGTCGACTCGTCGCCCCCGGCCTGCTGCGCCAGCTGACCAAGGTCGCGACCACGGAGATCCGCAAGGTCACGACGGCGCCGGTGATCACCGGCGGTCTGGCGCGCACCGATCCGGCGAGCACCGTCGACACGCCGTCGATCGCGTTCCTGCGCGCGATGGCGCGCACGCACATCCAGGCCGACGCGATCGGCGTGCGGCTGGTACCACCTGGCGGGGTCGAGACACCCGCCGATCCGACGAACCTCGCGCTCAGCGACCCCGCCACGATCATCGCGAACGTCGACGCGTACTTCCCCAACCAGGGCAAGGGCATCTGGGAGACCGGCTACGCCATCACCAACACGACGGCTGACGTCGCGCCGGTGGCGGGCGTCAGCTCGTTCCTCGCCGCTGCTGCCAACCCGCGCTTCGGCGTCTCGATCTGGAACAACCTCGTCGATACGGCTGCGGCGCCGAACAACGGCCTGTACTCCGCCACTACTCCGCTCGACGGCACCACCGAGAAGCCCGCGTGGCACACGTGGGTGCCGCCCGTCTGAGTCAGCGCTGCTGCAGCTGGAGGCGCAGCGCCTCGCCCTGCAGCTCGAAGCCGAACGGCGCCACCAATGCGCGCACGCCCTCGTCGTGGATGTTGCTCGTCAGCTCCACCGCCTCGCAGTCGCGTTGCCGAGCGGCGTCGATCGCGCGGGCGAGCAATCCGGAGCCGAGCCGCTGGCCGCGCCCCTCGGGGTGCACGTAGAGCTCCAGGATGCGAAGCGTGGGCGTGCGGGCGGCGGACGCACGGGAGCGCTGCCAGGCGACGTAGGCGTTGATCCGCCGGTCGACCGTGCCGATCCGCACGTCGCCAGCCGAGATGCGCGGCAGGATCCAGCGCCGCCAATCGTCCGCGGTTGCACAGCGGGCATCCGCCGCCTCGGTGCGATAGCGCTCCCACAGCACGGCCAGCTCGGGAATGTCCGCGCCGGCGGCCTGTCGGATCATGCGCCCTCGTATTCCACGAGTGACGCGATCGGCAGCTCTCCCAGACGCGCCCGACCGTCCAGCCCTCGCAGTTCAGCCACGAAGCACGCGCCGATCGGCTCCGCCCCCGCCTTGCGGACGAGGGCGACGCTCGCGGCTGCGGTCCCGCCGGTGGCGAGCAGATCGTCGTGAATCAGGGCGCGCATGCCGGGTGCGATCGCGTCGTGCGCCAACTCGAGCGCGTTCTCGCCGTATTCGAGCGCGTACGACTCGGTCCACGCCGCCGACGGGAGCTTGCCCGGCTTGCGGACGGGCGCGAAGCCGCAGCCGAGCTCGCGGGCCAGCGTCGGACCGAACAGGAAGCCACGCGCCTCGGCGCCGACGATCACGTCCGGTCGCAGCGGTGCGGCGAAATCGACGAGGCGGGCGATGACCTCCGCGTGCACAGCGGGATCGGCGAGCAGCGGCAGCAGATCCCGGAAGAGGATGCCCGGCTTGGGGAAGTCGGGGATCTCCCGGATATGCGCGCGCAGATCGATCACGGCTGCACGGTAGCGGCAGCCCCGCCTAGCGCACGTCGCGCAGCAGCAGGCGCTCCGTCAGCTCCGCGCTGAGGCCGGCGAGCTGCGCGAGCTCCTCGGCGCCCTGCTCGCGACGCTGGGCATTGCGCGAGCGGAGCGCCGGCGCGAGCACCTGATCGAGCAGACCGGCGACGCGCTGCACGCCGGTGTACAGCTGGCGCACGTGGCGGGGCCCCAGGCCGAACTCCGCCATGCGCTGGCAGACGCGCACGATCTCGAGCTCCGCCTCCGTGTAGAGCCCGTTCTCGTCGCTCGCGACGATGCCGTACGACTGCAGCTCGGCGAACGAGACGTCGTCGATGCCCGTCTCGCGCATCAGCTCGGAGCGATCGAAGCGTCGCGCGTTCTCCGACGCGGTCGTCGCCTGCATGGTTCGGCGAGCCTGGCGCTCGCGGGTGCGCGAGATGGCGCCGCCGTTGCCCTCGATCTCCTGGCGGATCACCTTCAGCGGCAGGAACTCGTCCCGCTGCAGCTGCAGGATCGTGCGGAGGCGCTCGACGTCCTCGCGTCGGTACAGGCGATAGCCGCCCTGCGTCCGCAACGGGTGCAGCAGTTGCTGCTCCTCCAGATAGCGGATCTTCGAGATGGAGACGTCGTCGAACTCGGGCTTGAGCTCCTTGCAGACGGCTCCGATCGTGAGTGGCTTCTCCTCGCTGATCGCCATGGCTACTCGAGGTACGTCAGCTTGAACTTGCCGATCTGCACCTCGTCGCCGTCGCGCAGACGGACGCGCTCGATGCGCCGGTGGTTCACGTAGGTGCCGTTGAGACTGGCGAGATCCACGAGGTAGCGGCCGTCGGCCTCCTCCTCGATCGCGGCGTGGCGGCGGGAGACGGTGACGTCGTCGAGCAGGATCGACGCCTCGCCAGCACGGCCGATCGTCTCACGAGGCTGCGTCAAGGCGATGTGCTCGCCGGCTCGGCCGCCAGTGCGGATGACGACGGCGGGCAGCTGGTGACCCGGCGCAACCGGGACCTCCTGCGTGTCGCTGTCGCCCTGGTACGTCGCCGTGTCATCGGCGGCGTCGGGATCGAGCAGCGTGCCGCACTTGGCGCAGTAGTGCGCCGTGGCCGCATTCCGGTATCCGCATTCCTGGCAGAACATGTCGCGGCAGCATACACCGCTCGGGGCAGAAGGGTACAGCGCAGGTTGAGGGTTCCTCAGCGGTGCAGGCGTCGGAGCGTGTGGGCGTAGACCAGACCTCCGAGGACGAGCAGCGTGACGCCGACCCAGAGGACGATCTGCGTGGCGATCGCGCCGGGCGGCGTGACCATGGCGAGCAGCAGGCCGATCATGGTCACGAGCGTGCCGGTCTTCCCCACCACGTTGACGCGGATGCCGAGCCCACGGCCCTTGCCGAGCAGCAGCGAGAACAGGAGCAGGACGTCGCGCGCGAGCACGATCGCGACCAGCAGCAGCGGCACGCGCCCGTCGAGCCAGAGCAGGACCACGGCGACGTCGATCAGCAGCCGATCGGCGATCGGATCGAGGACGCGGCCGTAGCGGCTCTGGGCGTGCAGTCGGCGGGACAGCTCCCCATCGAGGAAGTCGGTCACGGCCGCGAAGGCGAAGACCACAGCAGCGGCAGGCGACTCTGCCCCGTCTGCGGCGATCACGAGCGCGGCGAACAGCGGCACGGCGAGCAGCCGCAGCGTCGTCAGGACGTTCGGCAGCTGGCGCAGGACGCCGGGTGGGACGTGCTCCTCCACGGGCCTAGTGTTCCACTCGCGCCCGACGGCGCGAGCTCAGGTTGCGCGGGTGACGACGAGCGAGCCGGCGCAGCCGTCGGCCTCGAACGCCGCGCCCTGCGCCGCGGCATCTTCGGTCAGACCGACACAGAGCGTCTCACGGCGGATCTCGTCGCCGAAGCGGTCGAGCACACGCTGGAGACGCGCATCGCAGCTGATCGCGATCTCGATCCGATCCGCCACCTCGAAGCCCGCATCCTTGCGCTGTCCCTGGATGAAGTGAATCAGCTCGCGGGCCAGACCCTCATCCTCGAGCGCCTCGTCCAGCTCGGTGTCGACGGCGACGGCGAGGCCGCCCTCGTCGGCGACGGCGAAACCCTCGCGCGGACGGGTGCGCAGCTCGATCTCGTCGGCCGTCAGGGTATGGCCGCCGACGATCACATCATCGCCGCTGCGCTCGTATTCGCCGGCCTTGAGCAGCTGCTGCACGCGGGGGATGTCCTTGCCGAGCTTCGGGCCGAGCACCTTGAAGTTCGGGACGATCTCGACTTCGAGGAGCTCGTCGACTGCGTCGGCGATGCGCACGTTCTTGACGTTGAGCTCGAGCGCGATCTCCTCGCGCAGGCTCTCGACAGCGGCGCGGGCATCGGGATCCGGCGTGGCGACGACCGCCTCGCGCAGCGGCTGGCGCAGCTTGCGGTTGCCCTGGGCGCGGGCGCCGCGGCCGAGCGAGATCGCCGTCTGCGCGAGCGCGAAGGCCGTCAGCGCCTGCGTGTCGGGCTCACGAGCCGTGGGCCAGCCGGCCAGATGCACCGAGTCGGGCGCACCGGCGGCGCGATCCCGCACGAGGTTCTGCCAGATGTCCTCCGCCATGAACGGCATCGCCGGCGCGATCAGACGGCAGATCTGCGCCACGGCGTACCAGAGCGTGCGGAACGCGGCATCCTTGTCACCGTCGCTCTCGGGGCGCCAGAAGCGGGCACGGGAGCCGCGGATGTACCAGGCCGAGAGATCGTCGACGAGCGCCTCGATGGCCCGGGCGTAGGTCGGCGTCCAATAGCCGCCAAGCGCTTCGTCACACGTCGCGATGGTCTCGTCGACGCGGGCCACGAGCCAGCGGTCGAGTGCGGTCGCCGACGGCGGGCGCTCTTCGAGATCGGCGTACGTCGGTGTGAAGCCGTCGATGTCGGCGTAGCGGATCAGGAAGGCATAGCTGTTCCACAGGGTCAGCAGACGGCGGCGCACCTCGTTGGCCGGCCCATACCCGAAGTTCATGTTCTGCGACGGCGTCTGGAGCGCGTACATCCAGCGCATCACGTCGGCGCCCATCTCCTCGACGGCGTCGTCGAACCAGATCGCGTTGCCCCACGACTTGTGCATCGCGCGACCGGTCTCGTCGTGGAGCTTCTCGTAGCCGAGGACGTTGCGGTACGGCGCCTTGCCGACGAGGACCACGCTCATGAAGAGCTGCGAATAGAACCAGAGGCGGATCTGCTCGCGCATCTCGGAGATCCACTCCGCCGGAAACCACTTCTCCCAGTAGGCGTTATCGGGAAGATCCGCCTGTGTCAGCCCCTCGCCCGCACCCGCTGCGTAGCCGCCCTCCTGGAAGGCGTCGCGACCCCAGCCGAGTGTGGAGAACGGGACGATGCCGGCGTCGAGCCAGCAGTCGCCGACCTCGGTGACGCGCGTCGCGATCTCGCCGCTGTCGGTGCGCACGCGAATGCCGTCGATCCACGGTCGGTGTAGCTCCTCGAGGCCGTCAATGGGGTCGACGGCGCGCTCGCGCAGCTCCTCGACCGAGCCGATGATCAGGAATTCGCCGCTCTCGGTGCGGTAGAACGGCAGCGGCAGGCCCCAATAGCGCTTGCGCGAGATGCACCAGTCGCCCATGTTGCGCAGCCAGTCCTCCATGCGCTTGCCGTACTGCTCGGGCACCCAGTTGACCGTCGCGGCGGCGTCGATCATCGCCTGCCGCACCGGCTCGGCGCTGATGAACCACTCCTCCACCACGCGGTGGATCAGGTCGGTTCCGCAGCGCCAGCAGACGGGGAAGCGGTGGTCGATCGTTCCGGAGCGGACGAGCACCCCGGCCTGCTCGAGATGCGCGCGCACGGGGTCGGCGGCCGCGTCGGTCGTGAGGCCCGCCAGGAAGCCGTAGTCCGGCAGGAAGCAGCCGGCGTCATCGACGGGCACGAGTACGTCGAGGCCCTCGACCTTGCCCAGCTCGAAGTCCTCGCCGCCACAGCCCGGGGCGATGTGAACGACGCCCGTGCCCTCGTCGCCGGCCACCATGTCCCACGCCACGACGCGGTGCTCGACCGCACCGCCCGGCGCGAGGTCATCGAACGGCCCGCGATAGCGGCGGCCGACGAGCTCGGCGCCCTTCGCGGTGCGCGCCACGTCGGCACCCTCGCCGAAGAGGTCCTCGACTCGTGCGCTCATCACCCAGTCGATGCCCTGCGAGGTGCGCACGGCCGAGTACTCGGCCTCGGGATCGACCGCGGCGGCCACGTTGGCCGGCAGCGTCCACGGCGTCGTCGTCCAGACGACGACGGCCTCCTCAGGCGCCTCGAGGAACGGGAAGCGCACGTGCAGCGTGGGATGCGTGCGGTCGCGATAGCTGTCGATCAGCTCGTGCTGCGAGAGCGACGTGCCGCAGCGCGGGCACCAGACCATCGGCCGGTTGCCGCGGTACAGCATCTCGCGGTCGTGGCATTCCTTGAGGAAGCGCCAGATGTACTCGATATTGGGGTCGGTCATCGTGTAGTACGAGCGATCCCAGTCCATCCACTGGCCGAGCCTCTTCGACTGACGCGTCTGGACGGCGGAGTACTCGGCGACGCGGTCGCGGCAGGCGCGCGCGAAGCGGTCGAGCCCGTACTCCTCGATCTCCTGCTTGGAGTTGAGGCCGAGCGACTTCTCCACCTCGACCTCGACCCAGAGGCCCTGGCAGTCGAAGCCGTTCTGGTACCGCAGCTCGTGGCCCTGCATCGCGCGATGACGCTGCACGAGGTCCTTCAGCGAACGGCCCCAGGCGTGGTGCACGCCCATCGAGTTGTTCGCCGTGATCGGCCCATCGGTGAAGGAGAATGGCGCGCCGCCCTCGTTCTGCGCGCGCAGCCGGTTGAACGTGTCCTCCCGCTCCCATAGCTCCAGCACGCGATGCTCGATCGCGATGTGGTCGGGGGTGGCGGGGACGGCGTCGTAGGTGCTCAAGATGGCGGCAGGGGTCGTCGGCGACGAATCCTACCGCGAAGGCCGATCAGGCCTCCGCACCCCCGGGGCTGCGCCCGTAGCGTCGCGTCTGCTCGTCGCACCACAGCTCGAAGGCCGCGTGCCGCGCGAGGTAGCGCTCGATGGAGGCGATGCCGCCCTCGACCCACATGTCCTCGTCCCACTGCTCGAGGCCGGTCAGGGAGGGCTCGTCGCCCCAGTCGTCGTCATGGTCGAACGTCATGGCGCGGTGTTCGCGGGACCGCGCCGCTCTCCTCCCTTACGCGCGGCGAAGCAGTTCGATCGCCTCGGCCGTGTTGCGGAAGGCGAGCTCGTCGGCGGCCGGCAGCGCGTCGAGGCCGAACCAGCGCAGCTCGGCGACGTCATCCGCCGCGACCGGCGTCCCCGTGACGATGCGCGCGGTGAAGATGGCGTTGAGCGTGTGGTCGCCGCCGTCGCCGTAGGTGTCGATGATGTGCCCGAGGAAGGCGGTCACCTCGATCGCGCAGCTCGTCTCCTCCAGCAACTCGCGCACGGCGCACTCCTCGGGCGTCTCGTCGGGCTGGCAGAACCCGCCGGGGATGTCCCAGAGACCCAGGTGCGGCTCGATCGCGCGGCGGCCGAGCAGGAGCCGTCCGTCCCCGTCCACCACCAGGACGGCGGCGCACGGCTTGGCGTCGTGGTAGAGCACCTCACCGCACGTGGCGCAGTGCTGGGCATTGCCGTCGAGGGGCCCGAGGAGGCCGCCGCAATAGGCGCAGTGCTTGCGAAGTCGCATGCCGGGAGTGTGGCGGGCTAGGCCACGAGCGCGGCGCAGAGATCGGGCCACCCGCCGGGTTCGAGCATCCAGCGGGAGTAGGTGCCGCGATCGGCCAACACGACGGCCTGCACGTCGCGGACCGGATCGATGAACGCCAGCGTGCCGGATGCGCCGAAGTGGGTCGCGCTGCTCGCCGACAGCGCGCTGCCCGTCCAATGCGGCCGCTTGCCGTCGCGCAGCTCGAATCCGACGGCCCAGTCGCAGACGGGCCACTCCATGAAATCCCCCACCCCTCCGGGCAGCGCCCCGCCCTGGTTGGTCAGCAGCTCGGCGCGAGTTGCCGGATCCAGCAGCTCCGGGCCCTGTCCGGCGACGGCGATCAGGAACGCGAGGTAGTCCGTGGCAGTGCCGAATCCGCCCGACTGCGGCAGGCCGAGGGCGCGGAACCGCGCGCCGTTGAACAGCTGCTCACCGTGACCGAGCAGGCCCGGCTCGCGCACCTTCGCGACGTCGTCTGCGTCGGGTGCGACTCCGAGTTCGGTGCGCTCCATCCCGAGCGGCGTCAACACCGCATCTCGCAGGTATGCGGCGTGCGGGTAGGCGGCGGCGCGCTCGAGCATGAGCGCCGCCAGCGCGTAGCCGGCGTTGGAGTAGGTGCGTCGCGTCAACGGCGCATGAACGGGAACCGTGGCTGCGTACGCCGCCGCGACCTCGGGCCATGTCGCCATCGGGTCGAGCTGGACGCGGCGTGCGACGGCGCTATCGGCGGGGAGACCCGAGGAGTGCGACAGCAGGTCGCGCAAGGTTCCCGCACAGGCGGTCTCGGGTACATCGTCGGCAGCCGGTCTGTCGAGGTCCAGGACACCCTCGTCGCAGGCCACGAGACAGGCGGCGGCGAGCAGGGGCTTGGTCAGCGACGCGAGTGCGAAGCGCGTCCCCTCGTCGCAGGCGCCGTACGCGGCATGGGTGATCGTCCTCCCGCGGCGATAGGCGATCTGCACGGCTCCGACGACACCGCGGTCGACGAGCGCGGCGGCGAGGGCAAGCGGGTCGGAGGCCATGCGCGGACGCTACCAGCGCCGCGCACGGCCTCCGTCTCCTATCACTGCAGCTTGAAGTACAGCTTGCGCGCGGCGTTGTCGCCGTACAGGCTGCGTGCCTGGATGTCGAAGTCGAACGTGGCACCGGTGGTGAGCAGATTCCACGTCGCGTCACCGAAGCATGTCTTCGCGTTGACGGTGAACTGCAGCAGGTTCGCGGTCGGCGCGCTCGGATTGGAAGCGGCGTCGAGCGCCGGATCCTGCACGCCGGCCGTGCCGGTGTTGGTGAATGCCGCGCCGTTCGACACCGGGCTGCTGTACGACGTCAGGGCGCAATTGCCGGGCCCTGTGCCGATCGACACGCCGGTCGAGGAGTGCGGCGCGTTCGGCGCGTCGGCGGTGTACTGCAGACCGCCGATGTCGATCCAGCCGCTGCCGCTCGCCTCGCCGGCGACGGCCGGGCGCTGCGGTCGCCACCACTTGAGCGTGATCACGCCGTCAGAGCCTACGGTGATCGGCGTCGCGGGATCCATCCCGATGTTTCCGGTGGCGCGACCGGTGACCGCGTCGTACGGGATCACCTGCTCGGTGCCGCTCGCCGCCGTCTGATACGAGTAGACGGCGGGCGCGGTGTTGAACACGAAGTTGAGCACGCCGGGATACGCCGCACCGCCGGCGTTCTCGATGAAGGCATTACCCGAGCCGATGTCGGCCGTGCTCGCCCCCGGGGTGATCTGCGCGTCATTCGTCGTCCCGTTGCTGATGCCGAGCGCGGTGCCGGCGAACGTCGCGGCGGCGCCGTTGACGAGCGGGTATGCGACGCCGGCCGTCGTGTGCGGCGCGCAGTACGTGTTCCCGAGGCAGTCGAGCGTGCCGCTCGTGGCGCCGACGATCTGCGTGGCGAGGGTGAGCGTCGACGGGAACGCGGCGTCGATCAACGGCTGCACCGCCGCCGTGGTGGTGCCCAGGTACAGGTTGATGCTCGTGAGGCCCGTCAGCTTGAAGTTGGAGAACAGGCGGAACTCCGTCGCTGTCGGCGAGGTGCCGCTGCCGCCGCCACCGGGCGTCGGCGCGACGCAGCCCGGCGTGAGCGGCGCCGGAGGGGCCGGGCAGATCGCCTGACGCGCGAAGGCGCGACGCGCGAGGATGCCGGTGCGGCCGGTGCGATCCACGTTGTCGAGGATCAGATTGCCGTTGTCGTCGATGTCCATCACGTTCGGCACGCCGTCGAGGTCGGTGTCGTAGCCGACGCCGTCGTATCCCTTGAGCGCGCTGCGCCCGTTGCCGACCTTGACGCGCCCGAACTTGCCGGCGCCGATCGGTCGCCCGCCCTTCGCGGCGACGGTGTAGGCACCGGTCATCAGCATCCGGGACTTCGCGACGGAGGTCGTGACCGCGTAGTCGTTCTTCTGCTTGATTGTGCCGAGCGACAGGTTCGCCGAGCCGCTGATCGACTCGTAGACCTTCGACTTGGAGCCGCCGAGCACGATCGGCCCGACGTAGGTGCCGTCATCGCCGATGACCTGGACCGAGGCTCCGGCGAGCTTCACGCCGCCGATCCTGAAAGCGCCGCTCTTGGCGGTGATCACCGTCTTCTTCGCCTTGCCGTTCGTCTGCACCACGACGATCTGGTTGCCGGTGCCGCCCGTGAGCGTCCCGGACAGGGTGGCGCCCGATGCGGCTCCGGCGGAGACCAGCATCGCGACGAGGATGAGGGGGGCGGCGAGTCGCTTCATGCGCGGATGGTACACCCCACGGCCGCCGGGCGGTGAGCCGCGCCTGCGTGTCGTCCGAAACGCCAGCCAGCGGACGCTGCGGTAGGCTGTTCGCATTCGACTTGGAGGTAGTTCCCGTGGCCACGACCAGCGACAAGGCGATCGATCCGCACGATTTCGTCGGCATCGATGCCCTGCTCTCCGACGACGAGAAGGCGATCCGCGACGCGGTCCGCGAGGTCGTGCGCGAGCGCATCCTCCCCGAGGTCGGCGACTGGTTCGATCAGGGCATCCTGCCCCGCGAGATCTTCACGGAGCTCGGCCAGCTCGGCTTCATGGGCGCGCACCTCGAGGGCTACGGCTGCTCGGGCGTCAACGCCGTGTCGTACGGCCTGATCAACCACGAGCTCGAGTACGGCGACTCCGGCCTGCGCAGCGCCGTCTCGGTGCAGGGCTCGCTGGCGATGTACGCGATCTACCGCTGGGGCTCAGAGGAGCAGAAGCAGCGCTGGCTGCCGGGCATGGCGAAGGGCGAGCTGATCGGCTGCTTCGGCCTGACCGAGGCCGACGCGGGCTCCGACCCGGGCTCGATGCGGACGTTCGCCCGCCGCGACGGCGACGACTGGATCATCAACGGCTCGAAGATGTGGATCACGAACGGCTCGATCGCCGACGTGGCGATCGTCTGGGCGGCGACCGACGAGGGTATTCGCGGCTTCATCGTCGAGAAGGGCATGCCCGGCTTCTCCGCCCCGCAGATCCACAAGAAGATGTCGCTGCGCGCATCGATCACGTCGGAGCTGGTGCTCCAAGACGTCCGCGTGCCCGACGAGAACCGCCTGCCCGAGGCGACGAGCCTCCGCGGTCCGCTGTCGTGCCTCAATGAGGCCCGCTACGGCATCGTCTGGGGCGTCGTCGGTGCCGCCCGCGCCTGCTACGACGAGGCGCTCTCCTACGCGACGGAGCGCATCGTCTTCGAGAAGCCGCTGACGTCGTACCAGCTGACGCAGCAGAAGCTCGCCGAGATGGTCCTCGAGATCAACCGCGGCATGCTGATGGCGCTGCACCTCGGCCGCATGAAGGACGAGGGTCGCCTCCGCCCCGAGCACGTCTCGCTGGGCAAGATGGGCAATGCCCGCGGTGCCCTCGAGATCGCGCGCTCCGCCCGCTCGATCCTGGGCGGCAACGGCATCACGCTCGAGTACCCGGTGATCCGCCACATGAACAACCTCGAGAGCGTCTTCACGTACGAGGGCACGCACGAGGTGCACACGCTCGTCGTCGGCGGTGCTGTCACCGGCATCCAGGCGTTCCGCTAGGCCGCGTGCGGTAGGCTCACGCCATGGGTGCGCTCAAGGGATTCCAGTTCGTCGCGTTCATCACCGATACCTCGGAGGGCTGGGCGCATCTGGAGCATTCGGTTCGACGTCGCACGTTCGGGTCGGACGACTCGAACGTCGTCGAGATGATCGCCGGGCCCGAGGCGGGGCAAACACGCGAATCGGCGGTCGAACTGATCGCCGAGCAGGGCGACACGCTCATCTTCCGCACGGATGCGATGCCGAACGGCGATCTCGTCACGGTGATCCTGACGATGCTCTCGCACACCGCCGGCGAGCTGACGGGGACGGACGGCACGAACTGGCTGCGGGCGATCGTGCGCATCGAGCAGATGCCCGAAGAGCACCACGACCACTAGTTCACGTGCCGGCGGGCGGCCGCGGCTCGAACTCCTCCTGCTCGCGCGCCCGAGTGACCGACGCGAGTGCGTGATAGCGGTCGTAGA
>CAWUMZ010000035.1:0-14336 GCA_963923625.1 uncultured bacterium | reverse complement strand
CGGCGCCTTGCTGGCGTACGAGAGCTTCTCCGAGGCGGGCACGAGATACGAGACGTTGAGGTTTCCGAGCGGGCCGGGTGCGAGCGCGGTCGGCGGCGGGCAATCCACGCCCTTGGGCACGGAGACGAGATCGGCCTTCGTCGGCAGCTTCAGCGTCTTGTCCGGCGGGATCAGGACGTCGATGTGGCTGCCGATAATGGCGCCGCCCGTGTCGTCGGCGGAGAAGCAGCCCTTCGACGGCGTGTTCTTGAGTGCGTCGATGTAGATCGTCGTGCCGCGGGGGATCACGGAGAGGTCGGTCGCGATCGAGTGCCACGGCGTGACGGTGGTGCCGATGCCGACGCCGAACAGGTCGGGATAGCCGCGGTAGTTGAGGTCGTCCGGCTGGCCGGCGAGCACGGCTGCCTTGTTGCAGACGACCTTGTACGCGGCCGGATTCGCCGGCGGGTTCTGCCACGTGCCGTCGTCGTTGGCGAACGTCGGCCGCAGGTTGTCGGTGGAGGCGAGGTTGGGGTTGCCGGTGGCGGGATCGATCGCCCACCACACGCAGCCTCCCGGCCGGGAATACGGTGCGCCGTTGGTGAAGCCGCTCGCGGCCGTCTTCGTGGGCTGGCCGAGGTTGTTGATCCACGCGCCGGCGCCGCTGCGCCAGTGCAGTTGGACGTTGTCGTCGCCCGTGCCGGTGCCCTGCATGGCGACGCCTCGCGCTGAGTAGAGGAAGTCCTCGCGATAGGCGACCTTGAGGCCCGGCGCGACGATCTTCTTGGCGCTGAACCAGCTCTCGGGCGCGAACCAGTAGTACGTGATCCAGAACGTGCCGAGTGCCTGCGGGCGCGGCGGCACCGTCTGCGCAGAGGCCCCGGAGGCGCCGACCGCGATCAGGGCGGCACCTGCGATGAAGCACGCCGCGACCAGCCGTCGAGCATGGCTGCCAATGCGACCTCGCATCGGTATGGGGGTTCGCGCCGAAGCGGCGCACCCCTTTGCGGGCGTCGTGCGCACCTCCCCATACTGCCCCACGTTCCCCGCGCGCAGGTTGCAGGCGGCACAATGGCGGCATGGGCACCACCCTCCTCGCCGCCGCGGTGATCGCCATCGCCTGCGTCGTGGTGGCCGAGCCGCGCCTCCTCGGGCGCGCATGGCCGCCGTACCTGCTGGCTGCGGGAGCCGGCATCGGGATCGCGTACGTCGTCGTCCATCTCCTGCCCGAGATCGCCGCGGGCGCGGAGATCGTGCGGCGCTCCACCGAAGGCCGGCTGCCGTACGCAGAGCTCCACGCCTATCTGATCGTGCTGATCGGCATCATCGGCACGCTGATGCTGCGCGCGGCGGAGCACGGGCTGCACGGGATGCAGCCGCATCCGCGCGTGCGCATCGTGCAGCCGGCGCTGTCGGCGCTGATCGTTGGCTATCTGCTGTCGGTGCGCGACAGCACCGAGCTCGGGCCGATCATCCTGTTCGTCATCGCGATCGGCCTGCACGTCGCGCTCAATGCGCATGGCCTAGCTGTCAAGCTCGCCTCGCCGCAGGGCGGCCTCGTCCTGGCCGCTGCAATCGCGGGCGGCTACGCGCTCGGGCTCGGCTGGGAGGCGCCGCCGGTGGTGATCGCCGGTCTCGTCGCGCTGCTGGCGGGCGGCGTGATGACGCGCACGATCCACGAGATCCTCGATGAGGAGAGCCATCTCGTCGCTCTCTCGATCGGCGCGGGCCTCGAGGCCGCGCTGCTCCTCGGCGTCACCTAGGTGCCGAGGTCGAGCGCGTCGCGCAGGTGCGACCCGGTGACGGGGACGGGCGGTGCGAAGCGGCAGTGCGGCTGCGGCTTGGCGCCGTCGTAGAGCGCGCGCAGCCACGGGATGCCGAGCGTTCCGATGATCGGCCCGGCCGGCACGTGGCCGACGCCGCCGAGCCAGCTCATGGTCAGGTCGGAGCCGGCCGCGCACCATTCCAGCTGCGTCGCCGCATTCGACGACGGCGGCACGACGGTATCGGCGGTTCCCTGCGCGATCAGCACCGGCAGGTTGGACGGCAGCGGCCGCGGCGTCTGCCGCTGCACGAGCGCCCCGAGCTGCGCCTCTCGCGTGGGATTCTCGGAGAAGAACGGCAGGCCCACGCCCGCGGCGAGGAAGCCGAGGATCGCAGGGACCGGCACGCCCTCCCCCAGACACGTATCGGCGACGGGTCCGGCGTACTGGCGTCCGAGCCACGAGATGGCCGGATCGAAGTCGACACGCGGGTACGTCGCCGGCCACGACTCGTACATCTCGGCGCCGACGCCCCAGCCGATGCCGCTGCTCCACTGTGCATCGACGATGTCGGCGAGCTGGAGCGCCGGGGCACCGACCGCCACGCCGAGCAGTGGTCGATCCGGCAGCTCGGTGCGCGCGAGCTCGGCGGCCCAGATCGCCGCGTGCCCGCCCTGCGAGTGGCCAAGCACCGTCCAGCGCCGGCTCGCGTCGGCGCCGGGCACGTGGTCGAGCGCGCGCACGGCGTTGAGCACGTCGAGCGCCTCGGCACGGCCGATCAGGTAGCCGTTCGGCCCGGCGGTGCCGAGGCCGGCGTAGTCCGGCGCGATCACGGAGAAGCCGTTGGCCACGGCGTCGGGCATCCACGGCGTCGCCTGCAGCGGGTCGGAGCGGCGCGAGGGCGCGCAGCCTCGGCCGAGCCCGATCGTGCCGTGCGCCCACGCGAGCACCGGGCGCCCACCCGCGGGCGCCGGAGCCGTGGGCACGATCGCGATGGCGCCGGACACCGCCGCGTCGCCGTTGGCCCGTTCGGTGCGGTAGAGCAGGCGGTACGCGAGCCCGCCCGGCACGTCGGCGGCGGACAGCCGCTCGATCCGGAACACGGTGCCCGGTGCGGCGCTGGCGACGTCGGCCGGCGTCGCGTAGAACGGGTCGAGCGCGCTTTGACGCCGCTCGTCGGCGATGCGATGCACGACGGTGGCGACCAGGAGCGCGATCGCGATCACGCCGATGCAGGCGAGGATGGCCCGTCTCGCAGTCACCCGTCGAGACTACCAACGCCGTGAGGCATCGGAGGTTGCGCCCGCGACATCGTTTGTTATTCTCCAACGCATTATCCTGAAAGAGCACTGAGCGATGACGCCAAGCCCCATCTCCCTGACGGAACGCCGACTGGCCCCCGTCGAGCGCCTCAACCGCGCCGGCACGCCGCTGACCGCGTCGTTCGAGTTCTTCCCGCCCCGCACCCCCGAGCTGCGCGCCGGTCTCGAGGAGACGATCGACCGCCTCATCCCCCTGCACCCCACGTTCGTGAGCGTCACCTACGGCGCGGGCGGCACGACGCGCGACGCGACCTTCGACACGGTCGTGGCGCTGCGCTCCCGCGGACTCAGCGTCGCCGCGCACCTCACGTGCGTGGGCCACTCCCGCGCCGAGATCCGCGAGCTGGCAGAGCGCTACCGCGACGCCGGCGTCGATCGCATCCTCGCCCTGCGCGGCGATCCGCCCGTGGGAGAGGCGCCCACCGGCGAGCTCGCACACGCCGTCGACCTCGTCGAGGAGCTCCGCGACGCGGGCATCGAACACATCGCGGTTGCCGCCTTCCCCGAGGGCCACCCCGAGTCGGGCTTCGACCTCGACGTCGAGATCGAGAACCTCAAACGCAAGGAGGCGGCGGGCGCGACGCAGGCGATCACCCAGTTCTGCCTGGAGAACGACACGCTGCTGCGCTACGTCGACCGCGCCCGCGCGGCCGGGATCGCCCTCGAGATCGTGCCCGGCATCCTGCCCGTGCCGAACGTCACGCAGACCCGATCCTTTGCGAGCAAAGTGGGCGCCACGATCCCATCGTGGCTCGACGAGCTGTTCGAGGGGCTCGACGACGACCCGACGACACGCGACCTCGTCGCCGCGTCCATCGCGGCCGAGCAATGCGCCGACTTGGCCGCGCACGGCCTCGGTCACGTCCACTTCTACACGCTCAACCGCGCGCCCCTCACGTACGCCGTCTGCCGCACACTCGGCATTCGCGTGCGCCTCTGACGTCTCGCGTCCCTCGGGTGTGAGACCATCCGCGTGTGAAGCACACGCCGAAGACCATCCCCGTCGCGTACATCGAGATCCCGAAGGGGAGCCGCAACAAGTACGAGTACGACGAGACGTACGGCACCGTGGTGCTGGACCGCACGCTACGCGGCAGCACGCACTACCCGACCGACTACGGCTTCCTGATCGACACACTGGGCGAGGACGGCGATCCGCTGGACGTCCTCGTGCTGCTGACGGAGCCGACGTTTCCCGGCTGCCTGATCCCGTGCGATCCGGTCGGCGTGCTGCACATGCACGATGAGGCGGGCGACGATCCCAAGCTCCTGATGATCCCCCACGACGATCCGTCCTGGTCCCACAACGAGCATCTGTCGGACATCAATCCGAACCTGCTCGAGGAGATCGCGCACTTCTTCTCGGTCTACAAGGACCTCGAGGAGCACAAGACGGTGACGATCGGGGATTGGGAGGACCGCGAGGCGGCCGAGGCGCTGATCGAGGCCGGTCGCAGGCGCTTCGCCGACGCGCAGCCGGCCTGATCCGGCAGGCGGCCGCTAGGCCGTGGCGGCGGCGTCGAGGTCGACGTGCTCGAGCTCGTCCATCTCCTCGAGCTCGGCGCCCTTGGTCTCCTTGACCCACTTCCAGGTGAAGAAGAACGAGAGCACCGCGAACAGCGTGAATAGCCCGTAGGCGATGCCGAGGCCGACGTGGACGAGCTCGGGGAAGGTCTCGGAGACGATGAAGTTCGCGATCCAGTTGGCCATCACGGTGATGCTCATCGCCGCGGCGCGGATCGAGTTGGGGAACATCTCGCCGAGCAGCACCCAGACGACGGGACCCCACGTCGCCGCGAAGAAGGCGACGAAGCAGTTGAGCGCGACGACGGCGACGAGGCCCGACGTGTGCGTGAGGATCGGGGCGTCGTTGGCACCCTGTGGCGCGGCCTCGAAGACGTAGGCGATGACGGCGAGGCTGACGGCCATGCCGGCGGAGCCGATCAGGAGCAGCGGCTTGCGGCCGATCCGGTCGACGAGCAGGATCGCGACGATCGTGAAGACGACGTTGACGAGGCTGATGATCGTCGACGTCGTGAAGGCCTGGGTGGGCTTGTAGCCGACGGCCTCCCAGATCAGGTTGGAGTAGTAGAAGACGGCGTTGATGCCGACGAACTGCTGGAAGATCGCCAGCGCGAGGCCGATCCACACGAGCGGCAGCAGGAAGGTGCCCTTGGCGCGCAGGTCGGAGATGCTCGACTTCTGCTCCGAGTCGAGCGACTCGCGGATCGCCGTGATCTTGCTCTCGACGGGCTCGATGAAGATCGACTCGAGCACGGCCTTGGCGCGATCACCGGCGTTGATCGAGACCAGGTAGCGAGGCGACTCGGGCAGCGTGAAGGCGAGCAGGAAGTAGATCGAGGCGGGAACGGCCATCATGATGAACATCCACTGCCAGGCCTCGAGCGGCCCGAGATCGTTGGATGCGCTGCCGCCGGCGGCGTTGAGCACGATCTGGTTGACGACCTGCGTCGCGAAGATGCCGATCACGATCGCGAACTGGAAGAGCGACGACAGCCGGCCGCGCATGTGCGCGGGCGCGATCTCGGCGATGTACATCGGCGAGACGATCGCGGCGAGGCCGATGGCGAAGCCGCCGATGATGCGCCAGCCCATGAAGTCCCAGATCGCGATGGGGAAGGCGGAGCCGATGCCGGCGATCAGGAACAGCACGGCGGCGACGAGCATGACGCGCTTGCGGCCGTACTTCTCCGCGAGGCGTCCGCCGACGAAGGCGCCGAGCGCCGACCCGAGCAGCGCGATCGAGACCACGAAGCCCTGGAAGAACCCGGAGGTGATGTCGAATCGCTCGTAGATCGCCTTGTTGGCGCCGTTGATGACGGAACTGTCGTACCCGAACAGGAAACCGCCGAGCGCGGCGATCAGCGCGAGGACGGTGACGCGTCCGACGTGGACGAGTTCCGGTGCAGCGTCGTCGGTGGTGGCGGCGGGGATGTTCATTGACGGCCGCGCGACACGAGGCGTGCTGCGCTGCGCGGAGCATAGAGGGTGGACTACGGTACCTCGCATGCAGCAGCTCACCCCCGACCAGCTCCTCTCCACCACGCGCGCGGTGCGCAAGCGCCTCGACTTCGACCGGCCCGTCCCCCGCGACCTGATCGTGGAGTGCATCGAGCTCGCGCTGCAGGCGCCGACGGCCTCGAACTCGCAGCCATGGACGTTCGTGGTGGTCACCGACGACGGGCAGAAGGCTGAGCTCGCCAAGTGGTATCTCAAGTCGTACGACGCCTACGCAGGCGCGCGCTACGACGACGCCGACGGCGAGCTGGATCCCGCGACGGAGCGCATGGCGTCGTCGGCGCGCTACCTCGCCGACCGCATGCACGAGGTGCCGGCGATGGTGATCCCGTGCGTCGACGGCCGCCTCGATCAGCGTCCGAGCGAGGGCCAGGCCGCCGGCTGGGGCTCGATCGTGCAGGCCGGCTGGAGCTTCTGCCTCGCCGCGCGCGCCCGCGGCCTCGGCACGTGCTGGACGACGCTGCATCTCACCTACGAGCGCGAGTGCGCCGAGATCCTCGGCATCGACTACGACAAGGTCACGCAGTCGGCGCTGATTCCGACGGGCTTCTACACGGGCGATACCTTCAAGCCCGCGCCGCGTGGCGACAGCTCCAGCCTGATCCGCTGGGATCGCTGGTAGCAGCGCGGCTGCTCGCATGACGGATCGCGCCCCCGCGTGGTCGCTCGCGGTTGCGGCGATCGTGATCGTGCAGCTCGGCGTCGCGCTGTCGCCGCGGCTGATCGACATCGTCGGCCCAGCGGGCACGGGCTGGCTGCGCCTCACAGCGGGTGGCCTGATGCTGCTGGCCGTCGCCCGCCCGCGGCTACGCGACTACAGCCGTGGCGATCTGCGCATGGCGCTCGTGCTGGGCGTCATCACCGGCGCCATGATGGTCGCCTTCCTCGGCGCGCTCGACCGCCTGCCGCTGGGGACGACGGTCGCGATCGAGTTCCTCGGGCCGCTGACGGTCGCCGCGCTGCGCGCGCATCGCCGCAGCGCGCTGGTGTGGCCGGCGCTGGCGCTGGTCGGCGTCGTCGCCCTCACGGAGCCGTGGGTCGGCGAGACGGATGCGCTCGGCGTCGTCCTGGCGCTGCTGGCCGGTTCCGGCTGGGGCGCGTACATCCTGCTGACGCAGCGCATGGGCGACCGCTTCAACGGCCTCGACGGCCTCGCGATCACGATTCCCATCGCCGCCGTGACCGCGGCGATTCCGGGCATCCCCCAGGCGTGGGGACACATCACCCCGACGGCGATCGGACTCGCGGTGGGGCTGGCGGTGATCGCGCCGGTGATCCCGTTCGCGCTCGAGGTCGTCGCCCTGCGGCGCATCAGCGCGGCGACGTTCGGCACGCTGATGGCGCTCGAGCCCGCGCTCGGCACCGTGTGGGGCGCGATCCTGCTGGCGCAGATCCCGAACGCGCTGCAGATCGCCGGCATCGTGGTGGTCGTGGTCGCTGGCATCGGCGCGGAACGCGCTGGCCGCGCGATCCCGCCCACGCCGACGCCGCTCGCCTGATGCTCCGCGCGCTCTGCGAAGGTGGTCGGGATGCAGCAGGTGCGGCGCGGATCGCCATCCACGCACCGCGCGGTTGGCGCCATCGCCCCGGGCCGAGGCGCATACTGCGCCCATGACCGACTCCCCCATCGTCTGCCCCGCCTGCTCCAGCGACCTCAACTACGAGCTCGGCGGCATGACCGTCTGCTCGATGTGCGGTCACGAGTGGGACCCCGCGGCCGCGGGCGAGCCGGCTGATGCCGCGCCCGTGATCCGCGACAGCGTCGGCAACATCCTGCAGGACGGCGACACGGTGACGGTCGTGAAGGACCTCAAGGTCAAGGGCAGCGCGACGTCGATCAAGATCGGCACGAAGGTGCGCGACATTCGCCTCGTCGACGGCGTCGGCGATCACGACATCGACTGCCGTGTAGATGGCTTCGGCCCGATGCAGCTGAAGTCCAGCGTCGTCAAGAAGGTCTAGGCGCGGCGCCCGGCGCCGATCCGAGACTCAGGCGCCGTACGCGTCCGGGCGTCGCCCGGTGACCAGCACCGCCGCGTGCTCGTCCCACTCGGCCAGACCGGCGGCGAGATCCACGTCGACCATCGTCGTGACGGCCGCCGGCGTCTCACCGCGCACTGCGCGCACCGCCTCGGCGAGGATCGCGCCCGACGGCGCGATCACGCGGCTCGCGCCGAGCATCGTGAAGCCGCCGGTGTCGCCGCACTGGTTGCACGACACCCACCACTGGCCGCTCTCGAGCGCGCGGGCCGGATACAGGCGATCCCACCACGTCTCCGCCTCCAGCTCGTACGCGCTCGGGTGCAGGACGATGCGCGCGCCGGAATCGCGCAGCGTCCGCGCGGTCTCTGGGAAGTCGCCGTCGAAGCAGATCGCGAGCCCCACCACGCCGAACTCGTCCGTGTCGATGACCGTCATGCGATCGCCGGCGACGAACGCCAAGTCCTCGCCGCCGGGCGTGTAGAGATGCGCCTTGCGGTGCTGTCCCACGAGCCGGCCTTCGCGGTCGTAGAGCAGCGCGGTGTTCGCGACGCCGCTGTCGACCGCCTCGCAGACGGAGCCCGCACAGAGCCAGATGCCGTTCGCGCGCGCGGCCTCGGCGAGCGCCTGACCGCGCGGACCATCGAGCGGCTCCGCGGCAGCCTGCGCGTCCTCGATCAGACGGGGTCCGCATCCGGCATCCCACAGCTCCGGCAGGACGACCAGGTCGGCGCCGTCTGCGGCGGCCTGCTGGATCCGCTTCAGCGCCTCGCCCAGGTTGCGCTCGGGCGCACCGGGCTCGGGCCGCCACTGCACGAGCGCGATGCGGATCGTCGGCATGGCGCCATGCTACCCGGCTATCGTGCGCGGCATGAAGGGGCTCGCAGGCGAGGTCGCGGTGGTCACCGGTGCGTCGAGCGGCATCGGCCGCGCGACCGCGCTCGCCCTCGCCGCCGCCGGCACGCACCTCGTGCTCGTGGCGCGCCGCGAGGATCGCCTCGCCGAGCTGATCGCGGAGATCGGCTCGGCCGTGCAGGCGACCGCCGTCTGCGCCGACGTCCTCGCCGACGACACACCCGCGCGCGTGGCGGAGGCCGCCGCCGACCTCGGCGCCTGGAGCCTGCTCGTCAACAACGCCGGCCTCGACGGGCAGGGTGCGTCGGCGGAGGCGATCGATGTCGCCGAGGTGCGCACGCTGCTCGACGCCAACGTCGTCGCGCCGCTGCGTCTCGCACAGGCGCTCGCGCACACGGGTACCGGCCGCGCGATCGTCAACGTCTCGAGCATCAACGGCAAGAGCGCGGAGGCGCACTTCGCCGACTACAACGCGTCGAAGGCCGCGCTGATCTCGCTGACGCAGTCGCTCGCGATCGATCTCGCACCGCGCGGCATCCGCTGCAACGCCGTCTGCCCCGGGTACACGGCGACGGAGATGACGGCGCCGTATCTCGCCGATGACGCCACGCGACGCTCGATCGAAGCGGCGATCCCGCTCGGCCGAGTCGGCACCTCGGAGGAGATCGCCGACGCGATCGCGTTCCTGCTCTCCGGACACGCCTCGTACATCACGGGCGAGGCGCTCGTAGTCGACGGCGGGCGCCTGGCGGGCTGGGTCGGCTCGGCCTGAACCGAATTCGGGATGCACGCGGCTTCCGCGCGGCGTAGTATCGATCCCAACTCGTAGGAGAGGAGACCTGTGTCCAGCACCGGACTGGTCGAGCAGCGGACCATCGACATCATCCCCGCGGATGAGCGACACGGCCGCCCGCGCGACCTCTTCACCATCTGGTTCGGCTCGAACATCCTGCCGCTGACGATCGTCACCGGCGCGCTCGGGCCAGCCGCCTTCGGCCTGAACTTCTGGTGGAGCATCATCGCGATCATCGTCGGCAACCTCGGCGGCGGTCTGTTCATGGCGCTGCACTCGGCGCAGGGCCCGAAGCTGGGCGTGCCGCAGATGATCCAGAGCCGTGGCCAGTTCGGGTCGATCGGCGCGGTCATCGTGGTGCTCGTCGCCGTGATCATGTACGTCGGATTCTTCGCGTCGAACCTGTACCTGTCGGGCGAGGCGATCAACGCCGCGATCCCGTCGGTCAGCACGAACCAGGGGCAGGTGCTGTCGGCGCTGATCGGGTTCGTGATCGTCGTGTTCGGCTACAAGATGATCCACGGGCTCAACAAGATCGCGACCGTCGTCCTCGGCATCGCGATGGTCGTCGGCATCGTGTGGATCCCCATCGCCGGCGTGCCCGGTGACTTCTTCACCCGCGGCTCGTCCGACTTCGGCGCGTTCCTCGGCATGGTCTCGATCGCCGCGCTATGGCAGCTCGCGTACGCCCCGTACGTGTCCGACTACTCCCGCTACATGCCCGCGGAGGGCGGTGTGAAGGAGACGTTCTGGGCGTCGTACCTGGGCTGCAACCTCGGATCGATTCTGCCGATGATCTGGGGCGTCATGGTGGTGCTCGCGTACACGGGCACCGGCGACGCTGTGGTCGGGATCCACGACCTCACCAGCCCGCTCGGCTGGCTGTTCATGATCCTGCTGTTCCTCACCGCCTCGCAGTCGAACGCGATCAACCTGTACGGCGGCACGCTCTGCGTGATCACGGTCATCCAGACGTTCTGGACGAAGTGGGTCGCGGGTCCGGCGGTGCGCATCATCATCGCTGTGGTCGTCACGCTGCTGGCGCTCTACTTCGCGCTGTCGATCGCGGACTTCCTCACGTCGTACACGAACTTCGTGCTGCTGCTCCTGTACCTGCTGATCCCGTGGACGGCGATCAACCTCGTCGACTTCTACCTGGTCAAGAAGGGCAATTACCACGTGGAGTCGTTCTTCCACCCGAGTGGCGGCATCTACGGGCGGCTCAACTGGGTCGCGCTGGTCTCGTACGCCTTCGGCATCGTGGTGCAGCTGCCGTTCATGTACCCGCCGGACTACTACAAGGGCTTCCTCGTGGACAGCCTCAACGGCGCGGACATCGCGTGGATCGTCGGTCTCGCGCTGACGTGCCCGTTCTACTACGTGCTCGCGAAGGCGACGGGGCAGGACAAGCTGATCGAGCGCGAGGGCATGCCGACCGATCCGCTGGCCGGCCAGACGACACCCAGCGAGTTCTGACGCGCGGTCGACGGGGGCGGGGTGCGCCCCGCCCCCGTCAGCCGCGCCGGATCAGATCGGCCGCGCGCTCGGCCAGCATGAAGATCGTCACCATCGGGTTGATCGAGGTGACGCTCGGGAACGCGCTGGCGTCGGCCACCCGCAGGCCCTCGACGCCGCGCACGCGCAGCTCGGGGTCGCAGACGGCGAGCGGATCGTCGTCCGCGCCCATGCGGGCCGTGCCGCTGACGTGGTACACGGTGTGGTGCGTCCGGCGCACGAGGTCGCGAAGCTCATCCGCCGAGGCGGGGCCCGGGAACGCCTCGCGGGCGATCCAGTCGCTCATCGGCGCGGTGGCCGCGATGCGGCGCGCGAGCTCGACGCCCTTGAGCAGCATCGCCTCGTCGTAGCCGTCGGGGTCGGTGAGGTACGCCGGGTCGTAGATCGGCGCGAGGTCGGGATCGGGGCCGGCCAGGCGGATCGATCCGCGGCTGCGCGGCTTCGGCACGTTCGGCGTCATCGAGATGCTGTGCTCCGGCGTCGGTACGCCGAGCGCGAGCGAGTGCACGTCGTACGTCGTCAGCGGCACGTGCATCATCACGTCGGGAGCCGCTGCCGACGGGTCGGTACGCGCGATCACGGCGATGTCCCAGTCCGTGGCGCCCTCGGGCGGAATCGGCTGGCTCGCCTCCCAGATCAGCAGCGCCTCAGGGTGATCCTGCAGATTCCGTCCGACGCCGGGTAGGTCGACGGCGACGTCGACGCCGGCCTGGCGCAGCTCCTCGCCGGGGCCGATGCCCGAGAGCAGCATCAGGCGCGGCGTGTCGATGGCACCGGCGCAGAGCACGACCTCGCGTCGGGCCATCACGCGCTCGACGGTGCCGTCGTCGCGTCGCGTCTCGACGCCGACGACGCGTCCCTGCTCGACGAGCAGACGCGTGGCGCGTGCTCCGAAGCGCACCTCGAGGTTGGCCCGGGTCCCGAGCAGCGGGTGGATGTAGTCGCTCGACGACTTCGACCGCTCGCCGGTCTCGTGGCGGTAGGCGATCTCCAACCATCCCGTGCCGTCGCGCCAGGGACTCGAGTTCCATCCGTCGATCACCGGGAGTTCGAGCGCGGAGGAGGCCGCGGTGATGACGTCGGCGAGGTAGGCGTTGCGGTGCTGCGGGGCGACGGGCGTGATCGTCGTCGCGAGCCGGTCGTAGTACGGCAGGAAGTCGTCCGGCCCCCACCCCGCGGCCCCCAGCGATACCCACTCCTCGAGGTCCCAGACGGGCGGCTTGAACGCGATCATCGTGTTGTGCGTGGCGCAGCCGCCGAGGATGCGCGCCCGCGCCTGGCGGATGTCGGAGTTGCCGCGCTGCTGCGGGACGCTGCGGTAGTCGAGGTCATACGGCCCCTCGAGCATCTCGAGCCAGCGGCGCACGTACCGCGATTCCTCCACGTCGGCGTCGTTGACGCCCCACTCGAGCAGCGTCACCCGCGTGCCGGGATCCTCCGAGACCCGCGCGGCGACGATGCAACCGGCGGTGCCTCCGCCGACCACCACGACATCCGACTCGACGACCTGCATAGCCGGAGTGTACGGGGATCCCTACACTTGCCGCCATGCCGATCCTCACCCGTGTCTGGGCCGACCTCACGCCGGCCGATCGCGATGCCTTCCTGCATCGCGGCCTCTCGACCATCTTCGACCCCGCCCTCCGCGCGTCGATCGAGGAGCTCGTCGACGACGTTCGCCAACACGGCGACGCCGGCGTGTGTCGCGCCCTCGCGCGTTTCGACGGGTGCGAGGTCGAGCCGGCCGGGCTGCGCGTGTCCGACGCCGAGTTCGCCGCGGCGCTCGAGACGACGCCGACGCGCCTGCAGGACGCCATCCGGCGCGCGATCGCGCAGTCGCGCCGCTTCAACGAGCTCGTCATGCGCGAGGGCGATTGGCGCGAGGAGGTGCTTCCGGGCCTTTCGGTCGGTGAGAAGCGCACGGCGATCGCCAGCGCCGGCCTGTTCGTGCCGAGCGGCAAGGGCTCGTTCCCCAGTGTGCTCGTGCAGATCGGCACCCCGGCTGTCGTCGCGGGGGTGCCGGACATCGCCGTCGTCGTGCCGCCCGTCCCCGGATCCGCCGGTGAGGTCGATCCCGCCGTCCTGGTGGTGGCGCACGAGCTCGGCCTGCGCGAGGTGTTCCGCGCCAACGGCCCGGCGGGCGTCGCCGCGCTCGCCTTCGGCACGGAGTCGATACCCGGGTGCCGCAAGGTGCTCGGCCCCGGCAGCCCGCCGGTCGCGGCCGCGCAGCTCGAGATCCAGCGCCATGGCGTGTCGGGCATGCAGGTGCTCGCGGCGTCCGAGAGCCTGATCCTCGCCGACGCCACGGCCGACCCGCGACTGCTGGCGGCGGACCTGCTGAACGAGGCCGAGCACGGTCCGGACTCCGCGAGCGTGCTCGTGCTCTGGCAGCCCGAGCTCCTCGACGCGCTCATTCCCGAGCTCGAGCGCCAGCTTGCCGCGCTGCCTGAGCCGCGTCGCGCGTACGCCATGCAGGCGCTCGGCGCCAATGGTGGCGCCGTGGTCGTGCGCGATCTCGCCGAGGCGATCGAGGTCGCGAACGCCTACGCCCCGGAGCACATGCAGATCGCGACCGAGGATCCCGAGGCCGTGCTGGCCGGGATCGACCACGCCGGCGAGGTGCTTCTCGGCCAGTGGACGACGTTCAGCGCCGGCAACTACCTGATTGGCATCCCGGCTGCCCTGCCGACCTCGGGCTACGCACGGGTGACGAGCGGCGTCACGTCGCAGGCGTTCACGAAGACGATCTCGATCGCGCGGTCGACACGCGAGGCGCTCGCCGACCTCGCGCCCGACATCCTCGCGCTCGCCGACCACGAGGGCTTTCCCGCGCACGGCAACGCGGTGCGCGAGCGCATGGACTGAGCCGCGTCGACGGCGTCAGTCCGCGTCGGGCAGGAGCCGCAGCGCATCGCCGACGCGGATCTCGCCGTCGGTGAGGATGTCGGCGCGGATGCCGCCGAGGTGCACCATCGCGCGCAGGACGCCGGGGCGCGTGACGCGCTGCAGGTGCGCGCACGGCTCGGCGAGTCGCGTGGCGCGGAACGTCGCCTCGCCGATGGCGAAGCGGTGGCCGATCAGCGGCTCGAG
>CAWUMZ010000034.1:0-14641 GCA_963923625.1 uncultured bacterium | reverse complement strand
CTACGGCGTCTTCGCCCGCGAGGACGCGATGCTCGTGGAGGTCAATCCGCTCGTCCTGCTCGACGACGGCACGTTCCTCGCCGCCGATGCCAAGGTGACGATCGACGATAACGCGCTGTACCGGCATGCCGATGTCGAGGCGATGCGCGACCTCGCGGCGATGGACCCGCAGGAGCAGGCGGCGCGCGAGGCCGACCTCGCCTACGTCAAGCTCGACGGCGACGTCGGCATCCTCGGCAACGGCGCCGGGCTCGTGATGAGCACCGTCGACGTGATCGCCCAGGCCGGCGGCCGTCCCGCGAACTTCTGCGACGTCGGCGGCGGCGCCAGCGCGGAGAAGATCTCGACGGCGCTCGGCATCGTGCTGAGCGACGCCAAGGTCAACAGCGTGCTGTTCAACATCTTCGGCGGCATCACGCGCTGTGACGAGGTCGCCAAGGGCCTGCTCGGTGCGCTCGAGACGACCGAGATCCGCGCGCCGATCGTCGTGCGCCTCGACGGCACGAACGCCGAGGAGGGGCGTGCGCTCCTCGCCGAGGCGAACCGCCCCGAGGTGACGGTCGAGCAGACGATGCTCGAGGCCGCGGCGACCGCCGTGCGCCTCGCGAAGGAGGCGCGCTAGCCATGGCCGTCATCGCCACCAGGGACACGCGCCTCGTCGTCCAGGGCATCACCGGCCGCGAGGGGACCTTCCACGCGCTGCGCAACCGCGCCTACGGCACGAACGTGGTCGCAGGCGTCACGCCCGGCCGTGCCGGCCAGGATGTCGAGGGCATCCCCGTCTTCGATTCCGTCGCCGATGCCGTCGACCGGCAGGGTGCGAACACGTCGCTCGTGATCGTGCCGCCGCGCTTCGCGGCCGAGGCGATCCTCGAGGCCGCCGAGGCGGGCGTCGAGCAGATCATCTGCATCACCGAGGGCATCCCCGCCCACGACATGCTCGAGGTCTACCACTACATCCGCCCGCGCGGCATCCGCCTGCTCGGCCCGAACTGCCCCGGCGCGCTGTCGCCCGGCATCGCCAACATCGGGATCATCCCGGCCGAGGTCTTCAAGCCCGGTCCGATCGGCCTGGTCTCGCGCTCCGGCACGCTCACGTACCAGATTGGCGGCGAGCTCGCGGCCAAGGGCCTCGGCAACTCGACGATCATCGGCATCGGCGGCGACCCGGTCATCGGCACGTCGTTCATCGACGCGCTCGACCTCTTCCAGGCCGACGACGAGACCGAGTACATCGTCATGGTCGGTGAGATCGGCGGCAACGAGGAGGAGAAGGCGGCTGAGGTGATCGCCGAGCGGATCACGAAGCCCGTCGTCTCCTACATCGCGGGCTTCGAGGCGCCCCCCGGTAAGACGATGGGCCATGCGGGCGCGATCATCTCCGGCTCCGCGGGCACCGCGGCCGCCAAGAAGGAGGCGCTCGAGGCGAAGGGCGTCCCCGTGGGGACGAATCCGACGGAGGCCGCGCAGCTCGTGGCCGACCTCGTCGCGAAGGGCTGATTTCCGCCGTCGCACGCTCGCCCTGCTCTGCATAGACTGCGGGACATGGCCACCATCTCCTTCGCACGCGGCGTCCCGTCCGCAGATCTCCTTCCCGTCGACGAGCTCAAGAGCGCCATCGCGCGCGCGATGGAGAAGGACGCGACCGGGATGCTGCTGTACGGCGACCCGATGGGGTACATGCCGCTGCGCGAGTGGGTCGGGCAGCGCTGGGGCTACGACCCCGCCGGCGTGTTCGTCACCAACGGCTCGCTGCAGGCGTTCGCCTTCCTCGCCGAGGTGCTGTTCGCGGGCTCCGGCGGCCGTGCCGCCGTCGAGGCGCCGACGTACGACCGCACGATCCTGACGCTGCGCCGCTTCGGCGCAACCGTCGACGCGTACCCGCTGCTCGAGGACGGCATCGACGTCGATGCGCTCGAGGCCGCCATCAAGGCCGGCAAGGCCCCGGGTCTCGTCTACATCATCCCGAACTTCCAGAACCCGGCCGGCAACGTCACGACGCTCGCCGTGCGCCAGCGCCTCGTCGACCTCGCCGCCGAGCATGGCTTCTGGATCTTCGAGGACGACCCGTACGGCGATCTCCGCTTCTCGGGCGAGGACGTGCCGCGCATGGTCGACCTCGACAAGGCCGGCCGCGTCATCTACTCGACGTCGTTCACCAAGACGATCGCCCCCGGCGTGCGCGCCGGTGCGCTGCTGCTCCCCGAGGAGCTGCGCAAGCAGATGGCGTACATCGCGAACCAGACCTACATCGGCGCGGTGCACTTCGCCCACGCCGCCGTGGCCGAGTACTGCGCCGCCGGCGAGTTCGATCGCGGCCTTGAGCGCGTGCGCCCGCAGCTCGAGACCCGCAAGGACGCGCTGGTCGCCGCGCTCGACGCGCACCTCGGCGACCGCTTCTCGTTCCGCGCGCCCGAGGGCGGCTATTTCCTCTGGGGACGCCTCGACGGCGTCGACTGCGACGTGCTGCTGCCGAAGGCGAACGAGGCCGGCGTGCCGTTCGTCAAGGGCAGTGACTTCTTCGTCGACGGTTCCGGCAAGGATCATCTGCGCCTCGCCTTCTCCGCGGTCAAGCCCGAGGAGATGGACGAGGGCATCAGCCGCCTTGCGCAGCTGATCTAGGCGCTCGCAGCTCGACTTCGGGATCCGCCCCGTAGCGGGGTTGGTTGCCGTTCAGCGGTGGCGGCGGTGCAGCAGCAGGAACGTGCCGAGGGCGCCGAGGATCAGGCCGAGGACGGCGCACGTGATCATCACCCAGATCAGCGCGACGTCGGTCGAGACGGCGACGAACGACACGTGCACCTGCTCCGTGTTGAGCAGCGCGAACGCGAGCAGGTAGACGAGGACCACCGCGACGATCACGAGCGCGATGTACGGCCGGCGCTCGCCGGACTGCACGTCCTTCGAAGAGGTCTCGCTCATGCGGGAACCGTAGCGGGCGGAGCTCTACGAGGCCCGGGCGACGAGCGGCGGTTGCGGCGCCGGTCGCTCGATCAGCTGCGCCTGCGGCGGCGGGACGAGTCCGTCCCGCTTGGCAGGGCGGAACGTCGCGCACGGCTCGGTGCGGGCCAGCGCGCACAGGTCATGCGCGTGGAAGTAGCACTGATTGCAGGCACGTGCAGACACCGAGGCGGGATCCTCCGGGGTACGCGGTGGGTGTCGTCGAAGCCCTCCTCCGGCGACAACGGGAGACTACGAAGGCGGGAAGATCCGGGCAAGCGACGCCGGATCGTTTTCCCCGCAAAATGCGGCAATTTCCGGATCAGCGCTGCGGCACGGCCACGATCGCGCGCAACGCGTCGGTGAAGTTCGCGACGGGGATGATGCGCAGGCCGGGCACGTGTGCGGCGCGAGCCTCGGCGGCGTTGTCGGTCGGCACCAGGAAGATCTGCGCACCGGCACGTCGGGCGCCGATCGCCTTCTCGCCGACGCCGCCGATCGCACCGACGGTCCCGGTCATCGAGAGCGTGCCGGTGGCCGCGATCCGCAGCCCGTGCAGGTTGGCGTAGTCCTTGCCGGCGCTGTAGATCTGCAGGGCGAAGGCGAGCCCGGCGGAGGGACCGCCGACGCCCTCGACCTTGAAGGTGACCTTCCGCTCCGAGTCGATCGTGCTCGCCTGCTCGGGGATGATCCCGAGCTTGGGATGCGCGGTGCTGCCCGCCAGCGTTCGCGTCGAGATCGTCAGCATGTGTCCGTCCCGATGGAGGCCGAGCGCAACGGATCGGTCGGCTCCGACCCGCTCGAGGATGGCGCGCAGCGAGTCGATCGTCGTGACCGGGTCCTGCTGCGCCCGCAGGATCAGATCGCCGAGCTGCCCGCCGTCCTTCGCGATCGGCGCGGCCGGATCGATGCCGACGATCTGCACGCCGACCGGCTTCACGGTGACGCGGTAGCCGAGGGCGCGGAGGCCCACGACCTCGGCGGCGTCCTGCGACGAGTTCATGGCCTCCGTGTCGAGGCGCATGCGCTCCTGGTCCGTTTCGCCCTGCGGCTGCACGGCATGCTCGGGCATCAGCTGGCCGCCGTCATCGACGCCGAACCACGTCTCCCAGACGGTCGCGTGGCGCACGCCGACGGTGGTGAAGTACAGGCGCCCGGCACCCGGGGGCGGATCCTGCTCGCCCTGCAGCTCGACGGCGCCGAGCGTGGGCTGGGCGGCACGCGGCACGAAGGCGAAGTCGCCGCTCTCGGCCTGCAGCGCCCAGAGCGCGACGGCGCCGCACAGCACGGCCCCGACGACGGCGAGGATCAGGATGGTGCGCAGGACGCGATTCATCGGCGGCGGGTGGGGTGGGTGACGGCCATCTGCGAGGTTCTTCGCCTTCCGCGGCGGGTTGGCGCGTCCGTCTGATCATACGGGGCGACAGGCGCCGGGAAACCGCGTACAGTCCCGCCCATGCATGAGCCGACTGACGCCCTCGCCGCGCCCCGCTTCACCGGGATCCGCACCTTCGCCCGCCTGCCGCACGTGCCCGAGATCGACGGAGCCGACGCGGCCATCTTCGGCATGCCATGGGACGGCGGCACGTCGTTCCGATCGGGCTCGCGCTTCGGCCCCGAGGCGATCCGCTCCGCGTCCGCGCTGCTGCGTCCGTACAACCCGGCGCAGAGCCAGATGGTGTTCGGCCACCTGTCGTGCGTCGACGCCGGTGACGCGCCGACGGTGCCCGGCTACATCGAGGAGACCCTGACGCGCATCGAGCGCTACGCGACGGGCATCATCGACCGCGGCGCGGTGCCGATCGGCCTCGGCGGCGATCACTCCGTCGCCCTCGCCGAGCTGCGCGCCGTCGCGAAGAAGCACGGCCCCGTCGCCTACGTGCAGGTCGATGCGCACCACGATCTGTGGGACTCGTACAACGACAAGCCGTACAACCACGGCACGTTCGCGAAGCGCGCGATCGAGGAGGGGCTGATCGATCCCGCCAAGTCGTTCCAGGGCGGCCAGCGCGGCTCGCTCTACGGGCCCGGCGACTACGAGGTCGCCGCCGAGCTCGGCATCGAGCTCGTGCCGTGGCTCGAGCTGCGCCACTGGACGCCGGAGCGGTTCGGCGAGCGCGTCCGCGAGCGCGCGGGCGATGCGCCGCTGTTCCTCTCGTTCGACATCGACTTCGTCGATCCGGGCCTCTGCCCGGGCACGGGCACGCCGGAGATCGGCGGTCCGTCGGGCGAGCAGGCGCTCGATCTGCTGCGCGCGCTGCGGGGCGTCAACCTCGTCGGCGCCGACGTCGTGGAGGTGGCGCCGCAGTACGACGACAACGGCCAGCACACGGCGCTGATGGCCGCGAACGTCGTCTACGAGCTGCTGACGCTGCTCGCGATCAGGAAGGGCTGAGCACCGCCGCGGCGGCGATCAGCCGGTCGACGAGCGCGTCGTCGATCGGGTGCCCCGCCTGGCGCGCGAGGTTCGCGAGGATCCGAAAGCCCTGCGGCGTGAGCACGCTCTCGGGGTGGAACTGCACGCCCTCGATCGGCAGGGAGCGGTGCCGCAGGCCCATGATCAGGCCGTCCGGCAGGCGCGCGGAGACGAGCAGGTCGCTGGCGGCGGCGGGCTCGTCGGCCGCCAGCGCGTGGTAGCGGCCCGCGTCGAAGGGGGAGGACAGCCCCTCGAGCAGGCCGGCGCCGTCGTGCTCCACGCGCGATGCGCGTCCGTGCATGGCGTTCGCGTTCGGCCCGACGGGCACGCCGAAGGCGACGGCGATGCACTGGTGGCCGAGGCAGATGCCGAGCACGGGGATGTCGCGTCCGAACGTGCGGATGGCGGCGGTCGAGATGCCCGCCTCGTCGGGACCCTGCGGTCCGGGCGAGACGATCAGGCCCGTCGGCGCGAGCGCGGCGATCTCGTCGAGGCGCGTGCTGTGCGAGGGCACCACGCGCGATGGCACGCCGAGCTCGGCCAGGCGGTGCTGGATGTTGAGCACGAACGAGTCGCGGTTGTCGAGGATCACGATCACGGCAGCCGCCTCCACGTCTCGGCGAGCAGGTCGAGCTCGATCGATCGGGCGATGCAGACGCCTTCGACGGAGGCGATCGGGACGATGCCGCGCCCGGCGGTGGTCAGCACGGCGCCTCGCACCGTGCGCAGGTCATCCAGGTGAAGGGCGCGCTCCATCGCACCGGTCTCCTCGATCGCCCAGGCGCGGGTGACGCCGGGCAGGATGCCGCGCAGCTCCGGCACCGCGAACGTGCCGTCGGCGAGGTGCACGAGCACGCTCGCCCGCGTCGTCTCGCCGAGCAGCCCGTCGTCCGACACGAGCAGCGCCTCACCGCCGACGGCCGCCTCGGCGGCATCGGCCCAGGCGCGATCGGCGGCCTTCACCAGACGGGCATCGAGTGCGGGGTCGTAGGAGCGGTCGATCAGCAGCTCGACGGGCGCCGCCGGTCGCGGCGGCCGCGTGGATGGCCGCACGCCGTCGTCGTCGACGTCGACGCGCAGGATGAACGGCGGGTCGGTGAGCAGCAGCGCCTCCTCGAAGCACGCGTCGGCGGCGGCGACCTGCTCGGGCGACGCGCCGGAGCGCGCGAGCCGCTCGAGGTGGCGATCGCGCAGGCGGATGCGTCCGTCGTCGACCAGCACCGTCTCGAAGACGGGGATCACGACTCCCACCCGGCCAGCGTGGCCCGCGTGGCGGCGAGGAACGGCCGCGCCTTGACGAGCGTCTCACCGGCCTCCTCGTCGGGTTCGGACAGCAGCGTGATGGCGCCCCCGGCGCCATAGCGCGCCTCGCCGCCGGCGACGGTCGCCGTGCGGATCGCGATGCTCGCGGTGAGGGATCGGCGCGCCGGCTCGTAGGCGAAGACGGTGCCGCAGTAGAACCCGCGCGCGTCGGCCTCGAGCCGGTCGATCAGCTCCATCGCGCGGCGCTTCGGCGCGCCGGTGATGGAGCCGCCGGGGAAGCACGACACGAGCACGTCGGGCAGGCGCACGTCCTCGCGGATCCGCGCCTCGACGGCGCTGACGAGGTGCATCACGTTCTCGGTCCGTTCCAGCTCGCAGAGCGCCGTCACGCGCACGGAGCCGGGCTCGGCCGTGGCGGTCAGGTCGTTGCGCAGGAGGTCGACGATCATCACGTTCTCGGCGCGGTCCTTCTCGGATGCCACGAGCTCGGCGGCGAGGGCATCGTCCTCTGCCGGCGTCGCCCCGCGCGGACGGGTGCCCTTGATCGGCCGCGTCTCGGCGCGTCCGTCGCGCAGGTGGAGGAACACCTCCGGCGAGACGCTCGCGATCTCCACGCCGTCACCCGCCAGGTAGGCGGCGTGGTCGGCGGGCGCCACGGCGACGAGCCGTTCGAACAGGTCCCAGCCGCCGGTCGGCCACGGCGTGCGGATGACGTGCGCGAGGTTGATCTCGAAGGCCTCGCCCGCGCTGATCAGCCGCTGCACGTCGCGGGCGCGTTCCCCGAACTGCGAGCGCGAGAGCCCCGACGTCGCCGTGCGCTCAGGCAGCTCGTCGAGCGCGGCCGGCAGCTCGGGCGCCTCGACCGCCGCGGTCAGCACGTTGCGCGTCGGGCCCTCGGGTCCGAGCACCGCCCACGCGCCGGTCGCCTCGTCGTGCACGGCGTAGGTGCGGTGGTAATGCGCGAGCATCGCCGGGTCGCGCGGCGCGTGGCGCGGGGCGATGCCGAGCAGGTCGAGGCCCGCGTCGTACGCGATCGCTCCGATCCAGACGCCCTCGCCGTGCGCCTCGTGGACGAGACGCGGCGGAATCGCGGGGAGGCCCGCACCGGTCTCCAGCTGGATCGTCGCGTCGGGTGCCACGGCCAGCAGCGACCGCGTGCCGAACGGCGTGCGGTGCGCGCTCAGAAGCAGCGTGGGGCGGTGGCCGTCGGCGATCAGCCGGCGGGCGGCGCCGAGCGGAGTCGACATGCGCGCAGGGTATCCGACGCGGTGCGGCCGTCGCGGTCCCGCGTGCGATTGATCGGGCATGCCTCCGCTGCTCCTCGTCTCCGGCGCGTCCCGCGGGATCGGCCGCGCGATCGCGGAGCGCGGGCTCGAGCGCGGCTTCGCGGTCGCGGCGCTCGCACGGTCGGCCGACGCGCTCGCATCGCTGCAAGCCCTGGCGCCCGATCGCGTCGAGACGATCGTCGCCGACGTGCGCGACCAGGAGGCGGTGGCGGCGGGTGCGGCCGCGGCGATCGGGCGCTTCGGCGCGCCGACGCTCGTCGTGGCGGCGGCCGGCGTGCTCGGTCCGATCGATCGGCCGTGGCTGCTCGATTCGGTCGGGCTCGATGAGGCGCTCTCGATCACCGTCACGGGCACGGCGAGCGTCGCCGCGGCGACGGTGCCCGCGATGCTCGCGGCCGGGCGCGGCACGTTCGTCGCCGTCTCGGCTTCGAGCGCGACCCGGGTCTTCCCCGGCTGGGCGGCCTACGGCGCGGCGAAGGCAGGGCTCGACGCCTACGTCCGCTATCTGGCCGACGAGGCGGGCGATGCGATCACCGCGTTCTCGTTCGTCCCCGGGCTAACGGACACGGCGATGCAGGAGGGCCTGCGCACGGTCGACGCCGAGCGCTTCCCGCAGGTGGAGCAGTTCCGCCGCTGGCACGAGCGCGGCATCGACAAGCAGCCGGCGGTCGTCGCCGAGGCGCTCGAGCTGGCGCTCGCCCTGCCGCGCGAGGAGCTGCACGGGCATGTGGTCGAGGCGGATGCGCTGCTCAAGGCCCGTGCTCAGGCCGCGCGGCGCGCCGACGCCTGAGCCTCGAGCACGCGGTACAGGCGGTACGTGCCGAGCGCGATCAGGGGCACCGTCAGCGCGTTCGCGATCAGGCCGAGCAGCGAGGTCGCGACGTCCTGTGCGGGACCGACGGGGAAGGCGAGGCCGACCGACGAGAACACGAGCGCGATCGCCAGCGCGAGCAGCGACAGCACCAGCAGCACGCCGAGGGTGCGCAGCCACGCGCCGTGCGTGAGCGCGCGCGACCGGCGGAGCGCCGGCCCGAACCGCGCATCACCCGTGACGACGGCGACGGTCGCGACGGCGAGGCGCACGCCGTTGATGAGCGTGGAGGCCAGCGCCACCCCGACGCCCATGGTCATGATCGTCGGCGAGCCCGCCGCGTACCCGGCCGCGATCAGGATGCCGGGGAGCGCGATGATCACGGCGAGGACGAGGAGCTGCGTCGCCACGTACGGGACGAGCAGGCCGAAGGCCGGGCCGATCTCACGCCGGACGCGGGCGGTGCCGGTCTGCTCGAGGCTGATCGCAGAGCGGATGATCGCGATCGAGGCGATCGGCGCGAACAGGAGCAGCGAGCCGACGGCGTCGATGATCGCGAGGCGCTCCTGCGCGCTCGACGTGTCGGGGACGGCCAGCTGCAGCGCGAGCAGGGCGATCGTCAGGGGCAGGAAGATCGCGAACGAGGCGGCCACGAGCGGTCCGAACAGGCGCCGATAGAGGTCCAGCGCCTCGCGGATGACCTGACCCACCATGCGGCAAGGCTAGCCGTGCGCCTCCGCCGCACCGGGAATCGGTGCGAAACACCCGTCAATGGCAGGGAAATCGCCCATCGTGACTCCTGTCACGTGCTTGCGGGCATCCGCCTGCGCACGTACTCTGCTCACACGCGCGGCATCGCCGTGCACTGCTTTCGGAGGTTCCTGGTGATTCGACACGATGTGGTTGTCCTCGGCGCGGGCCTCGCTGGCATGCGCGCTGCGATCGAGGCGAAGCGGGCGGGCGTTGACGTCGCCGTCATCTCGAAGCTGCATCCGACGCGGTCCCACTCCGGCGCGGCCGAGGGCGGCATCAACGCCGCGCTGGGCAACGCGACGGAGGATTCGCCCGCGACCCACGCCTTCGACACCGTCAAGGGCTCGGACTACCTGGGCGATCAGGACGCGATCGAGATCTTCGCGAACGAGGCGCCGGGCGACATCTACGAGCTCGAGCACATGGGCGCGATCTTCACCCGCGCCGCCGACGGCAAGCTCGCGCAGCGCCCGTTCGGCGCCGCCGGCGCGCCGCGCACCGTGTACTCGGCCGACATCACCGGCCATGTCCTGATCCACGTGCTCTACGAGCAGCTCGTCAAGCACGAGATCAAGGTCTATGAGGAGTTCTTCGCCACGCAGGTCGTCGTCGACGGCGGTCAGTGCGCCGGCGTCATCGCCTGGGACACCCAGCGCGGCGGCCTCCATGCCATCCAGGCCAATCACGTCATCCTCGCGACGGGCGGCGTCGGGCGCATGTACTACGGCACCACGAACGCGTTCTCGTGCACCGGCGACGGCATGTCGCTCGCGTGGAACGCGGGCGTGCCGCTGAAGGACATGGAGTTCCTGCAGTTCCATCCGACGACCCTCAAGTCGAACGGCGTCCTCATCACCGAGGGCTGCCGCGGCGAGGGCGGGTACCTCCGCAACAAGGACGGCGATCGCTTCATGGTCGGCGACGCGCCGAACGCGATGGAGCTCGCCTCCCGCGACGTCGTGTCGCGCGCCGAGTGGAAGGAGATCGCTGACGGCCGCGGCGTCGACGGCTGCGTGCTGCTCGACCTCACGCACCTCGGCTGGAAGAAGCTGCAGACCCGCCTGCCCGGCTCGCGCGAGCTGGCGATGGACTACGCCGGCGTCGATCCGATCGAGCAGCCGATCCCGGTGCGCCCGGGCGCCCACTACATGATGGGCGGCGTCGACTGCGACGTCTGGGGCGAGACGATCGTGCCGGGCCTGTGGGCCGCCGGCGAGGTCGCCTGCGTCTCGATCCACGGCGCCAACCGCCTCGGCGGCAACTCGCTGATGGAGACCGTCGTGTTCGGCCGCCGCGCCGGCCAGGCCGCCGCCGAGCGCGTCAAGGAGCAGGGCGACACGGGTGCCCGCATCGAGCCCGCCGTGCTCGCCGATGAGGACCGCCGCATCGCCGCGCTCGTCGGCAACACCGAGGGCGAGCGCCCCGGCGTGCTCCGCGAGGAGCTGGCCAAGACGATGTACGACAAGGCCGGCGTCTTCCGCACCGAGGCCGCCCTGGCCGAGTGCAAGGAGAAGGTCGTCGAGCTGCGCGAGCGCGCCAAGACGCTGAAGATCGACGACCAGGGCTCGGTCTTCAACACCGACCTCACGACGGCGATCGAGCTCAACTCGCTGCTCGAGTGCGCCGACTGCCTCGTCACCAGCGCCCTCGCCCGCAAGGAGAGCCGCGGCGCCCACTCGCGCCTCGACTACACCGAGCGCGACGACGACGCGTGGCTGAAGCACACGCTCAACTGGAACGACAACGGCGAGGTCCGTCTGGACTACAAGCCCGTCACCATCACCAAGCATCAGCCTCTGGCGCGGAGCTACTGAGTTGACCGAGATCAAGAACGCCCACTTCACCACCCTCCAGGGTGCGTACGACACCGAGAAGATGGAGGCCACGCTGCGCGTGCGCCGCTACGACCCGGAGACGCAGAAGTCGCGCTTCGACACCTTCACGGTGACGATCCCGGTGACGGCCTCGGTGCTCGACGCGCTCGATGCGATCAAGGACACGCACGACGGCACGCTCTCGTACCGCAAGTCCTGCCGCATGGCGGTCTGCGGCTCGTGCGGCATGCGCGTCGACGGTGGTGCGGCGCTGGCCTGCAAGACGCCGATGAAGAAGTTCGTCGACGCCGGTCACACGATCACGGTCTCGCCGATGGGCAACCTGCCCGTCATCAAGGACCTCGTCGTGGACATGGCGCCGTTCTGGCAGAAGATCCGCGCGGTCAAGCCGTACCTCGACACGCGCGACGCCGACACGCCCGAGAAGGAGTGGCGCGTCGACCCCGCCGACGGCGACCTGATCCACAAGGAGTCGCTCTGCATCCTCTGCGGCTGCTGCGTCTCCGAGTGCAACTCGATGGAGTCGGATCCCGACTTCCTCGGGCCCGCCGCGCTCGCCAAGGCGTACCGCTTCGTCGGCGACGCCCGCGACCAGGACACGCGCGAGCGCCTGCGCGACCTCAACGGCTCGCACGGCATCTGGGACTGCACGCGCTGCTACTTCTGCAACCAGCGCTGCCCCAAGCACGTCGATCCGCGCGACGCGATCGCGAAGCTCGGCGCGGAGTCCTTCAAGGAGGGCTTCACGCGCGACGAGGGCGCCAAGCACGCGAAGGTGTTCGTCGACTCGACGTACAAGGGCGGCTACCTCCGCGAGACCGAGCTCGTGCCGAAGACGATCGGCCCGATCAACGCCATCAAGGACGTGCCGTTCGCGCTGCAGCTCGCCCGCGCGGGCAAGGTGCCGAATCCGCTCTCGCCGCACAAGGCGAAGGACAATGACGAGGTCAAGCGGCTGTGGAAGCTGCTTGAGAAGGAGGCGAAGGAGCAGCCGCGGCGCGCCACGGCCAAGCACCCCGACGCCGTCCAGGGAGACTGACCATGCAGGATCGCTACGCCTATTACCCCGGTTGCCTCGCCAGCCTCTCGCAGAAGGAGCTCGATTCCTCGACGCGCGCCATCGCGAAGAAGCTCGAGATCGAGCTCGTCGAGATGCCCAGCGTCACGTGCTGCGGCGCCGGCGACATCCACGAGGCCAAGCCCGACTACTACCTGCACATCTCCGCGCGTATCCTCGGCCAGGCCGAGCAGATGGGCTGCGAGACGATCCTCACGATCTGCAACGTCTGCACCCTCAACCTGCGCCAGGCCAACAAGGCCCTGCAGGAGGACAAGGACCTGCTCAACCGCGTCAACGACAACCTGAAGCAGGTCGGCGCGGCCACGTACCAGGGCGGTATCGACATCCGGCACCTCCTCTGGGAGGTCTCGGCCGGTGAGGGCTACGACCGCTTCAAGAGCGTCGCCGTCAAGACCCTCGAGGGCCTCAAGGTCGCGCCGTTCTACGGCTGTCAGATCCTGCGCCCGGCGAAGATCCTCGGCTTCGAGAACTCGGATCGCCCCGAGTCGCTCGAGCGCCTGATCACGGCGTGCGGCGCCGAGCCGATCGACTACCCCGCCAAGGTCAAGTGCTGCGGGTTCCCGATCGTCCTCGCCCGCGAGGACGTCGCCCTCGGCGAGCTCGTCCAGCCGCTGCAGCAGGCCACGGAGGCCGGCGCCGACGTCATCGTCACGCCGTGCCCGCTGTGCCACCTGTCGCTCGACGCCTGGCAGCGCAAGGCCGGCGCCTTCTCGGGCAACGACTACCAGATCCCGATCCTGCACCTCGCCCAGCTGCTGGGCGCCGCGGCCGGCATCGAGGAGTCGGAGCTCAAGTTCAAGCGCCACGTCACGCGTCTGAGCCCCGAGGTCAAGGCCAAGCTCAAGGTCCCGTCGGTCGTCGGCACCGAGGCGTAGGCCGGCACCCCGCCAGCGTCCGGTAGGCTTGGGCGCATGGGCGTCAAGACGAGGATCCTCCGCGGCGGCGTGAACGCCGCGATGCAGGCCGCGCAATCGCCGAAGGCGTATGCCACGGCGACGCAGTTCGCGCCGTTCCTGCGCAACGGCAAGACGGGAGCGCTCCTGCGCGGATCTGCGCGCAACGCGTCGGTCGAGACGATCGCGGGCATCGCCGAGATCGGCATGCACCCGCTGATCGAGCGCATCGGTGCGAGCATGCTGACGGCCATCGACTTCGCGGTCAACCAGTTCGCGAATAGCGCGGCGGTTCGCGCCGACGTCACGCGCGTGGTGCGCAACGAGCTCGATGAGCGCGCGCTCGAGCGTCAGGTCGTGCGCGACGCGGCGTGGAAGGGCGCGGCGCGCGGCGCCGTCAGCGCGATCCCGGCGGTCATCCCGGCAGCCGGCACCGGCGTGGAGCTGGCGGCCGCGATCGTCGACCAGATGGTCCGCACGGTCGCCGAAGCGCGCATGGTCCTCGCGATCGCGCACCTGCGCGGCCTCGATGTCCAGCAGGTCGAGCTGCGGCGCCTCGACATCCTGCTCGTCCTCGGTCTGTCGGCCGGCGCGGCCGAGATCGACGGCGACATCATCCGCGTGCAGAATCTCGAGATCTCCGTCGCCGAGCTGCAGGCCGGCGCGATTCCGCCGGAGGCCGCGCTCGCGCTCGGCACCGCGGTCGGCACCGACATCGTCTCGAGCATCGCCAAGCGCCGCACCGCCGGCGTGCTGCTGCGCCTGCTGCCGGGCGGGCTGTCCGTCGTGACCGCGGCATGGTATGACTGGCGCGCGACCGGAAACACGGGCAAGCATGCGGTCGCGTACTTCGATGTGGTCGCGCCGTTGACGAACGCGTCGCAGTCCACGCGCTCGTAGCGCGCCACGCGGCCGCAGACTGGGCGGCATGCATCGCCGCTCCCTCGTCGTCATCGTCGTCCTCCTGCTCGCCGTCGTCGGCATCGCGCGTCTGATTCGCGTGCCGACGGAGTCGGCCCCGGTGGCGAGCAGCGGGCCGGTAGCGGCGGGGCCGGCCGAGGTCCTCGACGTCCTCGACGGCGACACGATCCGCGTGCGCATGGCCGGATACGAGGGCTCCATCCGCATCGTCGGCATCGACACGCCGGAGATCGAGCACCCCGGCAAACCGGCCGGCTGCTTCGGAACCGAGGCGGCGGCCGCGACGCGCGCCTGGCTGCAGGGCCGCGTCGTCGACATCGCGCCGGCGCTCGAGCAGCGCGATCGCTATGACCGGCTGCTGGCGCGGGTTGTCCCGCGCGACGGGCCGATCGCCGGTCGTGATCTCGCACGTACGCTCGCGCTCAGCGGCTTCGCCCGCGAG
>CAWUMZ010000033.1:0-14980 GCA_963923625.1 uncultured bacterium | reverse complement strand
CGAGCTGCTCGTGGAACAGCTCGGCCAGCTCCTGATGGCCCGTCCACACGATCGCCTGACCGGAATTGTGGATGCGGTTGGCGAAGGCCATGCCTCGCGCGTAGTCGACGTCGGGGAGCACCGCAGCGAGTGAGCGGGCGACGCCCTCGAAGGTGTTGTGATCGTCGTTGAGGACGATCACGTGCCACGGCGGACCGAGGTCGGTGCCCGTGCCCCTGCGCTCGATGACATCGGGGGAGACGCTCACCGCTCCTCCTCGTCGAAGGTCGCGATCAGCGCCTCGGCGACCACGCGCATCGTGCGGCCCGTCTTCTGGCTGGCAGCGCGAATCCGGCGGAAGGCCTCGGCCTCGTCAATGCCGTCCTTCCGCATCAGGATGCCTTTGGCGCGCTCGACCGCCTTGCGCGAGGCGAGCGCCTCGGCGAGATCGGCCGCCTCATCGCGCAGGGCGGTCAGCTCCTCGAAGCGGGCGCGGGCGGTGTCGAGCGCCGGCAGCAGGTCGACCTCGCGGAACGGCTTGACGAGGTAGGCGAAGGCGCCGGCCTCCGCCGCGCGCGTCACGAGGTCCTGCTCGGCATACGCCGTCAGCATCACGATCGGCACCGGCTTGCGATCCGTGATGCGCCGCGCCGCCTCGATGCCGTCGACGTGCGGCATGCGCACGTCCATGACGATCAGCTCGGGGTCGTGCTCGGCGGCGAGATCCACCGCCTCCTGCCCGTCGCGCGCCTCGGCGACGACCGCATGGCCGGCCTTCTCGAGCAGGGCGCGGATGTCGAGCCGGATGATCGTCTCGTCCTCGGCGATCAGGATCCTCATGCCGCGCTCCAGATGAGGCGCGCGCGGACGCCCGGTGCGCCGTCCTCGAGCGCCAACTCGCCGCGCAGCTGGTCGGCGGCGAGGGCGCGCGCGATCTTGAGGCCGAGCGACTGCTCCGGGGTGAAGCCGGCCGGCAGGCCCGGACCCGCGTCGGCGACGACCAGCTCGATGCGCCCCGCCTCCTCGCTGAGGGAGACGCGCACATCACCACCGCCGTGCTCATGCGCGTTGGCGTACAGCTCGGAGAAGATCAGCGCCACCGCGGTCGCCGTGTCGCCGGGGACCTCGACGTGCGCGAGCTCCTCGGCGGCGGCTGGCGTGCCGAGGCCGTGGCCGAGCATGGCGGAGACACGGCGGATCAGGTCGGCGAGGTCGACATCGCCCTCGCGACTCGCCGTCAGCAGGTCGTGGACCTCGGCGATCGAGAGGATGCGGTCGACCGAGTCGGCGAGCGCGCGCTGCGGGTCGGCGCCGCTCGCGCGCAGGCGCAGCAGGGAGGCGACGGTCTGCAGGTTGTTCTTGACGCGGTGATGGATCTCCTGGGCCACGATGCCGCGCATGACGCCGCGGCTCGACTCGACGGCGGTGGCGGCCTGGTTGGCGACGGACCGCAGCAGCATCCGCTCCTCGTCGGTGAACGGGCGTCGCCCGGGCGTCGTGGCGACGAGGGCGCCGACGCGCTTCGCCTTCCACAGGAGCGGCAGCGCGAAGACGCCGTCGTCGTCGACCGGTGCGGTCTCCGACAGCGCGACCAGCTCGCCGTCCGTCGGGCCCGTGCTCGCCGAGCGGCTCGCGATCGCGGTGCCCTCGGGCCCGTCGACGATGAGCGCGCACACCTCCGCGTGCGCCGCGTTGCCCGCGGCCTCCGCGATGTGCGCGAGGGCCTCCTCGAGGTAGAGCGACTCGGCAACGGCCTGCGAGATGCTGCCGAGCGCCTCGAGCTCGGCCACGCGGCGCTGCGAGCGCTCATAGAGACGCGCGTTCTCGATCGCCTGCGCCACCTGCCGCGCGATGGTCTCGAGCAGCTCGATCTCGTCGGGGTGGTACTCGCGCGGCTCGACCGTGCGGACGTTCATCGCACCCGCCAGTCGCTCGCGACGATCGAGGATTGGCACGGCGAGCAGCGACTGGAAGCGCCGCTCCGGCAGATTCGGGAATTCCTTGAACCGCGGGTCGAGATGCGCCTCGGCCGCGATCGCCACCGGCTCGCGGGTCTCGGCGGCCCAGCCGGTGAGCCCCTCGCCGACCTGCATTCGCGGCGGACCGGCCGTGGCCTCGACGTGCGTGCCGTGGACGGCCTGCAGAACGAGGTCGTTCGTCGCCTCGTCGTAGGCGTAGACGAAGCAGGCGTCCGTGCCGAAGGCGCGCGCCACCGCGACCGCGACGGACCCCGTCACCTCGGCGAGGTCGAGCGAGCTCGTGACCGCCTCGACCGTCTCGGACAGCAGCCCCAGATGCCGCGCGGCGCGGGAGGTGGATGTGATCTCGGGATCGCTCATGCCGACCTGCGGCGACGGTAGCACGGGGCTGGCGACGGCCTCGCGCTCAGGCCGCGAACGGCACGTCGATCGTCTGGTCGGCGAAGGCCAGCGCCTGCGCCGGCAGGTACGGATGCCAGCTGTCGGGCACGGTGCGCGTGCCCAGCAGCAGATGCAGATCCGGATGCGGGGCGCGTGGCGCGCGCCGCAGCGGCATGCCCGCCTCGTGCGGCAGCCGATCGCGCTTGCGCAGGTTGCACGGCGCACAGGCGGTGACCACGTTGTCCCACGTCGAGGCCCCACCGCGCGACCGCGGCATCACATGGTCGAGCGTGAGGCGCACGCGGCTGCCGCAGTACTGGCAGGCGTGCTCATCGCGGGCGAACAGCGCGCGCCGCGTGATGCGCCGCGAGGTGAAGCGCGGGACGCGCACGTAGGAGACGAGGCGGATCACCACCGGATGCGGCAGCGTGGTGGACGGCGAGCGGATCTCGCGGTCCGGGTCGACCTCGAGCACCTCGGCCTTGCGCGCGAGGATCAGGCTGCAGGCGCGCCAGATGCTGGTGACGTTGAGCGGCTCGTACGTCGCATTCAGCACCAGCACCGTTCCGGACATGCGCCGAGGGTACTCCCCGCGCTCCCGCCGTTCACCGCTCGACGCCGATCAGCGCAGGGCGTGCTGGACGGCGCGCAGCTCCTCGGGTGTCAGCTCGAGCGAGCCGGCCCCGCCGCGCAGGACGTCCTTGACGAAGACGCTGGTCGAGCTGCCCGCGTGGACGGCGCTGATCACGATGCCGGAGCCGTGACGGTCGAGCAGCGCCAGCGAGCTCGAGCGCCGGCCCTCCTCGTCCTCGTTGGCGTCGAAGCGGACGATCGAGCGACGGCGCAGGAGGACGTCGAGGGCGCCGAGGGCGGAGACGACCTCGTCGCGCAGCCGTGCCTCGTCGTGCTCGAGGCGCTCCATCCGCGCCTGCATGCCGACGGCGAACTCGACGAGGTCGACGGGCTCGCCCGCGAGCAGCGCCTGGTCGGCCTGCCGCAGCCGGTTCGCCCAGCGCTGCGTGCGCACGGCGATGACGAGCGCGATCAGCGCCAGCACCACGCCGACGGCGCCGATGACGAGCGCCACCGTGCCCTGCAGCTCCGTCGTCACCGCGTGCGCCGCCCTACGCGGGCTTCAGGCGGAACTGGATCTGGTAGACGCCGATGTTGTTGTCGATGTTCTGCTCGCCCGGCACCTTCTCGACCGTCACCTTGGCGGTGACGACGCTGTCGAAGACGATGTCGGACAGGCCGAACGGGATCTCGACCGTTCCCTGGGCGCCCGGATCGAGCGTCGTGATCTCGCCGGTGGGCAGCGTGCGATCGTCCATGCCCTTGGCGCGCAGCACGACGTTGACCTTGACGGAGACCTCGGTGGCGTCGCCGGAGTTCTGCACCGTGACGGCGAGCGACATGTCGTTCGCGCTGTCGACCTCGTTGACGGAGGCCGGATCGAGCTGCGTGCCGCCGGGGTTGAACAGCGTGCTGATCAGCGTCGTGCCGTGGAGGGCACCCGATGTGGTCTGGCCCGCGGCGGAATCCGTGCTCGTGATGACGTTGCCACTCGCGTCGGTGGTCGTCACGGCCGTGCCGCCGCCGTCGACGGGCACGCCGCCGAGCAGCGCGTTGAGGATCGACTGCATGCGCTGCGGCGCGGCGAACTCGATCAGCTTCGGATCGACGAACTGGGAGTCCTCGACCGTCGCGTTGATCGACTTCTGCGCGAGCACCTGCTTGACGGGGTCCTGGTACGAGTCGGAGTAGACGACGTCGGAGGCGATCAGGCGCTGGAACGTCGCGGCCACGGCGGCCGACTGCTCGAGCGGCACCTGGCCGGTCGTGCCGGCGGAGTTGAACGCGTCGTGCAGCGCCTTCTGCAGCCCCTGCAGGCCGCTGACGCGGTACTGCATCGACTGCACGAGGAACGGCTTGTACGACGAGACGCCGTCGGGCGCGCTCAGGTCGGCGGCGTTCTTGGCGATCTGCTGCTGCGACTGGATCTCGCGGGTGAGCGACTTGTCGAGGCCGTCGGGCGTCTGGCCCGCCGTCAGGATCGCCGCGGAGAACTCGGAGCCGACGGTGCCGGACGCCTTCGCGACCTCGTTCGACTGCGCGACGTACCCCTGGTAGGCCGACACCTCGCGATCGCGCTGGCAGCGCTGCACGAGGAAGTAGCCCGCGACGAGGACGATGAGGATGCCGATGACGAGGACGAGCAGTCGCTGCGGGCCCTTGCCCCTGGGCGTGCTCGGCATCGAGGGCCGCTTGCGCGCGCTGCGCGACGGCGGAGCCTCGTCGAGCTCGTAATCGTCGTCGAAGAAGGAGAGGAAAGCGGGCATGGATGGCGTACGGAGAGCCGTGCAGCCTCCGCAATTCGCCACATTATCACCCGTTCCTGCCGGGAACGCCGGACGCGAGCGGTGAGCGTCCACCCGCTGAGGAGCACGTCGCACGCCCGTGCGGTCCCGCCGCTGTACCCCGAGGGCATCGTCGCGGACCGCTTCCGCATCATCGAGACGATCGGCGTCGGCGGCAGCGCGACGGTGTTCGAGGCCGAGGACCTGCAGACCGGCGAGCTCGTGGCGCTGAAGGCGATCCCCGCCCAGGAGAAGCTGCGCAAGCGCGCCCGGCGCGAGATGCAGTGCGCCGCCGCCCTCGATCACGGCGCGATCGTGAAGATGCGCGGCAGCGCCGAGGACGATGACTACATCTACGTCGCCTTCGAGCTGGTGCGCGGCAATGACCTGTCCGACGTCCTCAAGGAGAAGCGCCTCGAGCAGTCCGAGATCCTCCGCGCCGTCGCCGCCGTGTGCGACGCGCTCGAGCACGCGCACGCCATGTCGGTCATCCACCGCGACGTCAAGCCCGGCAACATCCTGCTGCGCGAGGACGGGATCCTCAAGCTGACCGACTTCGGCATCGCGCAGATCGACCATCCCGACGCCACCGTCGACGAGAGCCTGCTCGGCACGCTCTCGTACATGTCGCCCGAGCAGGTGCGCGGCGACCTGACGACGAGTGCGACGGACGTCTGGTCGGCGGCGCTCGTGGCCTACGAGGCCCTCACGCGCCGCAACCCGTACCGCTCGAAGAACCCGGTGGAGCTCGCGGAGAAGCACAAGAAGCTGCGCCTCTCGCTGCAGCACGATCGTCCCGACCTGCCGAGCGTCGCGACGAAGATGATCGACCGCGCGCTCGATCCGGACAACCAGCGTCGGCCGCTGGCCGGGCAGCTGCGCGACGCGCTGCTGCGCGGCGCGATCGCGATGGAGCGCGGCCAGACCGACATGGATCCGTCGATCGAGGTCCCGCGCCCCGATGCGCGCGTGCAGCTGCGCCAGCGTTGGCTGCGGGCGGTTCCGGACCGCAGCGAGCAGCCGAAGCCGCGCACCGAGCGCCGTCGCGCGCCCGCAGAGCGCTCGGGCATCGAGACCCGCGCCGCGGCCGTCCTCGAACGCGTGCAGCCGTACTGGCCGTCGGCCCTCACCGGCGTCGGCGGCACGCTGCTCCTCGGCGCGCTGCCGTTCTATCCGACCGGCTGGCCGCTCGTGATCGGACTGCTGGCCGCGGTCGTGGCGCTGCGCCTGCCCTGGATCGCCGCCGGCCTCGTGCTCGCGGCAGGCCTGCCGCTGCTCGGCAACCTCGCCTTCGGCCTCGTTCCGCCCGCCGCGATCCTGATCGGCCTCTGGCTCGCGCTGATGGCACGCGACGGCCGCCGCGTGCTGCTGCCGCTGGTGGCGCCGCTGCTGACCCTCTGCTTCGCGTGGGCGCTGTACCCGCTCCTCGCCGGCGCCTCGCCGCGCGCGTGGGTGCGCGGCGCGCTCGGCGCCGCGGGCGCGCTGACGATGACGCTGGTGCTGGGTCTGGCCGGCAGCGGCTCGCCGCTGGCTCCCACCGCCGATCTGGGCGCACTCGGCACGCAGGTCGCGGCATCGGACGACGTGATCGCGACCGCGGGGCTCGTGGCGGCTGCGATCGGCCTCGGACCGCTGCTGCTCGCCGTCGTCTGGGCGGCGCTGGCGATCACCGCACCCGCTGTTCTGAGCGCGCGCGGTCGTGCGCTCATGACGGCGGCGTCCCTCTGGCTCGGCATCGGCACGCTGGCGACGCTCGCGATCGGCGTCGCCCTCGGCGGCACCCTCGTCGCCCCCCTCGAGACCGTGATGGGCGCAGGGGCGGCGGGTATAGTGATTCTCATCCGCGCGCGGCGGCCGGAATCGGCCTCCGCGCCGGCTGCGAACGCCGACTGAGGGAAGTGCAATGGGGTTTCTGCGACGGATCGAGAGCAAGCTGGAGGGGGTCTTCGAGGGTGGCATCGGCCGCACCTTCAAGTCCAACGTCCAGCCCGTCGAGCTGGCGCGGAAGCTGGCCAAGGAGATGGATGACAACAAGGTCATCTCCGTCCAGACCGTGTACGTCCCGAACGCCTACACCGTCTACCTCGCGCCCGAGGATCGCGAGCAGTTCGTGGCCTACGAGGCGCGCCTGCGCACCGAGCTGGCCGGGTATCTGACCGAGCACGCGCGCCGCGAGGGCTACTCGCTGCCGAACCGCGCCCGCGTGATGATCGAGACGGCGGACGAGCTCGATGTCGGCACCTTCGGCATCGCCGCCGAGATGGAGGAGACGCCGCCGCCGGCTGCCGCCGATGCCCCGCCGCCGGGCGTCCGCCTGCCGCAGGAGTTCTCGGGGGATCCCGAGCCGGCCGCGCCCGCGGCACCGGTCGCGCCCGTTGCCGCTGCTGCCGTGGCCGCCGCGCCTCCGCCCGCGGAGCCCGTCGCCCCGCCCGCGCCGCCGGTCGTGCCCGTGCCGCCGGTCACCGTCGATCCGTTCGCGGTCGAGGAGGCCCCGGCCGTCGCGGCTCCCGTCGCCGCCGTGCCCGAGCCGGCCGCGGCCGAGACCGTCGTCACCCCGCCGCCCCCGCCGCCCGCGCCGGTCGAGCAGTGGGTGCTCGTGTGGCCCGGCGGCGTCGTGCCGTTCGGGGACACGGCGCTCGTGATCGGCCGCAGCAAGGACTGCGACGTGCCGCTCGCGGACGGCAACGTCTCGCGCCGGCACGCCGAGATCGGGAGGAGCGCCGATGGCTTCATGCTGCGCGACCTCGACTCGACGAACGGCACGACGGTCAACGGCCGTCGCATCAAGAGCGCGACCGTCGGCGAAGGGGACGAGATCACCCTCGGCACCAGCACGCTGCGGATCGAGCTCCGGCACGGCTGAGCCGTGGTCGACCAGGCGCTCCTCGTCCTGCGGATCGGTGTCCTGGTCCTGCTCTACGTGTTCGTCTGGCGCATCGCGCGCACGGCGATCCGCGACGTCCGCGGCGCGCAGGAGAGCATGATCATCCGGCCCGGCCAGGGGTTCGACCCGATGCCGCCCGCTGCGGGTGCGCCCGTCATCGAGGAGGAGCCCCCGGCACCCGGACGCCTGCTCGTCGTCGAGAGCGACGTCCTGCCCGTCGGCGCCGCGATCCTGCTCGAGGAGCATGAGGTCCTGATCGGGCGCGACCCTCATGCCGCCGCGATGCTCGAAGGAGACGGCTTCGTCTCCGCGCGCCACGCGATCGTCCGCGTCCGCGGCGGCTCGACCTCCGTGGTCGACCTCGGCTCCACCAACGGCACGTTCGTCAACGGCGATCGCATCGCGATGGAGACGCGCCTGTCCCCCGGCGATGAGGTCGCCGTGGGCTCCACCCGCATGCTCTTCGAGCCGGGCGGCTGACGTGCGGCTCGTCATCCGCGAGGCGGGCGCCTGCAGCGACGTGGGCCGCCTGCGCCAGTCGAACGAGGACGCGCTGCTCCTCTCCGACCCGGTCTACGCCGTCGCCGACGGCATGGGCGGTGCGCGCGCCGGCGAGGTCGCGAGCGCGATGGCCGTCGCCGCGCTGCATGGCTTCGCCGGCGGCGAGCAGCAGCTCGCCCAGGCCATCGAGGACGTCAACCTCCGCATCCACACCGCCTCGCGCAACGACCCGTCGCTGCTCGGGATGGGCACGACGGTCACGGCGGCGATGGTCGACGGCGACGCGCTCGTGCTCGCCCACGTCGGCGACTCGCGCGCCTACGTCCTGCGCGCAGGTCAGCTGCGGCAGCTGACGGACGACCACTCGCTCGTCGGCGAGCTGATCCGCCGCGGCGCGCTCACGCCCGAGGAGGCCGAGCGCCATCCGCAGCGCTCGGTCATCACCCGCGCACTGGGCGCGGACGAGGTCGTCGACGTCGACGTCCTGCGCGTGCCGGTGGAGAGCGGCGACCTGCTCCTGCTCTGCTCCGACGGCCTGACGGGCATGGTCGGCGACGCGGAGCTGGCGCGCATCCTGCGCGGCGGCGGCGAGCTGAACCACCTCGCCCAGCAGCTCGTCACCGCAGCCAACCAGGCCGGTGGCGAGGACAACATCACGTGCGTGCTGCTGCGCATCGGCACGCGTGCCGAGGAGGACACGGAGCCCGAGCGGCCGCCGATCGTCATCCTCCCCGCGACGGCGCTCGACGGCGAGCCGCCGCGCGCCTCGGCCGCCGATCGCGCCGCGGCGGGCAGGGGACGCGGTCGGCTCCTCGCGCTGGTCGCCGGCGTCGCCGCCATCGGCATCGTCGTCGCGGTCGCGGTCGCCGTCGGCCTGCAATGGGCGCACTTCATCGGCGCCACCCCCGACGGTCGCGTCGCGATCTACCAGGGCCTGCCGATCGAGCTCACCGCCGACGTGACGCTCTACCGCGCCGTCGAGATCACCGACGTGCAGACGGCGGCGCTCTCGCAGGACCAGCGCGCCACCCTGCTGGACCAGCGGATCGGCTCGCTCGACAGCGCCACGTCGCGCGTGACGCAGCTGACGACGGCCGAACCGTGGCTCCGATCGCCGCCGAGCTCGCCGTGATCACCGAGCGCGGCATCCTCGACCTGCCGACCCGCAACCGCGAGCTCGGGCTGATCGGCCTCGCGGTGGTCATCACGGGCAGCGGCTTCGCGGCCGTGCAGCTCGCACGCGCGCAGGAGTTCTCCTCCTCCCCGCTCGTGGCGGCGCTGCTGTTCGCGTTCGCCTACCTCGTCGCGCACGCCGTCGTGCGCGTCGCGCTCCCCGATGCCGACCCGTACGTGCTGCCGATCACGGCGGTGCTGACGGCGATCGGACTGATCGAGATCTACCGCATCTCGCCGCAGCTGGCCCGCGACCAGGGCGTCTGGATGCTGCTCGGTCTCGCCCTGTTCGTCGGCGTCGTGATCGCCTTCCGCGACATCCGCCGGCTCGAGTCGCTCAAGTACACGTGCGGCGCCGCCGCGGTCGTGCTGCTGATCCTCACGATCACGCTCGGCGCCTCCGTCAACGGCGCGCGCCTCTGGATCCGCATCGGCGGACTCCAGATCCAGCCGGGTGAGTTCGCCAAGATCCTGCTCGTCGTCTTCCTCGCCGGCTACCTGCGCGAACGTCGCGAGGTGCTCGCCGCGCCGTCGCGGCGCATCCTCGGCGTCGGCATCCCCGCCCTGCGGCACGCGCTCCCGCTGCTCCTGCTCTGCGGCATCTCGCTGCTGCTGCTCGTGGCGATGAACGACCTCGGCTCGTCGCTCCTGTTCTACGTGATCGCGCTGGCGATGATCTACATCGCGACCGGGCGCCTGCTCTACGTCGGCGCCGGGCTCGGCCTGTTCGCGATCGGCGCGCTCGGCGCCGTGCAGCTGACGTCGCACGTGCAGTCGCGCATCGACGGCTGGCTGCATCCGTGGGCGAACGAGTCCGCGCAGTGCTGCTACCAGATCACGCAGTCGATCTACACCATCGCCGACGGCGGCGTGCTCGGCGCGGGCTTCGGTCGCGGCTTCATCCTCAACAGCGCCGGCGGGACGATCATCCCGTTCGCGCAGACCGACTTCATCTTCTCCGTGATCGCGAACGAGCTCGGGCTGATCGGCGCGATCGCGGTCGTGCTGCTGTACCTCCTGCTCGCCTGGCGCGGCTTCCGCATCGCGACGACCGCCGATGACGGCTTCTCGAAGCTGCTCGCCGCGGGCCTCGCGACCGCCGTCGCGTTCCAGGTCTTCGTGATCGTCGGCGGCGTCATCCGCCTGCTTCCGCTGACGGGCCTGACGCTGCCATTCGTCTCGTACGGCGGCTCCAGCGTGACCGCGAACTTCGCGATCGCCGGGCTGCTGCTCTGCATCTCGCAGCGCGCCAACCGGGAGCGGCCGCTGTGAACCGCCGCATCGCCAACCTCTTCATCGTGCTGACCGTCGGGCTGCTGGCGCTGATCGCGATGACGTCGTACTGGCAGATCTGGGCGCGCGGCTCGCTCGAGGCGCGGCAGGCCAACGTGCGCCTGGTGTACCGCGATCTCGCGATCGATCGCGGCTCGATCGCGACCAGCGACGGCGTCGTGCTCGCGGAGTCGAAGCCGGGGAGGCTCGACGGCCGCACGATCTACACGCGCACGTACCCGGAGGGCGGGCTCGCCGCGCAGCTCGTCGGCTACTCGTCGCTGCTCGCCGGCCGCTCGGGCCTCGAGCGCTCGCTCGATCCGGAGCTGACCGGCAGCACCGGCGATCTGTCCGGCATGCAGAACGCGTTCGACCGCATGAAGGGCGACACCGTCCGCGGCGATGACGTCATCCTCCGGCTCTCCGCCGCCGGGCAGCAGGAGGCGATGGATCAGCTGACGAACCTCCATGTGCGCGGCAGCGTCGTCGTGATGGATCCGAGCACCGGCGGCCTGCTCGTGATGGCCTCGACGCCCACGTACAACCCGAACACCGGGCTGCAGGAGGCGCTGTCCGATCCGGCGTCCCCGCTGCTGAACCGCGCCACGCAGGGCCTGTATCCGCCGGGCTCGACCTTCAAGGTCGTCACCGCCGCGAGCGCGCTGGACAACGAGGCCGTCACCGTCGACCAGCAGTTCCCCGGCCCCGACTGCATCACGATCGCCGGGCAGAAGCTCTGCAACTTCCACGGCCACGCGTACGGCCCGCACGACTTCGGCTACGCGCTCGTGCACTCGATCAACACGACGTTCGCGAAGGTCGGCATGACCCTCGGCCAGGAGAAGCTCGAGGCGACGATGAAGGGCTTCGGCTTCTTCTCCCGCTTCCCGTGGGATTACCCGCCCGAGCAGAACCTGCCGTCCGGCATCTTCAACCGGCAGGGCAACCTCGTCCCGTTCGACACCCCGATCGACGTGGCGCGCGTCGCCATCGGCCAGGAGCGCCTGCTCGCGACGCCGCTCCAGATGGCGGAGGTCGCCACCGCGGTCGCCAACGGCGGGCAGATCGTCGAGCCGCAGCCCGTGCAGGAGGTGCGCGCGCCCGACGGCTCCGTCGTGCGCCGGCCCCAGCCCGTCTACCTCGGGCGCGCCATGACGACGGAGACCGCGGCCACGCTGCGCACGCTGATGAAGGAGGTCGTCGACGACGGCACCGGCACCGCCGCCAACGTCGCGGGGCTCGACGTCGCAGGCAAGACCGGCACGGCCGAGACCGGCCGCGACGGCAAGAACGATGCGTGGTTCATCGGCTTCGCGCCGGCCGAGGCACCGCGCTACGCCTTCGCCGTGCTCGTCGAGAACACGGACGGCACAGGCGGCGACGTGGCCGCGCCGATCGCCGCGAGCGTCCTACGGGCGCTGACGGGGCCGTCATCGTGAGACAATCCGCCCGGAACCCCGCATGACGACACCGATGGACACCTCCGACGGCGCGCTGTTCGCCGGCCGCTACCGCATCATCCGCCGCCTCGGCCAGGGCGGGATGGCGCGCGTGTTCCTCGCGCAGGACGAATCGCTCCACCGCGAGGTCGCGATCAAGGTGCTGTCGGATCGCCACAGCGACGATCCGCACTTCATCGAGCGCTTCCAGCGCGAGGCGCGCGCCGCCGCGCGCCTCAACCACCCGAACATCGTCCAGGTCTACGACCAGTCGCAGGGCGGCATGTCGTTCATCGTCCAGGAGTACGTCGAGGGCGAGACGCTGAAGGACCTGATCCGCCGCGAGTCGCCGCTCGAGCCGCGCCGGGCGATCACGATCGCGCTGCAGATCCTCGCCGCGCTCCGCGTCGCGCACCAGCAGGGCGTGGTGCACCGCGACGTCAAGCCGCAGAACATCCTCATGCAGACGGACGGCAAGGCGAAGGTGGCCGACTTCGGCATCGCCAGCGCGGGCGGCGACACCGAGATGACCGAGGCCGGCTCGATCGTCGGCACCGCCCAGTACCTCGCGCCCGAGCAGGCTCGCGGCCTGTCCGTCGGTCCGCCCGCCGATCTGTACGCCGTCGGCATCGTCCTCTACGAGATGCTGTCCGGGCGCGTGCCGTTCGAGGGCGACACCGCCGTCAACGTCGCGATGCGCCACGTCCAGGAGGCGCCGGAGCCGCTGACCGACCGCAACCCGCTCGTGCCCGTGGCGCTCGAGGCCGTCGTCATGCGCGCGCTCGCGAAGGATCCCCGCCAGCGCTACCAGAGCGCCGACGAGATGGGCATCGAGCTCGATCGCGTTCGCCAGGGCCTGCCGATCAGCGACGAGACCGCCGTGATCGGCGCCGCCACGCTCGCGATGACCCAGCCGCTGGCGCCGCCGCCCTCCGAGACGATGGTGGCGCCGCCGCTGCCGCCGCGCGATGCGGCACCCGCCCGCGGCGGCAATCCGAATCGCAAGCGCCTCTGGATCCTGCTCGCCGTCGTCGGCGTGGTGCTGCTCGCGATCGCGGTCGGCGCCTACGCCTTCACCCGCGGCGACTCGGGCGGCGGTGGCACGTCCGCCACGACGTCGACCACGAGCGCGCTCGTCGAGATCCCGGATCTCGTCGGCCAGAGCCAGGCCGATGCCACGGCCGCGCTCAAGGCGGCAGGGCTCGCGGTGCTGATCACCAAGCAGGCCTCGGCCGACGTGCCCGCCGATCAGGTGATCGCCATGCGGCCCAACGCGGGCGGCAAGGTGCCCGCCGGGACGACGATCGAGCTGCAGGTCTCGTCGGGTCCGAACGTCGTCACCGTCCCGAGCGTGCAGGGTGCGGCCGAGGGCGATGCCACGGCGCAGCTGCAGGCACTCGGCCTGGTCGTCACGACGGTGCAGGACTCGTCCGACTCCGTCGCCGAGGGCAACGTCATCTCGCAGGCGCCGTCGTCGGGCGTGCAGGTGAAGCCGGGGTCGACCGTGACGCTGACGATCTCGTCGGGCAAGAAGGCGAGCACCGTCCCGAACGTCACGAAGATGGACGTCACGAACGCGCAGAACACCCTGATCGCAGCCGGCCTCGTGCTCGGGTCGCAGACCCAGGCCAACGATCCCGCGCCGGTGGGCCAGGTCATCAGCCAGGATCCGGCGGCCGGGACGAGCCTGCCGGCGGGCGGCTCCGTCAACGTCGTCGTGTCCAAGGGCCCCGCCACCGTCGCCGTGCCGAGCGTCGTCAACCAGTCGCGCGGCAACGCCGAGGCGACGCTCACGAGCGCGGGCTTCTCGCCGAATACGGTGCAGCAGGCGACGAGCGATCCGGCGCAGGACGGCATCGTCATCTCCCAGGATCCGGCCGGCAACTCGCAGAAGCCCCAGGGCTCGACGGTGACGATCGTCGTCGGCCAGTACACGGGGACGACGACCTAGTGGGCGAGCGGCTGCGCGTCGCCGTCCTCGGCGGCGGCCGCTCGTCGGAGCACGACGTCTCCCTGCGGTCGGCCGAGAGCGTCGCGAACGGGCTCGACCCCGCGCGCTTCGATGTCGTGCGCATCACGGTCGGGCGCGATGGCGTCTGGACGGCGGAGGATGGCTCGATCGTCTCCGTGACGCCCGGCCAGGGCGGCCCACTCGGCTGCGACGTCGTCTTCCCCGTGCTGCACGGCCCGTACGGCGAGGACGGCACGGTGCAGGGACTGCTCGAGATGCTCGACGTCGCGTACGTCGGCTCCGGCGTGCTCGGCGCCGCGCTGACGATGGACAAGGAGCGCTGCAAGGCCGCGCTGCGCGATGCGGGGATCGACGTGGCACGCGAGGTCCTCGTCGGCCCCGACGACGAGCGAGGCGCCGTCCGCGCGCGCATCGAGGACGAGCTCGGGTTCCCCGTCTTCGTCAAGCCCGCACGGCTCGGCTCGAGTGTCGGCATCTCGCGCGTCAACGCGGCCTTCGATCTCGACGCGGCCCTCGATCTCGCCCTGGCGCACGACGACAAGGTGATCGTCGAGGAGCTGCTCGTCGGCAAGGAGGTCGAGTGCAGCGTGCTCGGCCTGCCGCCCGACCTGACCGTATCGCTCGTCGGCGAGATCACCTTCGACGCCGAGTGGTACGACTACGAGGCGAAGTACGCCGCCGGCGGCTCCGCCCTCGTCGTGCCCGCGGGCATCCCCGAGGAGACGAGCGAGCGCCAGCGCGCGATCGCGGCAAGGGCCTTCACCGTCTGCGACTGCCACGGCATGGCGCGCGTCGACTTCTTCCTCACCGACGACGGCCGTCTGGTCCTCAACGAGATCAACGCCATTCCCGGCTTCACCGCGACGAGCTACTACGCGCGCATGTTCGAGGCAACCGGGATCGCCTACCCCGACCTGCTGACGCGCCTGGTCGACCTGGCCGTGGAGCGCCACGCACGCAACCGCGGCCTGCTGCGCTAGCCCGGGTTCGTCAGGCGCCGGTGGGGACGCCCGTCAGGCGGATGCCGTTGAAGGTGACGGCGT
>CAWUMZ010000032.1:0-15370 GCA_963923625.1 uncultured bacterium | reverse complement strand
GCGAGCAGCACCTGGCCGCCGACGCGCCCTGCCGCCTCGTAGAGCGTGACGTCGTGCCCGCGCTCGGCGGCGATCGCCGCGGCCTTCATCCCGCCGGGACCGGCGCCCGCGATCAGCACCTTGCGCGGCGCGCTCGTCGGCTCGATCGTGCCGAACTTCAGCTCGCGGCCCGTCTCCGGGTGCTGGATGCACGAGATCGAGTAGCCCAGGTGGAAGTGCCCGATGCACGCCTGGTTGCACGCGATGCACGCGCGAACGCGCTCGAGCTCGCCCGACGTGGCCTTGTTCGGCATCTCGGGATCGCAGATCAGCGCGCGCGTCATCGTGCACGCGTCGGCGTCGCCGGCGGCGATCACGCGGTCGGCCTGCGTCGGCTCGTTGAAGCGCCCGCCGAGGATCAGCGGCACGTCCGTGACCTTCCGCACCTGCTGCGCGAGCGGCACGGTGTAGCCGTTCTCGATCGCCATCGGCGGGACGATGTGGATCGAGCCCGCGTTCGAGGCGGAGGTGCCCGCGACGAGGTTGACGTAGTCGATCAGGCCGAGGTCGGAGACCTCCTTGATCGCCGCGAGCGCCTCGGCCGGTTCGAGGCCGTCCCACGACAGCTCGTCGACCGAGATCCGCAGGCCGACGATGCGATCGCCCGACTCGGCGCGCACGGCCTGCAGCACCTCGCGGAGGAAGCGCACGCGGTCGGTGCCGTAGCCGTCCGTGCGCGTGTTGACGCGCGGGTTGAGGAACTGCGCGGGCAGGTACCCGTGGCTCGCGACGACTTCGACGCCGTCCATGCCGGCCGCGCCGAGGCGCCGCGCGGCATCGGCGTAGCCGCGCACCATCGTGTCGATGCCGTCCTGGTCGAGCGGGCGCGGCGTCACGTGGAAGCGCTCGCTCGGCACGTCGCTCGACGAGTACGCGACCGGCGCGCGTCCGTCCGACGACTCCATGATCTCGCGGCCCGGATGGAAGATCTGGCCGACCACCACCGTGTCGTGCTCGTGGCACATCGCGGCGAGCCGTCGATAACCGGGGATGCAGTCGTCGGTCGTCGCCATCAGCAGATGCGACGTGTAGCGCGCGCTCTCGTGGATGCCCGCGACCTGGACGATGATCATCCCGACGCCGCCCTTGGCACGCGCCTCCTGGTACGCGATCAGCGCGTCGTTGACGGTGCCATCGGTCGGCAGCGTCGTGTCGTGGCCGGCCGAGACGATGCGGTTGCGCAGCGTCTTCGTGCCGATCTGCAGCGGCGACAGGAGGTGGGGGAGGTGGGTGCTCAACCGGCGGATCCGTTCACGCGTGGTGCTCGAGGAGCGTAGCGGGGTGGGGCGGGAATAGTCGTGCGCGCACGGGCGTTCACACTCCCGGACCTACCGAACGCTCAGGAGCACCATGTCCATCGATCTCTCCCACGTCGCCGGCGCCATCGACCACTCGCTGGCCCGCGGCCGCGCGCTCGCCCTCGCCTACAACGACGTCGACGGCTACCCGTCCGTGTCCTTCCGCGGCAGCACGCACGTCCTCTCCGCCACGGAGCTCGGCGTGTGGACGCGCAACCCGAACGACGGCCTCGCCAAGGGCGTCGCCGCCAACCCGGAGGTCTCGCTCGCGCTGTTCGACCCCGAGACGAGCCCGTTCATGCTGTCGATCCGCGGCAAGGCCCGCGTCGACGCCAGCCAGAACGACCGCGTCTACGACGCCATGATCCAGGGCGAGCGCGACTACGACCCGGACAAGGGCGGCGTCGCGATCATCATCGACGTCACCTCGGTGCGCGGCTTCGGCGCCGAGGGCGCGATCGAGCAGTCGGCCTAGTTCCGAGCGTGGAAGGGCCCGTCGCGACTCCGGTCGCGACGGGCCCTTCGTCGTTTTCGGACCCGCAGACGACGAAGGGCCGCCCTGCCTGGAGGCAGGGCGGCCCTTCAATCGCGCGCGCCTGAACTAGATCCCGAGGATCTGGGCCTTCTTGGCCGAGAACTCCTCGTCGGTCAGGATGCCCTGATCGCGGAGCTTCGCCAGCGACTCGAGCTGCGCCGCCAGGTCGTCCTGCGGCGCGGCCGCGGGGGGCGCGGCCTGCGCGGCCGCCTGCGCCTGCTGTGCGGCGGCCTGATTCGCGTACTTCTGCTGCTGCTTGTTCGAGACCGCGTTGGCGGTGCCGACCACGACAGCGGTGCGCGCTGCCATGCCGACCAGACCGGGTCCACGTCGTCCGAGGGGCATATCAGGTCCTCCTAGCTGTTCTGCGCCGCGGCCATGGCGGCCTCGACGATGGATTCGGGGATGTACTCGCGGGCCACGACGAAGCCGCCGGAGCCCTCGACCGCATTCGCGAGCCTCTTCGCCCACGTGTGCTCGAAGACGAGCACCGCGGCGGACGAGCCGGGCGCGACCTCCTCGGCGAGGAGCTCGATGTCCTCGGTGTTGAGGAGATCGATCGGGTCATCGTGGAAGCCGGAGAACTCAGGCGCGTGCATCGCGGCGTCCTCGATCTCGAACCAGGCGACGTCACCGGCCTCGTCCTTGATGATGAACGCGAGGTCGAGCACGTGGATCGTCTCGCTCTCGATCAGCTCGCGCAGCGCGGGAGCGACCTGGCCGTTGAACTGGCTTCCCGGAAACGAGAAGACGGCGATTTCCACAGGTCCCAAGGTGAGGCCTCCATCGTTGGATTCCCTCGCAGCATAGTCGGCTGCGCAGGTGCGAACGGTGGGGTTTCCCACCAAGTCATACGAGTACGCGCGGCCCTCGTCGACGCGGCTACGATGCCGTTCGTGCCCGAGCCGCTCCCCGTAGCCTGGAATGACCACGTCGTCGCGTTCGAGGCGATCGCGGTGCAGATCGCGCGCCTCGTCGGCGAGGGCATGCCCGCCAAGGACGCGTTCGTGCAGGCGTGGGATCAGCTCGAAGTGCCCGAGGAGTACCGCGACAAGTACTGGCGCGTCGCCGTGCCGATCATCGCCGAGTACGGCTTCTCGATCGAGCAGGCGCCCGACCTGTCCGGCCTCGACCTCTCTGAGATCGACCTCGAGGAGGGCGATCTGCGCGGCTTCAACTTCGCCGGCACGAACCTCAGCGGCGCGTTTCTCGCGCGCACGCAGCTCGACGGCGCGGACTTCACCGGCGCGGACCTGACCGACGCGGATCTGGCCGGTGCGAGCCTTTCGGGCGCGACGATGCCCGACGGCTCCGTTCACGCATAGCCGTCGGCCATTGCATCCGTCCGGCGACTCATCTACCGTCGCCGGACGCGCGAAGGTATGCGTAGTCCACCGCAACCGCGGCGGACACCCCGACGAGGAGAGGCAGAGGGGCATGGGAGTTCACAACACCGGCGTCGACAATCAGGCATTCAGCGTCGAGCAGCGCGGCATCGAGTTCGTTCCGGAGAACGAGCGCTCGATGAAGCCCCGCGAGCTCGGCATCTTCTGGGCCGGGTCGAGCATGTATCCGTTCAACGTCCTCCTGGGCGTGCTCATCTACGGCCTCGGCCTGCCGCTCTGGCTCGCCATCGTCGTGACGGTCGGCGGCGGCATCCTGTCGTACGTCCCCGTCGCGTTCGGCTCGATCGCCGGCGCGCGCTCGGGCATGCCGACGCACATCGCCCTGCGCGCCACCTTCGGCGTGCGCGGCGAGCCGATCAATGCCGCCCTCGGGTGGCTCGTCGGCATCATCTACGAGATCATCAACGTCGCCGTCGGCGTGTACGCCGTCACCGCGCTGTTCGCGTTCCTCGGCTGGGAGGACAGCGGCAAGCTCGGCCTCGCCATCGGCCTCGTCGTCGTGTACGGCCTCTGCATCCTGCTGCCGCTGCTCGGTCACGCCACGATGATGATCGTGCAGCGGTTCTTCACCGTCGGCCTCGGCCTGGCGGTGGCGCTCCTGTTCGTCGACCTGATCAGCCGCACCGACCTCTCCGCGGCCGCGGGCGACTCGCTCGACCTCAAGACCACGCTCGAGATGGTCGCGATCGGCATGGGCATCGCCTGGGCCGGCGGCTACTCGTACATGATCGTCGCGCTCGACTACCCGCGCTACCTGCCCTCGAAGACGAAGGGCAAGACGATCTTCTGGCAGGTGCTGATCGGCGCCGGCGCCGCTGCGGGCTTCCTCGGCCTGACCGGCACGATGATCGCGATGGTCGCCGGCGGCTCCATCGCCGACCCGGTTGCCGGCGTCGAGCCGCTCGTGCCGTCGTGGATCTACATCATCTGGGTGCTCGCCGCGATCGGCGGCTCCATCTCGAACAACGCGCTGACGCTCTATTCCGCCGGCCTTGCCGCGCAGGCGATCGGCCTGCCGCTCAAGCGCTGGCAGGCGACGATGGTCGACGGTGCGATCGCGATCCTCGGCCTGATCTACGTGCTCTTCATCGACTCGGGCCAGTTCTTCGCGAACCTCAACTCGTACATCATCCTCGCGATCGCCTGGGTCGGCCCGTTCGGCGCCGTCTGGCTCGCCGACCTTTGGTGGCGCCGCTGGCACGTGCGGCCCAATGAGGCGCACGGCGGTCCGTCCAGCCCGTTCTGGAAGTTCGACGGTCCGCGCCGCGCCGCCTGGATAGCGATGATCCTTGGCATCATCTCCGCGTTGCTGACGATCTCGTCGCCGAAGTTCAACGGGCCGATCGCCAAGGCGCTCGAGTACACGGACCTCTCGTGGCTCGTCGGGCCGGTTGTGGCGCTCGTGGTCTACGCCATCCTCGCGCACCGCGCGGTGAAGACCGAGACGGATCGCCTCGAGGCCGAGTACGGCCCCGTTCCGACGGCGCACGACTGAGGTCGGAATGGCTCCCTCGCCCGCGTATCCGAAGGGGTGCAATGCCGCCCTGGCGCTGACCTTCGACGTCGACGCCGAGACCGGCGTGCTGATGCCCAAGCCCACGGGCTGGCGCGACGCGATGGCGATGACGCACCAGGCCTTCGGCCCGAAGGTCGGCGTGCCGCGGCTCATGCGCATCCTCGCGGAGGAGAACGTCAAGGGCACGTTCTTCGTGCCGGGCTGGACGGCGCGGCGCTACCCGCACCTGATCGCCTCGATCCTCGAGGAGGGGCACGAGGTGGGCGCGCACTCCGATCTGCACTACCCGGCGCCGGAGATGAGCGAGGCCGAGGAGCGCAAGGACTTCGAGAAGGCGCTGACGACGCTGCGGGATCAGGGCGTCCAGGTCGTCGGGCACCGCGCCGCCTGGTGGCAGGCGTCGTGGTTCACGCTCGACCTGCTCGCGGAGTACGAGTTCCAGTACGACTCGAGCCTGATGGACGACGACCGGCCGTACGTGCTCAACGTCAACGGCCACCGCATGGCCGAGCTGCCGCCGCACTGGTCGCTCGACGACTGGGAGCAGTACGCGTTCCTGCCCGATCCGAACATCGGCCAGCTGATCGAGCTGCCCGAGAAGCTGTTCGGCCTGCTCAAGGTCGAGCTCGACGCACAGCGCAAGGAGGGCGGGCTCGTCGTCTCGACGATGCATCCGTTCCTGTCGGGACGCGCCTCGCGCGCCGAGGTCGTGCGGCAGATCATCCAGCACGCGAAGTCGTGCGGCGACGTGTGGATCGCGCCGCTCAGCGAGATCGCCGCGGCCACGCTCGCCGCGGATGGGGTGCCGGAGCGCACGCCGGACATCCCCGACCTCTCGCTCGGCCCCTACGACGGCGGCCAGCCGTGAGCGACGAGGCGGCGGTCCTCGCGGCTGCCGACGCGTGCGTGGCGGCGTTCGGCAGCCACGATCGCGACGCGTACTTCGCGTGCTTCGCGCCCGAGGCGACCTTCATCTTCCACACGACGCCGGGCGTGCTCGACGGCCGCGCGGCGTGGGAGGCCGAGTGGGACCGCCTCGTCGTCGAGGACGGTTTCCAGGTGCTCGCGTGCTCGTCGAGTGACCGGCGCGTGCAGGTGGCCGGCGATGTCGCGGTCTTCACCCACCGCGTGGCGACGCGTGCGATGTTCGGCGGCGAGGAGGTCGAGTCGGATGAGCGCGAGACGATCGTGTTCGCGCGGCAGGCCGACGGCTCCTGGCTCGCCATCCACGAGCACCTGTCGCCGACGGCCGTCTAGGCGTCAGAGGCGGGTCGTGCCGCCGTTGGGCGAGATGATCTGGCCCGTCAGCGCGATCGCCGGCTCCGAAAGCAGGAATGCGACGGCGGCCGCCTGGTCCTCGGGGCGGTTGATGCGCTTCATCGGCGAGTCCTGCGCGTAGACCGCGACCATCTCCTCGTGCGTGAGGCCCGCGTCGATCGCGTCGACATCGAGCTGCGGTGTGTCGGTCGTCCCCGGCGCCACGAGATTCGCCGAGATGCCATCGCGCGCGTACGCGCGGGCGACGCCCTTGACGAGGGCGATGATGCCGCCCTTCGACGCGGCGTACGCGGTCGCGTTCGGCCAGCCGATCACGCCCCATTCGCTGGTCATCGCGACGATGCGCCCGTACTCCTGTGCGCGCATCCCGGGCAGGCAGCGTTGGATCAGCAGCGCGGTGCCGACGAGGTTGATGCGCAGGTGGCGGTCGAACTCCTCGGCGCTCGTCTCGATGAACTGCGCCATCGTCATGTACGCGTGGTTGCAGGCGAGTAGCGAGATCGCACCGTGCTCGGCTTCGATCGCGGCGATGCCCGCGTCGACCGCGGCCGCGTCGGAGACGTCGAAGACGGCCGGCACGCCGCCGATGGCGTCGGCCACTGCCTGTGCGGTCTCGGGGTTGATGTCGTTGACGGCGACGAGCGCGCCCTCAGCGGCGAGGCGCGTGGCGATCGCGCGGCCGATGCCCTGGCCGGCGCCCGACACGAGCGCGACGCGTCCGCGGATGCCCTTGAGCTCCCTCACAGCACCGCACCGCCGTTGGGGGAGACGACCTGCGCCGTCAGCGTCGTGTCCTCGAGCAGCGCGAAGACGACGGCCGCCGCGATCTCGTCCGGCCGGATCACGCGCCCGAGCGGCATGGCGTCGGCGTACGAGTCGATGTTCGGATCGTCGCGCAGCAGCGGCGTGTCGGTGGGGCCGGGGGCGATGACGTTGACGCGCACGCCCGTCTCAGCGATCTCCGGGCCGAGGCTCTTGACGAGCGCGTGGATCGCGCCCTTGGCGGCCGCGTAGTGCGGGGCGCTCGGGTCGCCGATCAGGCCGAGCTCGCTCCCGATCGCGACAATCGAGCCGCGTCGGCGCTCCAGCATGCCCGGCAGCGCGGTGCGGAAGGCGTTCGTGGTACCGCCGACGTGGATCTGCAGCATGTCGAGCCACTCGTCGACGGCGAGCGTCTCGATGGAGGCCTCTCGGTACAGCCCGGCGCACGTGACGAGATGCTCGCACGGCCCGAGCGCCGACTCCAGTTCGGCGAACGCCGCAGCCACGGCCGCCGCGTCGCGGATGTCGGCGACCGCCGAGGCGTCTGCGTCGGGCGCGGGGGAGAGGTCGATCACCCCGACCTGCAGGCCCTCGGCCTGCAGCGCCGCGACGCACGCCGCGCCGATGCCGGATGCGCCGCCCGTGACGATGGCGGCGCTCACGCGCCACCCATCTTGCGCATGCGCTCGAGCGTGAGCATCTCGAAGACGACGTTGGCGGCGAACAGCGCCGTGATCTCCGCCGGGTCGTACTGCGGCGCCACCTCGACGACGTCGTAGCCGACGAAGTTGATCCCCGTCAGCGCCCGGACGAAGGCCATCGCCTGCGACGAGGTGGGGCCGCCGACCTCCGGCGTGCCGGTACCGGGGCAGAACGCCGCGTCGACGAAGTCGACGTCGAGCGAGAAGAACGTCGGTCCGTCGCCGACGCGCTCACGAGCCAGCGCCGCGAAGCCCTCGGCTCCGAGTCCCTCGAGCTCGGTCCACGGAATTGTCTGCGTGCCGAGCTCGGCGGGGATCTGCTCGTCCTCGATCCCGTAGAGGGGACCGCGCATCCCGCCCTGGATCACGCGGGCGGGATCGATCACGCCCTCCTCGATCGCGCGGCGGAACATCGTGCCGTGCGCGTACGGCTGGCCGAAGTACTCGTGCCAGAGATCGGTGTGGGAGTCGAGATGCACCAGACCGAGCGGGCCGTGCACCTTCGCGTACGCGCGCAGCTCGGCAAGCGTGATGCAGTGGTCGCCGCCCATGCCGATGCCCGCGACGCCGGCCTCGGCGATCGGGCGCACGAACTCCTCGATGCGCCGCAGCGTCTCCTCGACGTACCCGGGCACCGTCGGCGCGTCGCCGTAGTCGATCGTCGAGAGCTCGCCGAAGACCTGCACCTTCTGCACCGCGTTGTAGGTGCGGATCATGCCGCTCATCTTGCGCACGGCCTCGGGGCCGAAGCGCGCGCCCGAGCGGAACGACGTCGAGCCGTCCCACGGCATGCCGAAGACGGCCGCCTCGGCGCCGTCGAGGTCGCGGAGATACGGCAGGCGCGCGAACGTGCGCGGGCCGGTGAAGCGCGGGGCCTCCAGTGCATTCCATGGCTCGTGCATCGCCGCTCTCCTCGCGTCCGCCGATCGTCCGTACATCGTACGGATGGGACTTGGCCCGCGTCCACCCGCGGATCAGCGGCGGCGCGGCGGCTGCGCAGTGCGCGAGCGAACGGCGTGCCGCGCGGGATGACGACGCACGGAGCGCGCCAGATCGATGCCGATGATGGCGATGACCACGAGGGCGAGACCGGTGAGGAGATCGATGGCGTTCATGTCCGGGAGTCGGCGGCGACGGGGATGCGCTTACGGCTTGCGGCGCGCGCCATCGACGAGCGCCGCACCACAGCCGCAGAGCACCATGCCGACCGCGCCGACGATCCAGGTGCCGATGTTCGGCGGGAGCCCCTGCAGGAACAGGAACCACTGGGTCGCCGACCCGTCGACCATCGCCTGCTGCTGCACCGTGCAGCCGACGATCAGCGAGACGAGGACGAAGTAGCCGCCGAGCAGGAAGCACGGGATCGCGAGCAGGATGCGGAGGATCATCATGCCGCGGAGTCGCGGCGGGTGTCCGGTCCCTTACAGCGGCAGCGCGCGCTTGCCCGTGGTGGCGCGCTTGACCGTGACCTTGGCGACGCGGGATGTTGCGACACCGCCTGTCGGCGTGAACGTCGTCTTCACGGTGATGCGCAGCTTCGAGCGGCGCAGCGCCGCGCGTGTTCGCGCGTTCAGGGCACAGGTGATCGTGAGATCGCCGGCCGTGGTCACCGCTCGTCGCACGCGGCAGCGCGTCGTCGTCTTGCGGCCCTTCTTCGTCACCGCCGTCTGCGTGATCGCGCCGGCGCCGGGCGCCGTGATCGCCGTGATCAGCTTCGTGCCCACGACGCGCGGCGTGCCGATCGCGAGTGCGCGTGGCGCGGGCGCGCTGCTGGCGGCCGTCGTGGCGGCGGCGGGAGGTGCGGCGTACGTGACGGCGTTCGCCAGCGTGGCGGAGCGGTTGACGTTCGTCACCACGACATCGACAACGCCGGCCGCATGTGCGGGCAACGTGCACGTGAGCTCGGAGATGCTCACCACGGTGGGGTGCGTGCAGGGTGCACCGCCGACCGTCACCTGCGTGCCGTCGTACAGCGGAGCGCCGGTGACCGTCAGCAGCCCACCGCCCGCGGTGCTGCTCGTCGCCGGCGATACGGCGGTCGGCGCGGGCGGCTCGCCCACGTAGGTCCACGTCATGTCCTTGCCGCCGTTGGCGAGGTACGAGATCTGCCAGTAGCCGTAGTACGAGCCCTCGGGGTGATCGCGCAGCGTGCCGGTGAAGCCCGAGGCGGTCGTGACGGGGGTGATCACGGTTCCGAGGGGCGCTTCGAAACCGTCCGACCACACATCGAGGCCCGCCAGGTTCGCGCTGCCGGTGCTCGCGATCTGCGTGTAGCCCGTCCCCGGCGTCGTGCCGTCGACCACCACGTTCAGGTACCCGGTGGTGGCCGCGGAAGCGATCGAGCCGAGCGTGAGGCTGAAGGGATACCCGGCGCCGATGCCGAAGCCCGGACTGCCGGAGGAGAACGTCACGGGACTGCCAATCGCGGCCGTCCCCGAGCCGGCGAGGGTGGCGCCGGAGGCGATCGTCGTCGCGCTCGGATGGGTGAGGGTGCCGCTCACGACGAGACCACCGGCCTGGACCGTGAGGCTGCCGGTGAACCCGCTCGTCGCCGACAGCGTGTGCGTCCCCGTGCCGCTGAGAACGAGGTTGAGCTTCGAGGCATCACCCGCACCCGAGCCGATCGCCCCGGACAGCGTGTTCGACTCCGATCCCGTGTCCAGCGTCAACGTGGAGAAGCTCGAGCCGTTGCCGTTGTCGATCGTCCCTGACCCGGCAACGGGTGCGCCGGTGACGGTCACCGCCGCGGCGTAGGTCTCGACGGCGCCCGCGAGCGTGACGGCGCCGGTCGCGGTGATGTCCCCGCCGATGCGCAGCGTGCCCGACGCCGACGAGGCGAAGGAGGCGACGGCGTTCGTGGCGCCCATGCCGGCCGTCTGGATCGCGACGCGACCGGCACCTGTCGCCGTCACCGCGCCCCGACCCGCCGTCTGTCCATCGACGCCGCCCGTCAGGTTCAGAGTCGCACCGGTATCGACGTCGAAGGTCTGCGAACCATTCTGCAGCGTGATCGCCCCACCGAGGTTCTCAGCGAACGCCGTCGATGCGGCAAGGGTCGACCCGCCGGCCAGCGTGATCGGCTCGGCGTTGTTCGCAGCGAGACGGAAGGCGAGTGTCGCTCCATTCGCGACGGTTGTTCCCGCGGTCGCCGCGCCGAGGCCGTTGGCGTTGTCGCTGGTCAGGGTGCCGGCGCTGACGGTCGTCGTGCCCGTATACGTGTTCGGGCCGACGACGCGGAGCGAACCCGTGCCCGCCTTCACCAGCGCGATGTCCTTCTCGGTCGCCGACCCACCCCCCTTCCCGATCGAGCCGTAGATGACAGATGTGTCCGTCACGTTGGCAGTCAACGTGGACGTCGATCCCGCGGTGTTCGTGACGGTATGGGCGTACTGATTGCCCAGCGTCAGCATCGTCGCCGACAGCGTCACGCTCGAGCTGATGCGCACTGACCCCACATAGAGCTGGCGGCCGCTCGTCGTCACGTCGCCGCCGAGCGTCACCGTCGTCGCCGTCGCATCCAAACTGGTGAGAGCCGACGGAACCGTGCCGGTCGAGCCCTCGAGGTCGATCGACGCCGCTGTGAGCTCGACCGCGTGGGACCCGCCAAGCGTGCTCTGGAAGTCGATCGTCCCGCTGTCCAGCGTTGCCGTGAAATCCGCGACGACCTGCGCGGGGGCAGTGGCGATCAGGCGGTTGTTCGTGCCTGACGTCATGTTGATCACTCCCGATAAATAGAGGTGATCGACACCGGTCGTGTCCAAGGAGAATCGCGGTGCAGCGCCGCAAGTCGCCGCGTCGATCGTCCACGCGGGTGAGAACGTCAGCGACTGGTTGGTGCCTCCGGCGGCCGTCACCTGGATGTCGCAGTTTCCGGAGATCGGGATGTCGACTGGCGCGCCCGTGACTCCAAGGATCCGCCAATCCGTGCCGAAGGTGTTCACCGTGACGCTCTCGGCCGTGGCATCCGTGCTGGTGTACGCGATCGTGATGACGCCGCCGCTGGCGGACACCGTCGCGGCGCGTGCGGCTCCCGAGCCGGCACTCCCGACAAGCGCAAGCGCGAGCACCGTGCAGATCAGCAGGCGGACCTTGATGACGACCATCGGGTGCGTTGAGTCTATCGGCCCGAGCGTGTCATCTACAGGTCGTCATCGACGGGGCCGTACGTGAACTCGCTCCAGTCCTCGTCGGCGAGCTCGTCGACATCCTCCAGCTCGATCTCGTCGTCATCGTCGAGCAGGAGCTCGTCGTCGTCGAGCTCGTCATCGTCGTCGTCGGGTGCGCTGCTCATGTCGGCCTCCGGGCGCGGTGATGCGCGTACTGTCCTCGCCCGCGCCTGCGGTGTCAATGGGGCGGCGTGGACGCGGCGTCGGACGTCGGCTCGAGCTTCTGCTCGGCGGCGATCCGAACGATCAGGCCGATGACGGCGCCGATGATCGCGAACGGGGCCACGGCGGCACCCGCGCCCGAGATCAGCAGGAGGCCGAGCAGCGCGCTGGTCGCGGGCAGCTTGATCATCGCGGCCGCACCGGCCGCGATGCCCGCGGCGGCAAGGGCGCTGACGTTCGCGTCGGGGAAGATCAGCGAGCCCGCGACGGCGACCGCGACGCCGAGGAATGTGGCCGGGAAGATCGGGCCGCCGCGGAAACCGCCGCCGAGCGCAGCGGCGTAGGCGACGAGCTTGACGATCAGCACCACGACGACGAGACCGAGACTCGTCTCGGCGATCAGCTGCGGCATGCCGGTCTGGCCGCTGAACAGGATCTCGTCGTTCGTCGCGCCGAAGCCGTTGACCGCGACGATGACGCCGATCGTGGTGATGATCGCCGTCGCGTACAGCGCGATCGCCGGCTTGCCGGTGGCGAATCCCTCGTAGCGCAACGCGAGCTCGCGCGCCGTCACCGTGACGATGCCCGCGACGATCGCGACGATCGCCGCGATCACGAGATCGCCCGGCTGGATGTGATCGTACGCCGGCAGGCCGGTGAGGCTCAGCCCGTGCACGCCGATACCGGGGAAGCTCCAGAGGCCGATCTGCACGAGGTAGCTCGCGCCGAGCGCGACGAGTACCGGCAGGATCAGCGACGACGGCGCCACGCCGAACGCCGCGAACTCGAGGATCATGAACGCGGTGATGAACGGGTTGCCGAAGATCGCGCCGATCGCCGCCGTGCCGCCGAGGAAGCCGCCGGCCTGAATCGCCTGCTCGTTGTGCGTGCGGCGCAGCAGCAGCGCGCCGAGCGCCGAGCCCAGCACGATCAGCGGCGCCTCCGGGCCGAGCGCGATGCCGAAGATCAGCGTGCCGATGGCGGCCAGCAGGATGCCGGGCACGATCACCAGGGGATTGTCGAAGTGGAAGCCCGTCAGCGGACTCGCGCCCGTCTTCCCGGGCAGACGCTGCGCGATCAGGACGATCGTCGCGCCGATCAGCAGCATGATTCCGGTCCACCACCACGGCGCGCCGTCGATGCCGAGCGCCTCGGGCACCGACGTGAAGGCGGCGTGCTGGAGCTCGTGGACGACGTAGAGGAAGATCGTCGCGCCGATCGCGCCGACGATGCCGACGATCACCGCGATCACCAGCAGGCGCGCCATGTCCTTCGGCGCGGGCGCCTCGTTGGCGGGATTGGCGGGAGCGGCGGCGTTGGTCGACATGTCCGGGATTGTCCCACGAGCAGGCGCGGTGCGAGAGCGGGGTAGCCGTCAGGTGCGACGCGCGGCAGCGCTCAGCGGATGAACTGGTCGACGAAGTCCTCGCCGAGGCCGTTCAGCTTGTACGCCTTCTTGCAGTGCTCGATCAGGCCGACGTTGTCCTCGACGTGGACGACGTTCTCGTTGTCATCGGTGTAGAGGACGGGGCCGAGGATGAAGAACGCCGTCTGCATCTCGTCGCAGTCGTCGGTTACCGTCAGCGTGTGGACCTCGCCCGGCGGCTCGAAGACGTAGCTGCCCGTCTCGGCGACCCAGGAGTGCTCGAGGTAGTGCCAGCGCCCCTTCAGCACGACGCCGTGCACGGGAGAGGGGTGGCGGTGCCTGCTGAGGACGCCGCCCTTGCGTACGCGCAGCACCTCGCCGTGCCCGCCCGTGTTCATGTCGAAGAACAGGGGGCGGAACCAGACGTTCGGCTCGATCTCGACCCAGATGCGCTCGTCCGTCGGCTCCGGCACGACGATCTCGGGCTTCATGCCGAGATGCCCCATCACGGGCGTGTCGTAGAGCACGTGCTCGGACTTGGGCGGGACCCACCCGATCATCCGGGTGGTGTCGATCTCCACGTTCGCGAGGTCGTCGGTCTCGGGCATCGGGATCCTCCGGATCAGTTGGTCGGTGCGACGCGCTTGGCGTCATCTTCGGCGATCTCGGCGAGCAGGCGCGCGGCGAGATCGCGCTTGCCGTCGAGGTCGAGCTTGCCGAGCTCGTTGTTGAGGGCGGGTTCGTCGACGTGCTGGTTCCACCAGTCGACGGCGTCTGCGCCGAACAGCGCCCACTTGCCGACGAGGATGCGCGTCACCTCATTCGACGGCGCCATGATCCAGCCGGCCTTGCCGTCGCGGAAGAGGCGCTCGATCTCGCTCGACTTCGAGTACCCGCGACCGCCGCAGACCTGCAGCATCCTGTCCGTCGCCTCCCACGCGGCCTTCGTCGCCAGCACCTTCGCCGGCAGCGACCACTGCGTCATGCTCGCGCGCGGCCGCGCATCCGGATCCGTCTCGTACATCTCCCACGAGCCGTTGTCGGTGCGGTCGTCGAGCTCCTTTGCGAACGCGTACGCGTACATGCGCGAGGCGAGCGTGTCGCTGAGCACCTCGCCGAACGTGTCCTGCACCGTCAGGTAGTCGGCGACCGTCCGGCCGTACTGCGCGTGCGCGCGCTGGGTCGCGTGCTGCTTGCCGACGTCGAGCGCGCCCATCGCGAGGCCGTTGTACGCGCCGGCGTACTGCACGAACGCGAGCGGATCGATCGCCTCGTCGTTGCTCGCGGCGCCGTCACCGGGCCAGCCGACGATGCGGTCCTCCGGGATGACGGCGTCGATCTCGACGGGGCCCGACTGGTTGGCGTGCATGCCCATCGCGTCCCACTGCCCCGTCTTGGCGTCGACCTCGCCGGGATAGAGCAGGAAGACGGCGAGGTCGGAGTAGTCGCCGGTGAAGTCGGGGCTCGTGGTCTGCGTCAGGTACCAGCTCGCGTACCCGCACGACGTCGTCCAGGCCGCCTTCTTGCGGACGTGCCACCCGCCGGGCACGCGTGTCGCGCCGGACACCTTCGGGTACCAGAAGTGCCCGCCCGTCTCCGGATCCGTGTACGACGCGGTGCCGACCAGGCAGTCGGAATCGATGCGGCTGATCAGGTCCTGCAGGTGCGGGTTGCCGCTCGCGCGGAACACCAGACCGGCCAGCGCGACCATGTGCATCATGTAGATCACCGTCGTCGACGGGCAGCCGTAGCGCGCCAGCGTCTCGGTGAGCATCAGGATGCCGACGTGGTTCTCGCCGCGACCGCCGTACTTCTTCGGCACGACTGCGCCCAGCACGCCGAGCTCGGCAAGCGCCTCGAGGCTCTTCTGCGGATACTCGCCGGTGCGATCGCCGATGATCGCGTTGGGGCGGATCACCCGCTCGCATACGTCGATCAGCTGCTGCTTCAGCTCGCGCTGCTCCTCGGTGAGGAACCAGTCGGGCTCCCACTCGCGGTTGAGGCCGGTGTAGGGCGCGCCGCCCCAGTTGAACGTGAGATCGTCGGACATGGGCGCAGGATCGTCGCCGGAACGCGCATGCGCAAGGGATCTCAACTGCGCATTGCGCAGCAGTTGAGCGAAGGATCAGCAGGATCCGCTG
>CAWUMZ010000031.1:0-15874 GCA_963923625.1 uncultured bacterium | reverse complement strand
CGATCCACAGGCGCAGCGTCAGCCCCACCGCCTCGCGCCCCTCGTCGACGGCGCCCGCCAGCACCATCGCCGAGTCGACGCCGCCGCTCATCGCGACCCCCACGCGGTCGGGAGACGCCGCGATCCGCGCGCCGCGCACGACCGCGTCGCCGAGTGCGGCGTGGAGCGCATCGACGGCGGTGAGCGCGCATTCCGGCGAATCGATCGTCGTCGCCGCAACCACGTCGGCGAGTCCGAGCCGCGCCGCGCCGAGCAGGCTCCTCCCCTCCGCCGCCCCGGCGAGCCAGGCCGCCGCGGCGGTCGTCGAGGCGCAGGCGTCGGCGCCGAACCGCACCGCGGCGAGCAGATCGCCATCGAGCCGCAGCGCGAAGCGCACGCGGTCGTCGCAGCGACCGCCGCCCGCGCTGCCGGCTCCGTCGGGCTCCTCGAGCGTGCCGGCGCGAGAGAGGTCGATCATGCCGACGCCTCGCGGGCCGCGCTGAGGCCGTCTTCGATCTCCGCCCACGCGGCGACGAGGGCGTCGATCTCGCCGGCCGTCGTCGTCGGCCCGAGCGTCACCCGCACGGCGCCGCGGGCGAAGGCCGGATCGATGCCCATCGCGCCGAGCACCGGATCGGGCTGCGGGTCGCCGCTGGCACAGGCCGACCCGGCCGAGACCGCGATGCCCCGCTCGTCGAGCAGGCGCACGACGGTGTCGCCCCGGTAGCCGGTGAGCAGCAGCGCGTGTCCGGGCAGCCGCGGCGCGGCACCGCCCGCGACGGGCAATGCGAGGCGGCGTTCGAGGTCGTTGCGGAGCGCGGCGCGGCGCTCGCGCTCGGCGGGGGCGGCATCGCCCTGGCGGATGCGCAGCGCCGCGGCGAGCGCGACAGCGCCCGCGACGTTCTCCGTGCCCGAGCGCAGTCCGCGCTCCTGACCGCCGCCGTGGATGATCGGCGCGAGCGTGCCCACGCCCGATCCGACGACGGCACCGACGCCGCGCGGGCCGCCGAGCTTGTGCGCCGCGACGGCGAGCGTCACCTCACCCGGCAGGCCGCTCAGGTCGACGCCCATTCCGGCCGCGGCCTGCACGGCATCGATGTGCAGCGGCACGTCACTGTGCGCGCAGATCGCGGCGACCTCGGCCAGCGGCTGGACGACGCCGGTGACGTTGCTCGCCGCCATCACGCAGGCGAGGGCGTCGCCGGGCCGCACGAGCTCGCCGAAGGCCAGCACGTCGAGCTGTCCGTCGGCCAGCACCGGCGCGACCGCGATGGTCCAACCGCGCGCGGCGAGGCTGTCGGCCGCGCGCAGCACGGCGGGGTGCTCGATGGCGCTGATCACGATGCGTCCGGGCTCACCCTGGCAGCGACCGAGCACGGCGATGTTGTCGGCCTCGGTGCCGCCTCCGGTCAGGATCACGTCATCCGCGCGCGCCCCGAGGGACGCCGCGATGGTGGCTCGCGCCTCATCGAGATCGGCCCGCGCCTGCCGGCCGAGCGCGTGCGGCTCCGACGGGTTGCCGAAGTGCCCGGTCAGGAACGGCAGCATCGCCTCGACCACCGCGGGATCCGGCGGCGAGGTGGCGGCGTGGTCGAGGTAGATCACGCGCGAAGTGTCGCAGCGATCCGATTCCGCCTGGGGTCTGAACCCGTTCGGAGCCCGGCCGAGCTACTCCATCAGTCCGGTGAACTCCATCACGAGCAGGACGATCAGCAGCGCGAACGGCAGCAGCGCGACGTAGGCGACCAGCGATCGCTCGCCACGGCGCAGGATCGCGAACAGCTCGGTGGCGCCGGCGAGCACGACGAGTGCCCACGTATACGCCCAGACGTTGCGGCCGCGACCCGGCGAGTCGGTCGCGATCACGATGACGCCCACGGCGATGGCGATCGCCGACAGCGTGGCTCCGAGCGCGCCGCTGCGCGTGCGCGGCAGGACCTCGAAGTGGCCGCTGCGATTCATGCTCCCGACGCTACCGGGCGGCGCGATCCGCCGGACGCGGGGAAGCCGCCGATCTCGTGCGGGTCACCGCCGAAGGCGCCCCACCCCGCCGCGCTCCGTGTCCCGTCGAACCTGCTTTATGCAGGTGGGTCCCCCGCTCGACGCGACCGGTTGAGGGTGGCGCCGGGACAGACAGGGTCCCATTGGATGGAACATCGGCTCGAGCGCAGATCATGGAGCACGGCGGGATCGAGCACGCGCAGCGTACACGCGCCCCGGGGGTCAGCTGGAGACGGGTACGTGCTCGACGTCGCCGATCGGCAGCTGCAGGAAGCGCGTGCCCTCCTCGCGGAAGGCCTCGGTGTCACCCGTCGCGAGGAAGCGATACGCACCACGATGGTCGTCGCCGCGATTCCAGCCCTTGCGCGCGAGCGTCTCCGCGATCTCCTCGGCGAGCTCCTCGGCGGCGGCGATCGTCTGCACGTCGGGCCCCAGCTCGCGCTGGAGCATGTGCCGCACGAGCGGGTAGTGCGTGCAGCCGAGGACGACGACATCGACACCGGCCTCGCGCAGCGGGGTGCACGCGGTCTGCACGAGCTCGAGCGTGCGCTCGGAATACGGCTCGCCGCCCTGGATCGACTCCGCGAGGCCCGGGCAGGCGACCTGGATCACCTCTACACCCGCGTCGAGGTCGTGGATCGCCTCGACGTAGCGACCGCTGCCGACGGTCGCCTCGGTCGCGAGCACGCCGACCTTCCGCACCCGCGTGGCCTGCACCGCCGCATGGGCCTCGGGCGTGATCACGCCGAGGACGGGCACGGGGGACTCGCGCTGCAGCACCGGCAGCGCGGCGGCCGTCGCCGAGTTGCACGCCACCACGATCAACTTCGCGCCCTGCTCGACGAGGATGGCGGTGAGCTCGCGCCCGTAGGCGATCAGCTCCTCCGGCGAGCGCGGGCCGTACGGGAAGCGGCCGGTGTCCCCGAGATAGACGACGTCCTCGTGCGGCAGCCGCACGAGCGCGGCGTGCAGCACGGTCAGCCCGCCCACGCCGGAGTCGAACATGCCGATCGGGGCGTCCGGAGTCACGCCCACAGGGTACGGGCTGCGCCCCGTCGCGGTCGCTCCAGCGGGTCGCGAAGCGCCTAGGATTCGCGCATGCCCAATCGCCCCCGAGACCTCATCGGCTACGGCCGCACTCCGCCGCAGGCCAACTGGCCCGGTGGCGCGCGTGTCGCCGTCAGCTTCGTCCTCAACTACGAGGAGGGCGCCGAGCGCACGCCGTACAACGGCGATCCCGTCAGCGAGACCTATCTCCACGAGATCATGGGCGAGCCGCGCACCACGCGCGATCTCAGCACCGAGACGATCTATGAGTTCGGCTCGAAGGTCGGCGTCTGGCGCGTGCTCGACGCCTTCGACGAGGCGAACCTGCCGATGACCGCGTTCGCGTGCGGCCAGGCCGTCGAGCTGAACCCCGCGCCGATGACCGCCGCCGCGCAGGCCGGCCACGAGGTGTGCAGCCACGCCTACCGCTGGTTCGACTACGCGGACGTGCCCGAGGACGTCGAGCGCGAGCACATCCAGCGCACGATCGACGCGATCCGGAACGCAACCGGCGAGCGCCCGCTCGGCTGGTACACCGGGCGCTTCTCGTACAACACGCGCCGCCTCGTGGTCGAGGAGGGCGGCTTCCTCTACTCGTCCGACGACTACTCCGACGAGCTGCCGTTCTGGACGCGCGTCGAGGATCAGGACCACCTCGTGATCCCGTACACGCTCGACTGCAACGACGCGCGCTTCTCCACGCCGAACGGCTTCCGCACCGCCGAGGACTTCTCGACGTACGTGATCGACGCCTTCGACGCGCTCTACCGCGAAGGCGCGACGACGCCGCGCATCCTCAACGTCGGCCTGCACTGCCGGCTGATCGGCCGCCCCGGCCGCATCGACGGCCTGCGCCGCGTGCTCGAGCACATCGCCGGGCACGACGGCGCGTGGGTGACGCGCCGCGTCGACATCGCGCGCCACTGGATGGCCGAGCACCCGCCCGCGTGAGCGCCGAGATCCGCGTCGGCACGTGCGCGTGGGTCGAGAAGGGCCTGATCGCCGACTGGTATCCGAGCACGGCGACCACCGCCGAGGCGCGCCTCCGTTTCTACGCCGAGCACTACGACACGGTCGAGGTCGACTCGTCGTACTACGCGATCCCGGCCGAGCGCACCGTCTACAACTGGGGCCAGCGCACGCCGCCGGGCTTCGTCTTCCACATCAAGGCCTTCGGGCTGATGACGGGGCACCGCGTGCGTCCGGAGCAGCTGCCGGCCGACTTGCGCCCCCTCGTGGCGGAGGTGACGCCGCAGGGGTACGTCGTCCCGAACGAGGCGCTGCGCGACCGCGTCTTCGCGCGCTTCCGCCGCACGCTCGATCCGCTGCGCGCCGACGGCAAGCTCGGCGGCGTGCTCTTCCAGCTGCCGCCGTCGGCGATCCCGGGTCGCCACGCCTGGGAGGTGATCGACCACGCGCGCGCAGCGCTGCCGGACGACGAGCTCCTGATCGAGTTCCGCCAGCACGACTGGCTGGCGCCCGACCTGCAGGACGAGACGTTCTCGTCGCTGCGCGAGCGCGGCCTCACCTACGTGGTCGTCGACGCCCCGAAGGTCCACACGGCGAACGTCGCGCAGACGGTCGTCGCCTCGACCTCCGACACCGCGTACGTGCGCTTCCACGGCCGCAACGCCGCAACCTGGAACAGCCGCGGCGAGGGCGCTTCCTCGCGCTTCGACCACCTCTACTCCGACGCCGAGCTGACGGAGTGGATCGAGCCGCTGCGCGAGCTGTCGCGCGCCACGACCAAGGCGTACGCGATGTTCAACACCAACGCCGACACGCAGGGACCCGACAACGCCGACCGCCTGCGCCAGCTACTGCAGGATGCGCACGTGCCCGTGACGGCGGCGCCGGGGCCGGCGCAGGGCGAGCTGTTCAGCTTCTGATGCGCCGCCTGCTCCCGCTCCTCGGCGTCCTCCTGCTGGTCGGCTGCGGCGGCGGCACGACGACCGGCTCAGGCCCTGCGGCGACGACGATCGCCCCCGCGACGACGGGCGCGCCTGCGAGCGACGCGACCGCCGACGTGTTCCCCGCCGCGGGCAAGGCGCGCGCCACGGTGGTGCTGTACCACGGCTGGACCGACATCGCGCCCGACGACTACCGCCCGTGGATCCGGCACCTCAACGACGAGGGCGTGACGGTGCTGTTCCCGCGCTACCAGCGCAGCGTCCTGTCGCTGCCGGGGCAGATGCTCGCGGACGCCGAGACCGCCACCCGTGACGGCTTCGCGAAGGCCGACACCACGCAGCCGGTGATCTCGGTCGGCTACTCGCTCGGCGGCGGCTACGCCGTGGTCTACGCCGCCAACGCCGCGCAGTGGCACGTGCCCGCGCCGGCGGCCGTCTACGCGATCTTCCCCGCCGAGCCGCCGACCGTGCCGGACCCGTTCGGCACCGTCCCGTCGAGCACGCCGGTGACGATGCTGGTCGGCGATCGCGACACCGTCGTCGGCCGCGACGGCGCCGACGGGCTGGCGCAGCTGATCGCCCCGCACCCGACGACGATCCGCACGCTCTCATCCACGGCGCGACTCGCCTTCGACCACCTCGCCGCCAAACGCACCGACGCAGTCGCGCAGCGGGCATTCTGGGCGCCCCTCGACCGCATCGTGAACGCACTCGCGAAGGGCTGACCCGCGACACGCGCAGCGCTCCTACGATGCGGGTGCGCCTCCCCGTGTCGCACCCGAGCATCCGAGGACCCCATGACGATCGCAGCCGATTCCGATTCCAAGCTCCAGGAGTACGCCCATCCGGAGCGCCTCGTCACGACCGACTGGCTCGCCGAGCACCTCGGCGACGACGGCCTCGTCGTGATCGAGTCGAACGAGGACGTCCTGCTCTACCGCACCGGGCACATCCCCGGCGCCCACCACGTCGACTGGCACCTCGACCTCAACGACGACGTGATGCGCGACTACGTCTCCCCCGAGGCCTTCGCCGCGATGTGCAGCGCCCGCGGGATCACGCGCGACTCGACGGTCGTGATCTACGGCGACAACTTCAACTGGTGGGCCGCGTACGCCCTGTGGGTGTTCAGCCTGTTCGGCCACGCCGACGTGCGCCTGCTCGACGGCGGTCGCGCCAAGTGGGTCGCCGAGGGCCGCGAGCTCACCACCGACGCGCCCGTCGCGACGCCGAGCGAGTACCCGGTCGTGCCGCGCGACGACGCGACGATCCGCGCCTTCAAGGAGGACGTGCTCAAGCACATCGGCAACGGTCCGCTCGTCGACGTGCGCTCGCCCGGCGAATTCTCCGGCGAGCTCCTCCACATGCCCGACTACCCGCAGGAGGGCGTGCAGCGCGGCGGCCACGTGCCGACGGCGCAGAACGTCCCGTGGAAGCGCGCGGCCAACGACGACGGCTCCTTCAAGAGCGCCGACGAGCTGCGCGGCATCTACGAGGGCGAGCTCGGCATGGCGCCCGGCGACGACGTCGTGACGTACTGCCGCATCGGCGAGCGCTCGAGCCACACCTGGTTCGTCCTCACGCACCTGCTCGGCTTCGAGCACGTCCGCAACTACGACGGCTCGTGGGTCGAGTGGGGCAACGCGGTGCGCGTGCCGATCGAGAAGCCCGCGTGAGCGAGCTGCCCCCGCGCCTCGCCGAGATCATCGGCGAGTTCCAGGAGGTCGATCGCACAGAGCGCCTCGACCTCCTGCTCGAGTACGCCAACGACCTGCCCGAGCTGCCGGCCCGCTTCGAGGGCCAGGAGCTCGAACGTGTCCACGAGTGCCAGACGCCGCTGTTCGTCCAGACCGAGGTCGAGGACGGCGACGTCGTCCGCCTGTTCTTCGCCGCCCCCGACGAGGCGCCGACCTCGAAGGGCTTCGCCGGCATCATCCACGCGGGACTCGACGGCTGCACGGTCGACGAGGTCCTCGCCACCCCCTCCGACTTCGCGCAGGGCATGGGCCTCGCCGAGGTCGTGTCGCCGCTGCGGATGCGCAGCGTCGGCGCCATCATGGCGCGCGTCAAGCGCCAGCTGATGGAGCGCAACGCCGCGTAGCACGCGCGGCTAGCATCCCCAGACCACCAACGTCCCCTTGAGGTGCACCGAGATATGAGCGCGACCGCAACGAAGATCCTGCCGAACTACATCAACGGCGGCTGGGTGCCGTCCACCAGCTCCGAGCTGCTGGACATCACCAACCCCGCCACCGGCGAGGTCCTCGCGCAGGTGCCGCTGTCCGGCGCCAACGACGTCGACGCCGCCGTCCAGGCCGCGCGTGCCGCCTTCCCCGCGTGGAAGGCCAAGAGCACGATCGAGCGCGCCCGCTGGCTCTTCGGCTTCCGCGAGCAGCTCGTCAAGCGCGCCGACGAGATCGCCGCGACCGCGACCCGCGAAATGGGCAAGACGTATCCCGACGCGCAGGCCGAGGTGGCCCGCATGATCGAGATGGTCGAGTGCGCCACCGCGATCCCGACGACGATGCAGGGGCGCATCCTCGAGGGCGTCGCCACGAAGATCGACACCGAGACGATCCGCCAGCCGGTCGGCGTGTGCGCCGCGATCACGCCGTTCAACTTCCCGGCGATGGTCCCGATGTGGTTCCTGCCGTTCGCGATCGCGTGCGGCAACACGTTCATCCTGAAGCCGTCGGAGCAGGTGCCGATGACGCAGCAGATCGTGTTCGAGATCATCCACGAGCTCGGCCTGCCCGATGGCGTCGTGAACATGGTCAACGGCGCACATGACGTCGTCAACGGCATCCTCGACCATCCGGGCATCGACGCCGTCTCGTTCGTCGGCTCGGCCTCGACCGCCGCGTACATCTACGAGCGCGCGGCCGCCAACAAGAAGCGCGTCCAGGCCCTCGGCGGCGCGAAGAACTCGATGCTCGTCATGCCCGACGCGATCATGGACAAGACGGCCGACAACATCATCGGCTCCGCCTTCGGCGCCGCCGGCCAGCGCTGCATGGCCGGCTCGATCGTCGTCGCCGTCGGCGGCGCGTGGGACGCGCTCGCCAAGGAGCTCATCCCCCGCACCGAGGCGCTGACCGTCGGCGACGGCATGGAGTCGTCCACGAGCGTCGGCCCGGTCGTCTCGTGCCAGGCGCGCGATCGCATCCGCGGCATGATCGACAACGCCCTCGCGCAGGGCGCTGAGCTGGCCGTCGACGGCCGCCAGACCGGCCTGTCCGAGGATGGCGCGTTCGTCGGCCCGACGATCGTCCGCGGCGTCACCGCCGACATGGAGATCGCCCGCGAGGAGGTCTTCGGACCGGTGCTGAGCGTCGTCGAGGTCGACACGCTGGCCGACGCGATCGCGTTCGTCAACGGCTCGCGCTACGGCAACGGCACGTCGATCTTCACCGAGTCGGGTGCGGCCGTCCGCCGCTACCGCCACGAGGTCGAGGTCGGCATGATCGGCGTCAACGTCGGCGTCGCCGCCCCGGTCGCGTTCTTCCCGTTCTCGGGCTGGAAGGACTCGTTCCTCGGCGACCTGCACGCGCACGGCACCGACGGCGTCGACTTCTACACCCGCAAGAAGACCGTCACGACGCGCTGGTTCGCCGACGGCGAGTCCGGCAAGTTCTTCGTCGAGATGGGCGACTGATCAGCTGATGCGGCGCACGGGTCTCGCGGCGGCGCTCGTCCTCGCGCTCCTCGGAGCGCTGGCGGCGAGCGCTGCTGCGAAGCCCGTCGTCCACAGCGCGCTGCTCGTGCAGTCGGCCGGCAGCGCGTCGCTGTCGGCAGCGAATGCGCAGGATCGGGCGCAGCTGGTGCTGGCCGATGCCGATCCGCGCGTCCTGGCCATCGCCGATCGGCCGTCGCGGAGCACGGCCGATCTAACCCCCGCGCTCTACCGGAAGCTCTGGCGCGGTACGTTCAGCCATGATCCGCCGAACGCCGTGCTCGTTGGCACCGACGCCTCCGGCACGCGCCTGCGCATCCCGCTCGTCCTCCGCTCGATGCGCCCGGTCGACGGCGGCACCCGCTACGCCGTCCGGATGCTCGCGCGCAGCGGCGCACGCTCGCTGCATGGCGCATCGCTCCTGATCGACAATGCCGGTGTCGTGTTCAACGACTACGAGCCCGTGATCAACGCGCTCCACTTCCCGACGACCGTCGCGGTCGACGTCGCGGCCGACGCCACGATCGCCCCGGGGACGTCGATGAACGTCCAGTGCAACCCGACGACGCTGAACTACCGCACGCTCACGTTCGGGCCCGGCTCGTCGTTGGTCCTGAGCCCGGCGGGCGCCGTGACCGTGAACTTCGGGGCGACGTCGCCGCAGGGAATCCCCGTTCAGACGCTGCTGAATGCCACGTCGACGACCGGGCCCATCACCCAGGAGCTCACCCCGCAGCCGGCGGGGATGCTTCTGTGGGTCCTGCTGCCAACCCCGGGCGCCTCCCCGACGGTGACGCTGCAGGCCACGCAGGCGACGACGCTGCAGAACGTCACGATCCACTGCGGCTGAGGCCGTCGCGCAGCGGGCGCCAACGTGTTCCGCGCCTCTGATACCCTCGCGTCCATGGCGGCCGTGGAGACGATCCCCACATCGTGGTACAGCGATCCCGCCGTCCTCGACGCCGAGGAGCGCCTGATCCTCCGCCGCGGCTGGCAGTACGTCGGACCCGGCGTTGACGTCGCCGATCCCGGCACCTACATGACCGCCGAGCTCGCCGGCCTGCCGATCGTCATCACCCGCGACGGCGAGGGCGAGCTGCGCGGCTTCGCGAACGTCTGCCGCCACCGTGGCGCGCTCGTGGCCGAGGGCTGCGGGCGCCGCAAGACGCTGCAGTGCATGTACCACGGCTGGACCTACCTGCTCGACGGATCGGTGCACCGGACGCCGGGCATGGAGGCGCCGGCGGGCACGGCGCTGATGCCGATCGCGGTGGCGGAGTTCGGGTCGCTCCTGTTCGCATGCGGTGATCCCGACGCGGAGCCGCTCGACGCGCACCTCGCGCCGTTCGCGACGATGGTGGCCGAGACCGCCGGCATGGACGTCGCCGCCCTGCGCTTCCGCTGCCGGCGCGACCACGACATCGCGGCGAACTGGAAGGCCGTCGTCGAGAACTTCATCGAGTGCTACCACTGCCCGCTCGTGCACGCCGAGACCCTGCCGGGCTACGGCACCGAGGGCTACCGGATCGACCAACTCGGCCTGCTCCACATCCAGGAGCTCGCGCGCGAGAGCTACGTGTTCGGCCACCTGTTCCCCGCGACGCAGCTGTCCGCGTTCGGTCTCGACAAGGCGTTCGTGGCCCGCGCGATCCGACCGGATGGCCCGACGCGCACGCGCGCCGCGCTCGACTTCTGGTTCCTGCCCGATGCCGACGAGACCGCGGCCGGCGAATTCGTCGATTGGTTCGAGCGCGTGATCGGCGAGGACAAGCCGCTCTGCGAGTCCGCCCAGCGCGGCTACGTGTCCGGCGCGATCGAGCGCGGCCTGCTCAACGCGGACGCCGAGTCCGGCATCTGCGCGTTCCAGGGCCTGCTGATCGACCGGCTCGACGGCGCCGTCGGCTGAGCCCGCGCGCGTCGGCTACTCCTGGATGCCGATCTCGCGCTGGTCGTGGTCCTGATCGATCGGGACGACATTGCGGACGGCGATGGTGACGCCGACGATGATGATCACGCCGCCGACCGCCTCGCGCCAGTCGAGCCGCTCGCTCAGGAGCAGCGCGGAGAAGATCACGCCGAGGAACGGCTGCAGCGGCATGAACGCCACCGCGCGCGCCGAGCCGGCCTTGTGGATCGCGATGAACCAGAAGAGGTTCGCCATGATCAGCGAGCCGACCAGCGCGTAGGCGAGCGCGACCCAGCTCGACGTCGTCATCACGCTCCAGTCCATCGAGAGCGCCTGCGGGATGCCGACGATGCCGATCAGCGGCGCGCCGATCATCATCATGATCGCGGACACGTGCATCGCGCTGTAGTCCTTCAGCAGCGGCCGCACGAGCACGCTGTAGCACCCCCACGTCAGCGGCGCCCCGAAGGCGATCAGGATGCCCTCGGCGCTGTTGATCGACATCGTGGCCCCGGTGCCGAGGAGGACGAGGAACACGCCGACCGCGGAGATCACGACGGCGATCCAGAACAGCGGCCGCACGAACTCCCAGCCGAGCGCCCGCGCGAGCAGCGCGGCCCACAGCGGCGTCGTCGCGAAGACGAGCGTGACGATCGAGGCCGACGTCTTCGTGAGCGCGTACATGAAGGCGTACTGGTTGATCGCGATGCCGATCGCGCCGCCGATCAGGAACAGCGGGATGTCCTTGCGCTTGACGCGCAGCGAGCCCTCGCGCCAGAGGACGTAGACGATGTAGATCAGGCCGCCGGTGCCGAAGCGGATGAACGAGAACGCCATCGGGCTCCAGCCGGACAGGCCGATCTTGACGACCGGGATGTTGAGCGCCCACAGCGCGATCGTGGAGATGGTCAGCAGCAGCGCCAGATCGAGCTTGGACGATCGCGTGCCTTCCACGCCACGAGGGTACGCGATGCGACCCGTCACCCGCCGCACGCGCGCCCCGTACACTGCCGCCGTGCGCACGCTCCAGATCCAGCACGACCACACGAACCTGCTCGGCGCCTTCCACGACGTCATCCACGGAGCCGGCGAGGTCGACCTCTGGCGCACGTTCGAGGATCCCGCGCCGGAGAGCCTGGCGCCGTATGACGCCGTCGTGCTGATGGGCGGCGTCGCGATGCCCGACGAGGACGACCGCTACCCGTGGATCCCGCAGGAGCTCCGGCTGCTGCGCGAGGGCCTCGAGCGCGACCTGCCGATGCTCGGCGTGTGCTTCGGCGGGCAGATCCTCGCGCGCGCGGCCGGCGCCGGCGTCGGCCCCTCCACGACCGAGCAGGGCTGGTTCGACATCGGCCTCTTGCCGGCGGGCGAGGCAGACCCGCTGATCGGACCGCTCGGCGCCGGCTACCGCGCCTTCGAGTGGCACCACTACAACTTCCAGATGCCGCCCGACGCGGTGCCGCTCGCGATCAACGCGGCGGGCAACCAGGCGTACCGCATCGGCTCGGCCGCGTGGGGCCTGCAGTTCCACATCGAGGTGGACCGCAAGACGGTCGACTGGTGGATGGACGTCGGCGAGTGGAACCTGGACGAGCACGGCGTCGACAAGGCCGCGATGCGCGCCGACACGGAGGCGCTCGTCGAGGGCAATGCGCAGGCCGCCGCCGACCTCGCCCGTCGCTTCGTCGAGATCGCCCGGCAGCACGGCCACGCCTAGGCCGGACGCGAAGGAGACGGCATGCGGACGCTGATCATCCAGCACGACCACGACGGCTACCCCGGCGCGCTGCTCGAACCGATCGAGCGCGCCGGCTCCGTCCAGCGCTGGGACACCTTCACGCATCCCGAGCGCCCCGACCTCGACGGCATCGACGCGATCGTCTCACTCGGCGGCACCGCGCATCCCGATCAGGACCATGCCGAGCCGTGGCTCGCAGCCGAACTCGACCTGCTCGAGGAGGCGCTCGACCTCGGCATCCCGATCCTCGGCGTGTGCCTCGGCGGCCAGCTGCTGGCGCGCGCCGCGGGCGGGCGCATCGGCAAGGTCGAGGTGCCCGAGGTAGCGCGCTTCGCCGACGTCGGCCTGCTACCCGACGCCATCGACGACCTCGTCTTCGCCGGGCTCCCCCGCCCCTTCTTCGGCTTCGAGTGGCACTGGTACGGCTTCCGCGCACCGCCCGGCGCCACGCTGCTCGCGCAGAACGAGTCCACGCACCAGGCGTTCCGCCTGCAGAACCGCGCGTGGGGTCTGCAGTTCCACATCGAGGTGACGGCCGAGACGCTCGCCGAGTGGGCCGACGCGGCGCCCGACACGATCGAGGAGTTCGGCGGCCGCGAGCGATTCGACAAGTCGGTCGAGACGTTCATCGGCCAGTCGACGGCAGCGGCGAAGGAGCTCGCCGAGCGCTTCATGGTCGTCGCCGCCGTGGCGAACGGCGAGGTCGGCCCCGAGGTCCTCAGCTCGCTCGAGGTACGCCCCGATCCGATCGCCGAGGCGCAGGCCGCCGGCGTCCCGCCCGAGGTGATCGAGGCGATGGCGCGCATGCGCGACGAGCAGCGCTTCTAGAGGCGTCCCACCCAGCGGAACGCCGTTTGCCCGCGTACCCCGCGGGCGTACGATGTCGCCATGGATCACCTGCTCTCCCCCATCGAGCTGCGCGGCAAGCGCGTCAGGAACCGCGTGACGATGACTGCCCACACGCAGTCGTACTCCGACAACGGCATTCACGGCGATCGCGTGCGCGACTACTACGCGGCGCGCGCCGCGGGTGGCACCGGCCTGCTCGTGATGGAGCCCGTTCCGCCGCATCCGACGGGTCGCGTGACGCCGCAGAACTACGACCACACTAAGCCCGGCTTCGTCGAGGGGCTGAAGCGGACGGTCGACGCGGTGCACAGCCACGGCGGCGTGCTGATCAATCAGATCTACCACATGGGCCCGAACGCCGACCCGCTGGCCACCGGCGGCGAGCAGTGGGGTCCGTCGGACGCGCCGGGCTACTTCGGCGTCGGGCGCATCCATGAGATGACGACCGCCGAGATCGCCCTGATCATCGAGCGGCATGCGGACTGCGCGGCCACGATGATGCGCTCCGGCACCGACGGCATCGAGATCCTGATCTCGTACGACACGCTGATCGACTCGTTCCTCTACGACGAGCGCAACCAGCGCGCCGACGCCTATGGCGGCTCGTTCGAGAACAAGGCGCGCTTCGCGGTCGAGACCCTGCAGGCAGTCCGCACCGCGATCGGAGACGACCCGATCCTCGGCGTCACGATCAGCGTGCGCTCGCCGGAGTTCGAGCGCCTCGTCCAGCACCTCGAGGCCGAGTGCGATCTCGACTACATGGGCATCGGCAACGGCGACTACACGAAGACCGAGCTGATCATCCCGCCGCTGGACTTCCCGCCCGGCATCGGCATCCCGAATGCCGCGCGCGCAAAGGCGGTCGCGAAGGACGTGCTGATCCTCGGCGAGGGCAAGATCAGCAAGCCGGAACTCGGCGAACAGGCGCTGGCCGATGGCCACTGCGATCTCGTCGGCATGACGCGCGCGCTGATGTCCGACCCCGATCTGGTGCGCAAGGTGGAGCGCGGCGAGCGCGACCGCGTGCGACTGTGCGTCGGCCAGAACGTCTGCATCGCCCGGCGGTTGCGCAAGTTCCCGATCGCGTGCGCGCAGAATCCGGCCTCGGGCTACGAGGGCGAGCGCGTGCTCACCCCGGCGGCGACGCCCGGGCACGTGGTGGTCGTGGGTGGCGGCGTCGCAGGTCTCGAGGCCGCGCGCGCCTCGGCCGAGCGCGGCCACCGCGTCACGCTGCTCGAGGCGACTGACGCCCTGGGCGGCCAGATCGCGCGCACCTCGACGCTGCCGGTACTGGGCTCGCTCGACGACCTGTGGAACTGGCGCGCCAACGAGCTGTCCCACCTGGGCGTCGAGGTACGGCTGAACACGCCGGCCGACGCCGACCTGATCGCCTCGCTCGCCCCCGACCACGTCCTGGTCGCGACCGGCTCGCGCGCGACCTCACCGGAGCACACGATCGCGGTCGACGACTGGCTGCGCGGCGCGGAGCTGCCGGTCGGTGACGTGCTGCTCGTCGACGAGGAGGGCAGCCGCAAGTCGAGCGGACCTGCCGAGGCGCTCGCCCTCGAGGGCCGCAACGTGATCATGATCCCCGACGCCATCGATCCGCTGTCGGAGATCATGGAGAACCACGCCGAGCGCCCGGTCTTCGACCGCCTGCGCGAGGCAGGGGTGACGATCCTGTCCGATGTCATCGTCCAGGACATCGGACCGGGCTCGGTCACGATCGTCGGCCGCTACGACGGCGTGGAACGCACGCTCAAGGCGCCGGTCGTGCTGCACGCCGGGCGCCACACCGCGGACGACGCGCTGTGCGTCGAGCTGGTCGAGCGCGGCATCGACGCCCGACCGGTCGGCGACGCCCGCTCGCCGCGCCGCTGGGAGGACGCCATCCACGACGGCTACCTCGCGGCAGCGGCCGTCTAGCGCCTACTGCTGCACGAAATAGCGCGGATCGTCCGTCGAGACGATCTCGCGCGCCAGCGGTGCCATCGCGAGCCCGGCGAGCTTGAAGGACTGGATCCCGAACGGGATGCCGATGATCGTCACGCACAGCAGCACGCCGGTGAGGACCTGCCCGAGCGCGAGCCACCAGCCGGCGAGGATGAACCAGAGGATGTTGGCGATGGCGCTCACGCCCGGCACGCGATTGGGGTCGTGTACCGCGGTGCGGCCGAACGGCCAGATGACGAAGAACGCTAGTCGCCACGAGGCGATCGCGAACGGGATGCCGATGATCGTGACCGCGAGCAGCAGCCCCGCCACCAGGTAGCCGAGGCACATCGACCAGCCGGCGATGACCAGCCAGAGGATGTTGCCGATGAAGCGCAGCATGAGGCCAGCGTACCGCCTCAGCCCGCGACGATCGCGACGACGCCGAGCAGCGCGAGCGCCGCGCCGGCGCGCTGGACCGTCGACAGCCGCTCGTCGAGCTTAACGCGCGCGAGCAGGATCGTGACCACCGGGTAGAGACTCGACAGCACGACCGCGACGCTGAGGTTGCCGAGCGATGTTGCGTACGCGAAGGCGACGAAGGCCGCCGTGTCCATCAGCCCGACGGGCGCGATCGCGAGGAACGATCCCCGCGGCGCAGTCGTGGTGCCGCGGCGCAGGCCGATGCCGAGACCGAGCAGCAGGAGCGGCAGGCCGAACGCCCGCTGCATCGTCACGCCCCAGAGCGGCGAGCCCTGCGAGATCTGGTCCATGCTCACGTAGAAGACGGTCAGAATCGCGACGCCGATCAGCGCGATCGGGACGGCACCGTATTTGGC
>CAWUMZ010000030.1:0-16641 GCA_963923625.1 uncultured bacterium | reverse complement strand
CCACCCGTCGTCGCCGACGTCGAGCACCCCACGTACAGGTTCAGCGTCGACGACGGCGTGACAGGGAGCACACCCTGGACGCGGCTGCCACGGCCGGCCGTCGCCAGGGCGGTCGGCGACTGCTGGCCGCCACGCGCGCCGTACGCGTCGACCTGCACCGCACCGACGCCGGCCGGCACCGCGAACGTCTGCGCGGCGCCGGTGCACGCGTACGCGACGGTCTTCGTCCACCCCGGCGTCGCGCTCAGCTGCGTGCCGCCCGACTCGCCCGCCGGGCCGGTGGCGACGACCTTGTAGTAGTAGGTCGTGCCCATCGTCAGACCGGCGTGCACCCACGAGTTGACCGTGGGCCCGAGCGTCACCGAGTTCGTCATGCCCGCGCCGGCGCTCGTGCCCCAGTAGACCTTCCAGCCGGTGATCGACGCCGTGTCCGCGGGGATCGTCCACGTGACGACGTTCGAGCCCTGGAAGCCCGCGGCGCCAGCGCTCACGGCCGGCAGCTGGAGGTACTGGATCGTCGCGGCCTTCGTCGCCGACGGGCCGGTTCCGGGTCCGACGACGCCGACGCTGTCGGCGATCGAGTTGGCCCGCAGGTCGAGGTCGATCGAACCGTCGGTCGGAGACGTGCCGGTGATCGTGACGGTGAACTGCGTGTTGTTCGTTCCGGTCACCGCGGACACGGAGGTGACCGCCCAGCCCGTGGCGGTACCGCTGAGCACGAAGTCGGACGTCGTGATCGTGGCAGGGTCGATCGGGCGGTTGAACGAGACCGTGTAGGCACCCGTCGTCTGGTAGAGCGTCGACGGCGGCGTGACGTACGCGAGCTCCGCCGGCGGGGTGAGGACCATCGTCGGGTACTGCGCGTTCGTCCCGGCGGCGACGGTGGCGGGGCTCAGTACGGTCAGCCCACCCCCGCCGCCGACGGCGAACTGCTGCACGGAGGCGCTGGCGTTGGTCGGCGAGTAGAGGAACTGCCCGTCGGGCGAGATGACCATGCCCATCGGCGACGTCGTGGCGATCGATGCTGGCGAGAGCGCCGTCAGCACGCCGCTCGCGACCGAGAACGGGTAGATCGCGTTGCCCGGACTGGACGCCACGTAGGCATTCGTGCCGGCCGTATTGAGTTGGATGAACCCGGCGTTGGCAGCCAACGACACCAGCGTCGGCGCGCCGAGCTTGCCGCTCGTGATGGGGAACTGCGCCACCTTCGCGGTGGTCGGGAGGGCCACGAACGCGGTCTGCCCGTTCGGCGTGATCGCGATCTGCCCCGGGAACGTCGCGGCAGCCGACGCCGGCGTCATGCCCGTAAGCGCCCCGGTCGACGGGTCGATCGCGTACTGGTAGACCGCATTGCCGCCCTCCGAGCTGGCGTACAGGGCGGTCCCATTCGGTGCCACAGTCAGCGATCCCATGTTCGTACCCGCCGTGACAGATGCCGGCGTCTTGGCCGACAGCGTGCCGTTGGCGGCGATCGTGTACTGGTAGACGCAGGAGCACAGATACCCGGTGGCGTAGAGACTCGTGCCGGTCGGCGCGATCGCGAGCTTGTAGACGCCGGAGGCGGAGACCGTGGCCGGCGAGAGCGGCGTCAGGTCGCCGCCCTGGCCCACGGCGAACTGCGAGATCGCGTTGCCGCTGTAGCTCGAGACGTACAGGAAGCGACCGTCGGGCGAGACGACCGAGGTACGGGGATCCGAGGCCACGGACACCGTCGCCGACGCCACCGGGCTGATCGGCGTCAGTTGCCCGTCGGCGAGCTGGTCGTAGACCTTGACGGTGTTCGCACCGGCGTTCTGCTCGTAGAGCACCGGCGACGGCTTGACCAACGCACTCGACGCCGCCGCGCTCGAGGTGGCCGTGGTCGAGCCGAAGCCGTTGGTGGCGGTGACCGCCAGGCGCACGTACTTCCACGCATCCGGTGCGGCGAGCTTGTACGTCGCGGTCGCGTTCCCGTCGCCCGTGGCGCTCGTCCATCCCGTCGAGCCGTCGGCCGAGACCTGCCACTGGTACGTGAAGGTCGGTGCCGGCTGCGTGGACCAGGTGCCATCGGTGCCCGTCAGCGAGTACCCGGTCTTGAGCGTGCCACTCGTCACCGGGACAGCGGTGTTCACCGGCGTTGCGAAGGTCGTGGAGGCGCCGACGTTCTTGACCGACGCGTTGCCCGCGAGGTCGGTGCCGCCGCCGAGGACCACGGTCGGGATCAGCGTGCCGGTGGGCGCACCACCGCTGGTGGCGTTCGCGAGCGTGAAGACGTACGGGCCGGTACCGGAGCCGGTCACGGACGACACCGTCCAGCCGGTGCTCGTGCCCGCCAGCGTCAGGCTCGAGGTCGCGACGCCGGTGACGGTTTCGGAGAACGACGCGGTGTACGTCGCCGCCGCGCGCGACGACGCGACGAGCGATCCGCTCGTCACCGTCGGCGCGACCGTGTCGTACCGCACGGTGGGTGCCGTCATCGACGCGTACGCCTGCGTCGGGCCCGTGGCGCCCGTGACGTCGGTCACCGTGTTCTGGTTGAGCGCGAGGATCAGCGTGCCGTTCGTCGGCGACCCCGACCCGGTCAGCGTGATCGTGTACGGCCCTGCTCCCGAGCCCGACACGCCGGTGACGGAGAAGCCCGTCGCCGTGCCGGAGAGCGTGAAGTCGGATGTCGCGAGCCCGGAGACGGAGCGGCCGAAGGTCAGCGAGTACGTGATGGTCGTCGCGTTCGTCGACGTGGCGGTCGGCCGGAACAGGGTGGGCTTGAACGCATTGCCGACGATCGCGAGCGCGTACGGCAGGTTCGACTCGGCGACGCTCGCCGGCGTCATCGCCGCCAGCGCGCCGCCGGAGATCGCCGCCTGCGTGATCGACCCATCGGTGTGCGGGAAGTACATGTTCTGGCCGTCCGGGCGGACCGCCGGCACGTAGTTGCCCGTGCCGGCGAGGGCGAGCGTCCCGGCGGCGGTGAGCGCGCCACCGGCGCCGATCGTGTACGTCTGCGCCTGCGCCGCGCCCCACCGCTCCACGAACAGTCGCGTTCCGTCGGGCGAGACGATCGGCACGTGCGCATTGGCGAGCGACACGGACGCCGGCGAGAGCGGCGTCAGCGTGCCATCGCCGCCGACCGAGAACTGGCTGACCTGGGCGCCGCTGTACGACGCCACATAGACGTTCTGGCCGTTCGGCGTCATCGCGATGTAGCACGGGTCGGCCGCGACGCTGACGGTGGCGGGTGAGAGCGGCGTCAGCTGGCCGGTCGTCGTGTTGATCCCCAGCTGGCTGACGGTGCTCGACGAGCGGTTGACGACGTACAGGCGCGTGCCGTCGGGATTGACGACCATGCCGTACGGGGAGGTGCCGACCGTCACCGTCGCCGGCGAGAGCGGCGTGAGGATGCCGTTAGCGCCGACCGCGTACTGGCTGACGGTGGTCGCGCCGTAGTTCGAGACGTACGCGAAGCGCTGGTCGGGCGTGACCACGATGTACCAAGGCGTTGCGCCGGTCGCGACCGATGCCGTGGCGAGCGGCGTGAGCACGGCGCCCGACGCGTCGCGCGAGAACATCGAGACGGTGTTGCCGGAGAAGTTCGCGGCGTAGACGAAGCGGCCGTCGGGGCTGATCGCGAGCATGCTCGGGCGGTTGAGGGTGCCGCCCGTGGTCGTCGAGGCGACCGCGCCGAGCGCGCCGCTGGCGAGGATCGGGCGCGCGGTGATCGTCGTATTGGAGTTGCCGGAGAACAGCACCTCGCCGGCCTGGACGACGGTCGTCGCCACGGAGGCCGCGGCGGTGCCGCTCCCGAAGGCGTTGGCGGCCACGACGGTGACGCGCAGGTACTTGTACGCGTCGGCCGCGGCGACGACGTACGACGCCGTCGCGGCACCCGTCCCCGTCGCGTTCGCCCAGCCGGTCGACCCGTCGGCCGACACCTGCCACTGGTAGGTGTAGCCGCTGATCGCGAGGTCGCTCGTCCAGGTGCCGGTGGTGGCCGTGAGCGTCTCGCCGACCCCGAGCGTGCCGCTCGTCGTCGGGACCACGGTGTTGACCGGCACGGCGACCGTCACCGTCGGCAGCGCGCGCCCACCCGACGCGATCGGGTTGCCGGCCACATCGGTCGCGCCCGCGGAGAGCGTGGGAATCAACGTGCCGCCCGGTGCGCTCGCGTTCGCGAGCGTCACCGTGTACGGCCCGGCGCCCGACCCGGTGATGCTCGAGAACGTCCAGCCTGTGCTCGCGCCGGCGTTCGACAGCATCGCCGTCGTCAGCGTCGTCATCGGCTCGGAGAACGTCACGGAGTACGTCGCCGCCGTGCGCGTGAAGGACGTCGCCGTCGCGCTCAGGATCGTCGGCGCGGTGCCGTCGAAGGTGAGCGTGGGCGCGGTGTTGCCCGGCCAGGCGGCGCTGGCGGGACCGGTGGCGCTGCGCGAGTCCGTGACGGCGCTCGCCTTGAGCGAGAGGATGATCGTGCCGTCGGCGAACGATCCCGACCCGCCGAGCGTGACGGTGTACGGCCCGGCGCCCGAACCGCTCACCGACTGCACGGAGAAGCCAGTCGCGGTACCCGCCACGGTGAAGTCGTTGGCGGCGAGACCCGTGACCGGGCGCGTGAACGACAGCGTGAACGCCGGCGCCGTCGACGCGGTCTGCACGGCCGGCGCGGTGAACGACGAGACGACCGGCCCCGGGGCGATGGTGACGATCATGTGCATGGTCGTGCCGCCGGTGACGGTGGCCGGGGACTGCTGCGTCGGCACACCGGAGCCGTTCAGCGCGAACTGCTCGATGCTGCTGCCGGAGGCCATGTACAGCCCGTTGCCATCGGGGGCAAGTGCCGGGCCCCAGCCGCCCCCGAGCGGCCCCGTGTACGTGCCCTGGCTGGTCAGCACGCCGCCGGCGCCGACCGAGAGGACCTGCACGTGGTTCGTGGTGGTGCCGGCCTGCAGCGCCGCATAGACGCGGGTGCCGGCGGCGTTGATCGCGAGCGAATGCACGCCGAGCGTGGTCGCCACCGTCGCCGGCGAGAGCGGGGTGAGCGCGGCGCCGGCGCCGATCGCGAACTGGTTGATCAGCGCGTTGTTGACGTTGCCGGCGTAGAGGTACTGGCCGTTCGGCGAGACGACGAGGTCGTACACCGACCCGGCACCGGCAGTCGCCGCGCCCGCGCTCGTCAGCTGCCCCGTCGTCGCGTCGATCGTGTAGCGGCTGATCGTGTTGGCGCTCTGGTTCGTGACGAACAGCATCGACGAGTCGGGCGTGATCGCCAGCTCGCGCGGGCCGTTGCCGGCGGCGATCGTCGCCGTCGCCATCGGCGACAGCGAGCCGTCGGCCGCGACGGTGTACTGCGAGACCGAGTTCGAACCGAAGTTCGCGACGTACACCCACTTGCCGTTCGGCGAGGCCAGGACGCCGTACGGCGTCGTCTGCGTGGCGAGCGTCGCCGGGGTGAGCGCGGTGAGCACACCGCCCGGCGAGATGCGCACCTGCGAGACCGTGTTCGACGCCGAGTTCGTCGCGTACAGCGTGCGGCCGTCGGGCGCGACATCGAGGAACCAGGGGCCGCTGCCGACGGCGAGCATCGGCGGCGCGTTCACCGTGATCCGGTCGTCGGGGGCGATGGTGAAGACGTAGACCGCGTTCGAGCCGTACGCGGTCGACAGGAGCAGCGGTACCGTCGGCACGTCGGTCGTGGCGGCCGAGTTCGCCGTGGCGGTGCCGTAGGGGTTGGTCGGTGTGACGGCGCAGCGGAGGTAGCGGCCGACGTCGGCCGGGGCGACGGTGTACGAGGCGGTGGCGTTGCCGGTGCCGGCGGCGTTCGTCCAGCCCGTCGCGCCGTCGGTCGACCACTGCCACTGGTAGGCGGTCGAGGTGATCGCGGGCACGCTGGTCCACGTGCCCTGGCCACACGTCAGCACCTGGCCGAGCGCGACCGTGCCGCTCGTGGTGGGAACGGCCGTGTTGATCGGTAGGCCGAGCGTCGTCGTCGCGGTGGCACGGCCGCTTGCGTCGATCGGGTTGCCGGCCACGTCGGTCGCGCCCGCCGAGAACGTCGGAATCAGCGTGCCGGCTGGCGCGCCGCCCGATGTGGCGTTCGCGAGCGTGACCGTGTACGGCCCCGCGCCCGACCCCGTGATGCTCGAGAACGTCCACCCCGAGCTCGAGCCGGCGTTCGACAGCATCGCCGCCGTCAGCGTCGTCATCGACTCGGAGAACGTCACCGAATACGTTGCCGCCGTACGCGACACCGACGTGGCGGTCGAGCTGATGATCGTCGGCGCGACGGTGTCGACCGTGACGGTCGGCGCCGTCAGCATCGGGAAGTCGACGGTCGGGCCCGCGTTGTTGAGCAGGTCGTTGACGCTGTTCGTGGCGAGCTTGAGGATCAGCGTGCCGTCGGTTCGCGCGCCGGCGGCGGAGACGGTGACGGTGTACGGCCCGGCACCGGAGCCGGAGACGCCGGTGACCGCGTAGCCCGTGGACGTGCCCGAAAGCGAGAAGTCGCCCGCGGCGAGCCCGGTCACCGGACGCGTGAACGACAGCGAGAAGGTCGTGGAGGCGCCGCTGATGCGCGTCGCCGCCGGCGTCAGATCGGAGACCGCGAGCACCGGGCGGAAGGCGCGGAACCGGTAGGCCTTGTCCAATGCCGTCGCCTCGGTAGCCGGGCTCAGCGCACTCGGCACGCCGCTGGAGACACCGTACTGATAGGTCGTGGTGCCCGAGCCGACGTAGGCCCACTGACCCGACGGGTGGACGAACGGCTCGAACGGCTGCGCGCCCGACACGACCGTCGCGGGCGTCAGCGCGGTCAGCGCGCCGGTCGTCCCGTTGATCGCGTACTGGGCCACCGCCGCGCTGGTCCAGAGGCCGGCGTAGAGGTACTGCCCGTCGGGCGAGGTGCTGAGCAGGTTCGGCGCCGTGGGCGAGGGCATGCCGGTCAGCGCCGTGAGGGCGCCGGCACCGCTGATCTCGAAGCCGTACAGCTTGTTCGTGCCGTAGCCCGCGACGTACAGGAAGCGCTTCGAACCGCGCTCCACCAGCGTCATGCCGCGCGGCGTGGCGCCGACGGACGCGACGGCACCGAGCGATGTCAGCTGGCCGTCGCCGCCGATCGAGTAGCGCGAGACGTCGCCGGAGACCCAGTTGACCGCGAACAGGTACTGCCCGTCAGCCGTGATCGCGAGCTGCGCCGTGCCGTTGCCCGCCGCGATGGTCGGCGTCGCAAGCGGCGAGAGGCGCCCGTCGCGACCGATCGCGTATTGGCCGACCGTGCCGCTCGTGGCGTAGTTCGCCGAGTAGGCGAAGCGGCCATCGGGGGTGACGGCGACGTCATACGCGGCGGCCGAGATGTCCGGGGTGAGCGCCGTCAGCGTGCCGTTCTCCGTCACGGCGAACTGCTGGATCAGGCCGGAGCCCGACTCCACGGAGGCGTAGAGGAAGCGCTGGTCGGGGGTCAGGGCGATGCCGCGTGTGTAGAAGCTGGTGTTCGTAGCCGCGAGGCGCGTCAACTGGCCGGTCGGGCTGACGCTGTGCGTGCCGATCTTGGACAACGCGTAGTCCGTCGAGAACAGCAGGTCCGCGGGCTGCACGGGCTGCGATGCCGACGGGGCCGTCGCCGTGCCGTACGCGTTCGTCGCCGTCACGTCGCAGCGCAGGAGCTTCCAGGTGTCGGCGAGCGCCGGCGTGTACGACGCGGTCGCGTTGCCGGTGCCGGTCGCGTTGACCCACGTGGCGCCGGCATCCGCCGACGTCTTCCACTGGTACGCGTAGCCGGTCACGGCCGGATTCGCGGTCCAGGTGCCGTTGCCGCAGGTGAGCGCGACGAGACCGACCGGCGCAGCCGAGATGGTCGGCGCGACCGTGTTGCTCGGTGTGCCGAGCGTCGTCGTGACGGCCTGCGACGAGGCCGGGCCGTTGAGGCTGCTTGTATCGGCCACCGCATTCGCGGCGAGCGTGAGGATGTGGGTGCCGGCCGGCGCGCCGCCGCTGGTGGCGTTCGCCAGCGTGACGGTGTACGGACCTGCCCCCGAGCCGGCCACGGAGGAGACGGTCCAGCCGGTGCTGCCACCCGATGCGGCGAAGTCGGCGGTCGTCAGCCCCGTGACCGATTCGGAGAACGTGACGCTGTACGTGGCCGCGGTGCGGCTGATCGTCGACAGCGTGAAGGAGGAGGCCGTCGGATTCGTGCGGTCGACCGTCGACGGCGAGCCGTCGGTATTCGCACCCGGACCGGTGCGGTTACCGCCGTCCGTCGCGGCGTTGGCCAGCAGCGTGGGGTACACCGTGCCCTCGGCCGTCGGGGTGAACATCGACGTGAGGGTCACGACGTACGTCGCACCGGATCCGGTGACGGAGTTCACGAACCAGCCGCTCGACGTGCCGCCGACCGCAAACGACGACGCGGTGATGCCCGTGACGGGCGCGTTCATCGTCAGGTCCCAGACCAGGCTGGACGGGTTCGTCGCGTAGGCCGTGCGCGGCGTCATCGTCGCCACGGCCGGCGCGATCGCCGCGATGGTCACGTAGCCGTCGGCCGAATTCGTGCCGGTCGAATCGACCGAGGCCGCACCCGCGGCGGTGTACATGAGGCCACCCGAGCCGCCGCCATACGAGTTGGAGATGATGTTCGCGCCGCCGCCGCCGCCCGAGTAGCCGCCGCCACCGCCGCCGCCGGCACTGGTGGCGCCGGCTCCGCCGCCGCCGAAGCCACCGTTGACGCCGGTCCCGCCGGCGCCGCCCGCGGTGAAGGCAGCACCCGACGCGCCGCTGCCGCCGCCGGTGAAGCCACCGCCGCCACCACCCGACGAGTTCGCCCCGGCGACGCCGGTGCCGGTTGACGCAGGGGCCGTGCTGCCGGCCGCGCCGTTGCCGCCGCCGCCGCCACCACCCGCGACGACGAGCGCGGCGTTCGCATTGGTCGCCACGAACGATCCGCCGCCACCGCCGCCCGTGTTGCCCGACGAGGCGCCGAGCTGCCCGACGAGGATCTTGATCGTGTCGCCCTCGGTGAGCGAGATGTTCGCCGCGACGACGCGCCCCGCCGCGCCGACGGCGCCGCCGCCCTTGGCGCCGGCCGCCGTCACGCGATAGAGGCCCGTGCTGGGCACCGTCCAGAGCTGGATGCCCGTGCTGACGTTGAACTTCGTCGCGTCGGATGCCCAGGCCGTCGACCCGTAGGCCGTGAGGCACTGCGCCAACGTCGGTCCCGTGCGACCCGTGGCGGCGCACGGGGTGAATGTGTGGCTCGTGAAGGCGTACGCCGCGCGGCCGTCGGCAGGGGCGATCAGACCGACCGCGGCGGCTGCCGCGATGGCGAGCGCCGCGCCGAATGCGCGCACGCCGCGACCGCCTGAGCGACGTCGGGCCACGCTGAACGCAGCCCGCGGATGCGGCGGCAAGATCGGCAATTCGGTTCGGGTGGTCGACGACGGGCCACTGGCTGCGTCGTCAGGGGAAGTTTGCCGCTTCGTTGAGCCGAAAACCGCCCATCGGGCGGAATTGGTTACATGTGTTGCGCGATCGGATGCAGCTGTGTCACGGAAACGGGGTCCCGTGTCACAATCGGCCGCTTCGCGGTGCTATCCGAGCGTCGCATTCAGGTGCGTGCGGATGGCCCTGCGCATGCGGTCCGGCGTGACCGATTCGGGGTGCAGCAGGACGTGCAGGGCCAGCCCGTCGATGAGCGCGGCGTACGTCCGCGCCCACTCCGCCGCATCGAGCTTCCGGAACTCCCTGGCGCGGATGCCCTCGTCGACGGCCTTCTCCATGCGACGGCGCCAGCCGTTGTAGAGCTGCAGATGGCGCTCGGCCAGATCGGGGGTCCGCGCGGCGCGCGCGGCGAGCTCGCTCCAGCACCGCTGATCATCGACCTGCTCGGGCGTGTCCGGCACCGACGCGTCGCCCAGCGCGATCAGGACCTCTCGCGGCGTGCTGGCATCCTCGAGCTCAGCTGCGATCCGCTGCGTGGTGCGCGCCGCGAGCTCGTCCATGACCGCGCCGAGCACCTGGTTCTTCGTCGCGAACCAGTGCGTGATCGTGCCCGTCGACACCTCGAGCTCGGCGGCGAGGCCACGCATCGTCGTCGCCTCGTAGCCCTCGCGCGCGATCAGGCGGATCGCGCCGTTGACGATCTCGCCGCGTCGCAGCGCCTCGACGGAGGTGCGGTCCATCAGCCCTGCTTCGGCCAGGCGGCGACGCCGTGCGTGCCGCGCTTGCGCATCTCGTTGACGAGGACGACCTTCTGGATCTCGCTCGTGCCCTCCCAGATGCGGTCGACGCGCAGGTCGCGGTAGAAGCGCTCGACGGCGTTCTCGCGCATGTAGCCGCGCCCGCCCAGCACCTGGACGCACGAGTCGACCACGCGGTTGGCCATCTCCGACGCGAACAGCTTGATCGCAGACGCCTTGGCATGCAGGGTCTTCGGATCGACCGTGCCCTGCGTCACCTCCCACGCCACCTGGTACGTGACGGCACGCGCCGCGGCGATGTCGGCGACGGCCTCGGCCAGCGGGAACGACACGCCCTGGAACTCGATGATGCGCTCGCCGAACTGCTCGCGCTCCGTCGCGTAGGCGAAGGCGTCCTCGAGGCAGCGCTCGGCGCCACCGAGGCAGCGCGCCGCGATCATCAGGCGCTCCTCCATGAACCACTCCTTGGTGAGGTTGTACCCCTCGCCGACCGCGCCGAGCACGCGGTCCGCGCCGACCTTGACGTCGTGGTAGCGGAAGATCGGATGCTCGTAGACGAAGTGGTGCATGTAGCGCGGCGTGCGGAACTCCTCCACGCCGTCCTGGTCGCGGTCGATCAGGAACGAGGTCGGTCCCTCGCCCGGGACGTCCGCCACGACGATCTGGTAATCCGCCACGTCACCGACCGTGACGTACCACTTCTCGCCGTTCAGCACGAAGCCGTCGCCGTCGCGCACCGCGGTCGTCGCAAGCACCGATGGATCCGAGCCGGCGTCGGCCTCGGTGATCGCGTAGCAGGAGCGGCGCTTCCCCTCGATCTCGGGGATCAGGAAGCGCTCGCGCTGCTCCGGCGTGCAGTACTTGAGCACGTTCGCCGGGCGCCAGACGACGTCCCACAGGGCGTTCGTCGAGCGGCCGAGCTGCTCCTGCGAGAGGACCTGCTCGAAGATCGACATGCCCTGCCCGCCCCACTCCTCGGCCATGTTGACCGCGTTGAGATGCGCGTCGAGCACGCCCTGATAGGTCGGGGCGAGCTGCTCGGGCGTGAGGCCGTCGTTCTCGTCGCAGAGGATCTCGAGCGGAAGCAGGTGCTCGTCGCAGAGCCGGCGGGAGCGCTGCTGGATCTCCAGCTCGCGCGCGTTCAGGGAGAGGTCCATCGTGATTCCTTCGCTTCGGGCGCGCTAGACGCGGGGGAACAGGGCGCGGGAGATGATCAGGCGCATGATGTCGCTGGTGCCCTCCCAGAGCTCCTCCAGCTTGGCGTCGCGCAGCCACTTCTCGGCCGGGTACTCGCGGGAGTACGAGTAGCCGCCGAGCGTCTGGCAGCAGGCCCACGCGGAGAACCAGGCCGCCTCGGACGCGGCGAGCTTCGCCATCGCGGCCTCGGTCGCGAACTCCTGGCCGGTGTCTGCGAGATTGGCGGCATGGCGCACGAGCAGGCGCGCCTGGTCCATCTTCATCTTGACGTCGGCGAGACGGAACGACACCGCCTGGTTGACGTGGATCGGGGCGCCGAACGCCTTGCGCTCCGTGGCGTACTCGACGGCGTACTCGAAGGCCGCGCGCGCCATGCCGACCTCACCGGCCGCGAGCCCGACACGCGACTCGTCGAACTTGCGCATGAGGCCCTTGAAGCCCATGCCCTCGGCGCCGATGCGGCGATCCTCCGGCAGGAACACGTCCTTGAAGAAGATCTCGTGCGTCGGGATGGCGCGCTGGCCGAGCTTGTGCAGCTTGTTGCCGACGGTGAAGCCCTCATCGCCGTCCTCCACGATGAACGCCGTGATGCCCTTGCTGCGGGTACCCGGGGCCACCGTCGCGAAGACGATGTAGTACGAGGCGACGCCGGCATTCGAGATCCAGGTCTTGGAGCCGTTCAGCTTGTAGCCGCCATCCACCTTCTCGGCGTACGTGGTGATGCTGCTCGCGTCGGAGCCGGCCTCCGGCTCCGTCGTCGCAAGCGCACCGAGCTTCGGCTTGGGGCCCGTCAGCGGACGCACCCAGCGCTCGTGCTGCTCCTCGTTGCCGAGCTCGATCACCGTGCCGGCGAAGAACGAGGCCGAGCCGATGAAGTTGCCGATCGCGGCATCGCCGAACACCAGCTCCTCGTGAATGCGCGCCGCGGTGGTGAGGTCCAGAATTCCGCCGCCGCCGAGGTGCTCCGGCAGGTCGTAGCACGTGAGCCCGATCTCAGCCGCCTTGTAGAACGGCTCCCACGGCGTCTCCTCCGTCTCGTCGTAGTGCGCCGCGACGGGGCGAATCTCCTTCGCCGCGAAGTCGCGCGCGAGGGCGACGAGCTCGTCCTGGATGTCGATGGGGGTGATCTCGGTCATGGCGGCGCTCCTCTGTCGCACGGATGTGCGAACTGTCGCACAGATGTTATGCGGAGGGCAAGTCGGCGTCGACGAGCACGCCCTCGGCGCGGTGTCGCAGCACCGGGATCAGCACGAGCGCGCCGACGATGAACATGATGCCGGCGAGGACATACGCCACGCGCACCCCGAGCGCCTCGATCACCGGGCCGGCCGTCGCGAGGCCGACGACGAACGACGCCGTCGCCACCACCTCCGCGACCGAGAACACGCGCGAGCGGATTCGGTCGGGCACCGCGCGCTGGAAGAACGTCTGGCGCGCGACGTTGACCATCCCCGAAGCCGCGCCGCCGATCACGCTCACCACGAGGGCCATCACGAAGATCGGGCTGAGCCCGATCGAGGTGATCATCAGCCCGTCGACGACCATGCCCAGGCAGAGCAGCGGAATCTCGATTGGCCGCTGCCCGATGCGCCGGCCAGCCGCCCACGAGCCGATCAGCATGCCGGCGCCCCACGTCGAGATCAGCGCGGCGAACCCGATCGACCCCACGCCGAACAGCTTCGCCAGCGGCGCGTCCGACACCATCGCCCAGCCGACGATGCTGTACGCGACCACCTCCGCGATCACCACGAGCAGCAGGATGCGCGTGCGCCAGACGACGCGCAGGCCCTCCGTGAACGGCACGTCGATGGCCTTGCCGTTCTTCGAGCGCCGCTCCTGGAAGCGCTCCTGCACGCTCCACACCAGGGCGGCCGATACGAGGAACGAGACGGCGTTGATGCCGAACGCCGCGCCCGTCCCGACCGCGCCGACAAGCGCGCCGCCGATCAGCGGGCCCACCGTGATGCCGAGGCTGAACGCCTGCGAGACGAGGCCGTTCGCCCACGCCAGGTCCTCATCGGACGCGAGGTTCGGGATCGCCGCCTGCGAGGCGGGCAGGAACGGCATCTCGGCGACCGTCGCGAGCAGGGCGAGGGCGATCAGCATCCACGGGCGATCCGCGAACACGAGCGCGACGAAGACGACGGCCGAGGCGAGGTCGGAGGCGATCATCACCATGCGCCGGTCGTACGTGTCGCCGAGCCAGCCGCCGATCGGCGCGAGGATGCCCATCGCCGCGAACGTCGCGAGGAACACGCCCGACACCCAGACGGCCGAGTTCGTCAGCTCGTAGATCTGGTACGTCAGCGCGATCATCGCAACCTGCGATCCCGTCACCGAGATGGCGCGAGCCGCGCTCAGGCGGCGAATGGCTGCACGGGTGTTGACCACTCGGTCAGGGTACGCGCTGGTGGGCGATGGCGATCCGCCAGCCTCGCCTACGATGCCGGTATGGGCGTAGACATCACCGAAGCGGACTTCGAGCGCGAGGTCATCCAAGCTTCCCATCAGGTTCCCGTCGTCGTCGACTTCTGGGCGGACTGGTGCGGTCCGTGCAAGCAGCTGGCCCCCGCCCTCGAGGCCGCCGTGGCGAGCCGCGGCGGCGCCGTGAAGCTCGTCAAGGTCGACACCGAGGCGAACCAGCAGCTGGCCGCAGCGTTCCGCATCCAGAGCATCCCCGCGGTCAAGGCGTTCAAGGACGGGCAGATCGTCGCCGAGTTCAACGGCGCGATCCCGCCGGCGCAGATCGAGGCGTTCCTCGATCAGCTGGTGCCGTCGGCGGTCGACGAGGCCGTCGCCGCCGGTGATGCCGATGCGCTGCGCGCCGTCCTCGCAGAAGATCCGACGAACGTCGATGCCGCGATGGCCTTCGCGCGGCTCCTGCTCGCCGCCGGTCAGACGGCCGACGCGATCGCGGTGCTCGAACCCGTCAAGGAGACGCCGCAGGCCGCGGGCCTGATCACCTGCGCCGAGATCGTGCTCGACCCGACGCTCGACCCGGAGCTCGCCGCCGCACTCGAGCGCCTGGCCGCCGACCCCGTCGGAGCGCTCGAGGCGATGCTCGAGGTGCTGCCCGGCGCCAGCGACGACCGCAAGGATCGCGTGCGCCGCGTGATGATCGGCGTCTTCGCCGAGCGCCCGGTCGATGACCCGATCGTGCTCGAGTACCGCAAGCGCCTCGCGCGCGCGCTGAACTAGCGGGCTACAGCTCGGCGGCGACGGGCGGCGCCGAGTCCGAGGAGTCGGCGCCGTGCCCCATGTTCGGCCGCGGGACGCCACGGAAGCCGACGATCACGACGATCACGCCGAAGCCGAGGATGATCGCGCCGGCGAGCACCGAGGCGTGGAAGCCCTGCATCCAGGCCTCGGAGGCCATCGCCATCATCGCGTCGGCGGCGCTGCTCGCCGTGCGGCTGATGATCTGGCCGAGGATCTGGATCTGCGCGCCCTCGACGAGCGGGCGCATCTGGTCGGCGTGCTCCATCACCTTGCCTCCGACCGCAGCCGTCTTGTCCGTCCACGCCTTGTCGGTGATCGCCGTCGCGACCGAGCCGAGCACGGCGATGCCGAGCGCACCGCCGACCTGGCGCGAGGCGTTGAGCACGCCCGAGCCGATGCCGGCCTTGCGCGGATCGATCGCGCCCATCGCGGCGGCGCTCGCCGACGGCAGCGTCAGCGCGATGCCGACGCCGAGCATGAGGTAGAACGGCCAGATCGCGTTGTACGAGCTGCCGACCTCGAGGAAGCGCAGGCCGATCATCGCCACGCACGACAGCGACAGCCCGATCCCCATCAGGATCGCCGGACCGAAGCGCGTGTTGAGCTTGCCGGCGATCGGCGCGACGAACATCACGGCCATCGTCAGCGGCAGCGTGCGCAGGCCGGCGCCGATCGCGCTGTAGCCGCGGATGTTCTGCATGTAGAGCGTCACGACGAACAGCGAGCCGAACATGCCGAAGCCGACGAGCGTCGCGACGATGATCGACGTCGTGAAGCCGCGGCTGCGGAAGAAGCCGAGCGGCACCATCGGCTGCTCCTGCTTCGACTCCCAGATGACGAACGCGACGATCAGCGCGATGCCGACGAGCAGCGGCCCCATCGTGTTGACGGAGAGCCACGGGTGGTTGCTCGTGCCGATCAGGCCGTAGACGACGCCGAACAGGCCGAGCGTGACGAGGATCGTGCCGACGATGTCGAGGCTCTTGACCGTCGGATCCTTCGACTCGAGCACCGCGAACAGGACGAAGCCGAGCGCGATGACGCCGATCGGCACGTTGATCCAGAACACGGCGCTCCAGCCGACGTGCTCCGTCAGGAAGCCACCGAGCAGCGGGCCGACGGCGAGGCCGAGGCCGGACACGCCCGCCCAGATGCCGATCGCCTGCGGCAGCCGCGGCCGCGGGAACGTCGCGACGAGGATCGACAGCGACAGCGGGTTCATCAGCGCCGCACCCGTGCCCTGCAGCGCGCGGAAGATGATCAGCTGATCCGCGGTCTGCGACAACGCGCACGCCACCGAGAAGAGCGTGAACAGGAACAGCCCGACGATGAACATCCGCTTGCGGCCGAAGCGATCGCCGAGCTTGCCGCCGAGCAGGATCAGCGTCGCGAACACGAGGATGTACGAGTTGATGATCCACTCGAGGCTGCTCTGCGACGGGTGCAGGTCCTTCTGGATCGTCGGCAGCGCGACGTTCACCACGGTGTTGTCGAGCATGATCATGAACAGCGCGAAGCACATCGCGAACAGCGTCAGCCACATGCGGCGCTCGCTGTGCGGATGCTGCTCGGGGGGCGCTGCGTGGCTCATGCGGGGGCTCCTGCGGGGATCAGCGCGCCGCAGTGGCGGCGCGCTTGGTGAACGGCTCTTCGGCGAGAGCAGCTGCTCGGATCATGTCAGGCGTCGGCGTCGCCGTCGCCATCAGCGGCGGCCTCGCGCTTGCGGCGCTTCCGCGCCTCGTTCTGCGACGCCATCGCGACGACGAAGGCAGCGGGCAGCGCCCAGAAGAGGCCGTACAGCCCGCCTCGGAACGCCGGCTGGTTGAGGAGCGTCCAGTGGATCACGGCGATGATCACCGTCAGCACCGGCCACGCGATCAGGAACTGGTGCCCCATGTCGAGCCCCTCCCACCTGCGCAGGAGCTTCGGCGGCTGCTTGGCGTCGGCCATACCGGCAGGATACGGCCTCGACGCTGGTAGCGTTTCGCCACCGGCACCGCGAAGGAGCACGCTGTGGGACGCACGACCTACGAGAAGATCTGGGACTCCCATGTCATCGACGATG
>CAWUMZ010000029.1:0-16793 GCA_963923625.1 uncultured bacterium | reverse complement strand
CACGTCACGTACTTCTTCAACGGCGGTCGCGAGGCCTCGCACACGGGGGAGGATCGCGTGCTGATCCCGTCGCCCCGCGACGTGGAGACGTACGACCAGCGGCCTGAGATGAGCGCCGCCGGCGTCGCGGATGCTGCGATCAACGGCATCCGCAGCGGCGCCTACGGGTTCGTCATCATCAACTTCGCCAACCCCGACATGGTCGGACACACCGGCGACATCCCCGCTGTGGTGCGGGCGGTCGAGGAGGTCGATCGTCGCCTCGGCGACGTGATCACCGCAGTCCGAGATGTCGGTGGCATTGCACTCGTGACCGCCGACCACGGCAACGCCGAGCAGATGATCGACAGCAACGGCGAGCCGCATACCGCACATACGACGAACCCCGTCCCGCTGATCCTCGTCGGTTCGGACCGACGACTGCGGGGGCATGGGCGTCTGGCCGACCTGGCGCCCACCGTGCTCGCGCTCCTCGACGTGCCCATGCCGCCGGAGATGACCGGCGAGTCGCTCGTCGACTGAGGACTACATCCCGAACAGCAGGCGGTCGCCGAACTGCGGCGGCAGACCTGCGTCGACGATCTCCTTCGCGGTTGCCGCTGCGTCATAGGCCACCCGCCGGAACTCCACGCGCACCGGCTCACCCTCGTCCACGTCGAGAACGAGATACGACGCGCGGCTATCGCCGTCGCGCGGCTGCCCGACCGATCCGGGATTGGCGAGCAGGCGCACGTCCTCAGCCAGCAGCTCCTCGCGCCCGGCGGGGGCGTGGCCACCCGTCACGCGGTCGCCGAGGCTCCGTGCGGACATCGGGACGTGGGTGTGTCCGACGAGCACGACCTTGGCGTCGGGGGCGTTGGCGAGCGCGATGGCAGCGCCTGGCCCGTCGATGACGTACTCCCAGATCGGATCGCGCGGCGAGGCGTGCGCCAGGGCGACGCGACCCACGACTCCCTGCGGCTCGAGGGTGTCGAGCCAAGTCTCCTGCTCGCGTCCGAGCACCTCACGCGTCCACCGTGCGGCGCGCCCGGCATCCCCGCCGAAGCGCTCGACGTTGACCTTGCCGAGCACCGCGAGATCGTGGTTGCCGGCCAGCACCACCGTGGCGACCTCGCGGATGCGATCGACGCACTCGTTCGGCCGTGCGCCGTACCCGACGATGTCGCCGAGGCACCACAGCTCGTCGTAGCGATCGCCCTCGGCCTCCAGCACCGCGTCGAGGGCGTTGAGGTTGCCGTGGATGTCGGAGAGGACGAGCGCGCGCACCGACGCAGGATAGGCGAGCGGGTCGCACGGCCCGCCGCGACTAGACTGCGGACATGGATTCCCCGGACCAGCCCGACCGTCAGCTCAACATCCACTTCACGCCGGAGGAGATGGCGGGGCACTACGCCAACTTCGCCAACGTCTCGCACTCCGACTACGAGTTCACGATCACCTTCGCCCGCGTGGATCACGAGTTCGACGGTCCGGAGATCCCGGGCGTCGTCGTCAGCCGCATCAACCTCTCGCCGATGTTCATGGGCGAGCTGCTCGATGCGATGCAGGACAACTGGGACAAGTTCACCGCCCGGGAGAGCATCCGCGATCTGCCCGAGGTTGACGCGGATCATCCGGAGGCCTAGTCTCGCTCCGCCTCATCGTCGTCGGCAAGGCGCGTGGTCCGTTGGCGGACGCCGCGGATGAGTACGCGGCGCGCGCGGCCAAGCTCGCGAAGTTCGAGGTGATCGAGGTTCGCGACGAGCCGCTCGACCGGGGCACGTCACTCGAGATCCGACAGCGCGAGGGCGAGCGCATCCTCGCGGCTGTGGACGGCTACCGGCTGGTCGCGTTCGATCTCGGCGGTCGCGGCCTCTCGTCGGTCGAGCTCGCCGCGCGCGTGACGGAGTGGGAGGAACAGGCGCCGCAGCGCACGGCGTTCGTGATCGGCGGGGCGGAGGGCCTGGCGCCGAGGGTGCTCGAGCAGGCGGCAGCGACGCTGTCTCTCGGGCCCCTGACCCTGCCGCACCAGCTCGCGCGCGTCGTTGCCACGGAGCAGCTCTACCGAGCGCTGACGATCAACCGCGGTCTGCCGTACCACCGCTGATCCCACCGCCGCCGGGACCGAGCGGCTTTGCCACGATGCGGACGTGAGCGATCCCGTCAGCGCCCTCCACGCCTCGATCGCGTCCGCCGTGGCCTCGCTGACCGGCGGCGAGGTGCCCGAACTCGCGCTCGAGCGACCGGCCAACGCCGAGCACGGCGACTACGCGACAAGCGTCGCGATGCGCCTCGCGCCGATCCTGTCGCGCAAGCCGCGTGAGATCGCCGATGAGCTCGCAACGACGATCGGCGCCATCCCCGGCGTCGCCGGCGTCGAGGTTGCCGGCCCCGGTTTCATCAACATCCGCCTCGGTGACCAGTGGTATCGGGATGCGCTGAGCGACATCCTCGCCGCCGGCCCTGACTTCGGCCGTCGTCCGCACGCGCCGGGTGTGGAGACGCTCGTCGAGTTCGTCTCGTCGAATCCGACCGGCGATCTGACCATCGGCTCGGCTCGCAACGCGGCCTACGGCGATAGCGTCGCGCGCCTCCTGGAGTTCACCGGCGAGCACGTGACGCGCGAGTACTACATCAACGACGCGGGCAACCAGGTCGCCCTGTTCGGGCAGTCGGTGCAGGCGCGGCGCCTCGGCAACGAGATCCCCGAGGGCGGCTACCCGGGCGATGAGGTGGCGGAGATCGCCGCGGATTTGGGACTTCCCGATGACGCGCCGGTCGAGCAGTGGGTCGCCGAGGGTGTCGCGCTGATGGTCGAGCGCATCCGCGCGAGCCTGGCTCGCATGCGCGTGGAGTTCGACCTCTGGACCAGCGAGAAGGGCCTGCACGAGAGCGGCGCGGTGCTCGCCGCGATCGAACGCGCTCGCGAGCAGGGGCGCGTCTACGAGCAGGATGGCGCCACCTGGCTGCGCACCACCGACTTCGGCGACGACAAGGATCGCGTGCTGCTGAAGGCCGACGGCGAGCACACCTACTTCGCCTCCGACCTCGCCTACGTCGACCTCAAGTTCCAGCGCGGTGCGACGCACGCGATCTACGTCCTCGGTGCCGACCACCACGGCTACATCCAGCGCCTCAAGGCCGGCGCGCAGTGCCTGGGGTACGACCCCGAGCGCGTCGAGTGCCTGATCTACCAGCTCATCACCGTGTCGGGCGAGCGCATGGGCAAGCGCCGCGGCAACGTGATCACGCTGACGGAGCTCGCCGACGCGATCGGCGTCGACGCCGCACGCTACTTCCTCGTGCAGCGCTCGCACGACCAGACGCTCGATATCGATCTCGATCTCGCGGTCGAGGCCAGCAGCAAGAATCCCGTCTACTACGTGCAGTACGCGCACGCCCGCTGCGCGTCGATCCTGCGCAAGGCGGCCGACGAGGGTCTTGCGATCGACGGCGTCGGCAGCGCTCACGTCCCGGAGGGACCGGAGCAGACGCTGATCCGCAAGCTGGCGGAGTGGCCGGACGTCGTCGCGAGCGCGGCCGAACTGCGCGCACCGCACCGCATCATCGCCTGGACGCACGAGCTGGCTGCCGACTTCCACGCCTTCCACCACGACCTCTACGTGCTGCACGAGGACGCCGATACGCGCGCCTTCAGACTGAGCGCCGTACGCGCCACGCGCGAGGCCCTCGAGCGCGCACTCCAGCTGATCGGCGTGAGCGCACCGGACCGCATGTGATCGACGTCCGCAGCATCCAGGCCGACGAGGGGCACCTGCTGCGCGAGGTCCGTCTTGCCGCGCTGCGCAGCGCCCCCGCCGCGTTCCTCGAGACGTACGACGAGGTGGCTGCGGATCCCGATGACGTGTGGTCGGCGCGCGCCGCGGCCAGCACGGGGGAGGGGGACCAGCTGATCATGGTCGCGCTCGCCGAGGGCAGGCCGGTCGGCATGGCGGGCATTGCCCGTGAGATCGGCCAGCGGCGGCGCCATCGCGCCACGCTGTGGGGAGTCTGGCTCGATCCGGCGCATCGAGGTCGGGGTGTGGGACGGCAACTGGTCTCGACGGCGCTCGATTGGGCGCGCGATCGCGAGGTGCGCGCCGTGTATCTCGAGGTCGTCGAGAACGAGGATCCGTCGTGGAGCCTGTACGGCCGGCTCGGCTTCGTGCGCCGCGAGGTGGATCCGTTCGGCGGGCACGTGGATGGCCACGATGTCGCGCTCGAGCATCTCGTGCTCGTGCTCTGACGAGGGGTATCGGCTGGGGCGCCGAACGCTGCGATGTATAATCTGCAGCACAAAAGTTGTTAAGGCGCGCCCGCGCCTTCGTCCCCGCACCACGCCGCAAGGAGCGTCCATGAGCAGCACCGCCGCGCCCATCCTGACCGCCGCCGACTACAAGGTCGCCGATCTCTCGCTGGCCGACTGGGGCCGCAAGGAGATCACGATCGCCGAGGGCGAGATGCCCGGGCTGATGGCGCTGCGCGAGGAGTACGGCGCGAGCCAGCCGCTCGCCGGCGCGCGCATCACCGGCTCGCTGCACATGACGATCCAGACCGCGGTGCTGATCGAGACGCTCGTCGCGCTCGGCGCGGAGGTCCGCTGGGCCAGCTGCAACATCTTCTCGACGCAGGATCAGGCGGCCGCTGCCGTCGTCGTCGGCCCGAACGGCACGGTCGACGAGCCGCGCGGCGTGCCCGTGTTCGCCTGGAAGGGCGAGACGCTGACCGAGTACTGGTGGTGCACCGAGCGTGCGCTGACATGGCCCGAGGCCGGTCCGAACATGATCCTCGACGACGGTGGCGACGCCACCATGCTCGTGCACAAGGGGCGCGAGTTCGAGCTCGCCGGCGCGGTCCCGAACCCGGCTGACGCCGAGTCCGAGGAGTTCCAGGTCTTCCTGACGCTGCTGCAGCAGTCCGTCGCCGACGAGCCCACGAAGTGGACGACGATCGCCGAGGGCATCAAGGGCGTCACCGAGGAGACCACGACCGGCGTGCTGCGCCTGGGGCAGATGGCCGAGGACGGCAGCCTGCTCTTCCCGGCGATCAACGTCAACGACTCGGTCACGAAGAGCAAGTTCGACAACCTCTACGGCTGTCGCCACTCGCTCGTCGACGGCATCAACCGCGGCATCGACCTGATGCTCGCCGGCAAGTCGGCCGTCGTGTGCGGCTACGGCGACGTCGGCAAGGGCTCGGCCGAGTCCCTGCGCGTGCAGGGCGCTCGCGTCGCGATCGCCGAGATCGATCCGATCTGCGCGCTGCAGGCCCTGATGGAGGGCTACGAGGTCGTGCGTCTCGATGACGTCATCGGCGAGGCCGACATCGTCATCACGGCGACGGGCAACCGCGACATCGTCACGGTCGACCACATGGCGAAGATGAAGCACAACGCCGTCGTCGGCAACATCGGCCACTTCGACAACGAGATCGACATGGCCGGCCTCGCCGCCTACCCGGGCATCGAGCGCGTCAACGTCAAGCCGCAGGTCGACCAGTGGGTCTTCCCCGACGGCAAGGCGATCATCGTCCTGTCGGAGGGCCGCCTGCTCAACCTCGGCAACGCCACCGGCCACCCGAGCTTCGTGATGAGCGCATCGTTCACGAACCAGACGATCGCCCAGATCGAGCTGTTCACGAACCTCGACGCCTATCCGCTCGGCGTGCACGTCCTGCCGAAGCACCTCGACGAGAAGGTCGCGCGCCTGCACGTCGGCGCCCTCGGCGGCACGCTCACCGAGCTGCGCCCCGAGCAGGCCGCCTACATCGGCGTCTCGGTCGAGGGCCCGTACAAGGCCGACACGTACCGCTACTAACCGCAATTGCGCTCTCCCGTCTTGCCGGCGGGAGGGCGCGTGCGTGGGCACGGCTGCCACAGGTCGGTATCATGCACTCCACGCGGGCGTAGCTCAGTTGGTAGAGCGACAGCTTCCCAAGCTGTAGGTCGTGGGTTCGAGACCCATCGCCCGCTCTCCGCGACCGGTGCCGCTGGCACCATCCTCGGTGGAGCCTCCTCGCCCGACCGATGCGCATCGCCCTCTCCCTGTTCCTGGTCTTCCTCGTCGGCGCCTGCATGGCGACCACGTACATCACGATTCACGGCAACACCGGCTGGTTCGGGCACTGCCTGCACTACGGCGCATTGCGGCCGGGGCCGCTCTGCCCTCATCCGCCGCCGGCCGTGTGGAAGTCGGTGGCCGTCCTCGTGCCGGCCGCGTTCCTGTACCTGATGATCTCGCCGAAGGACTGGCCGATGTCGGCGGTGCTGTGGTTCTGGCCCGTCCTGTTCTTCATCGGCGGCGCGCGGCTGATCGAGATCTCGATGGACAGCGGACCCGTTGACGCCCGCCTGCTGCTCGCCGCGGCGGGCTGCTTCGTGGTCATGCTGATCCCGATCGTCGGCTGGCGCTGGAACCGATTGCCGCGCGAGGAGGAACGGGAGCCGCGCGAGATCTTCCGCGGGTTCATGCTCGCCGGCATCGCCTTCCTCGGCGTGGTCGCCGGCTTCGTCTACGTCTCGTTCGTCTCCTAGGTCCGGTCGGCGGAGGAGAGCCCCCATGGAGAGCGAACGAGCCCGTATGGAGGCGGTACTCGGCGAAATGCGCGGTCGCGTGCCCGGCAAATCGCGGCTCGTCCTGGTGCCGCTCGGGCTGCTCGCCGTCGTCGCCGTCGCCGGCGTCGCCCTGGTCGGATACCGGGCGATCGCCGCCAGCAGCGCCTTCTCGGTCGACGCCGTCGAGGTGCAGGGAGCGGGATCGGGGACCTCGGTCGTGCGGGACGCGGCCGTCGGCGCCGTTCGCGGTCGGAGCCTGCTCGCCGTCGATCCCGCTGGGATCGCCAGCGCCATCTCGGCGCTGCCGCGCGTCAGCAGCGTCACCGTCGATCGGGCATTCCCGCATTCGCTCGAGATCACAGTCGTGCCGGAACGTGCCGTCGCGATCGCTCCCAACGGCAGCGGGCGGGTCGTCCTCGCGGCTTCGGGCCGCGTGCTCGGCACGGTCTCCGGCGGCGGGCTCGGTCTTCCCGTCATCGCCGCGGCGCCGGCCGACGTTCCGGGCGCCGGCGCGCACGTCGCCTCCCAGGGAGTGCTCGACGAGCTCGCGCTCGCCTCCGCGCCCCATCGCGGGTTGCGATTCTCGGCGATCGGCTACGGACAGGACGGCCTGATGGGTCGAACAGCGGATGGGATGACGATCCGCTTCGGCGACAGCTCCGACATCGCGGTGAAGCTCCGCGTGGCGCGCTCCGTGCTGCGCCGGGCATCAACGGGCGTGCAGTACGTCGACGTGAGCGTTCCCGCGGCGCCGGTGCTGCGGCAGGACACCGCCGATCCGCTCACCGCCAACGCGCCGCCGCCGACGGCCCCGGCGGTCAACGCCGCCTCGGCCGGTGATGGGACCACCTGGAGTGCGGGCGCCTCGCCAGCCGAGAGCATCAGGACGCTCTTCGGCTAGCCTCAAGGTCCGGCGGAGGGGAACCGTGGTCACCATCAGCAGCAACCTGAGACCTGACGGTTGTTGCCGGTGCGCGCTTCCGGTACACTCCGTGACGGCTCCCGCCCGAGGCGGAGAGCCATTCGTGTTTCTGGGAACAGGTCTTCACCTCAACTAGACGTAAAGGGTCGGAGGAAATCATGGCGATGCGCGACGGCGGGGCATATCTGGCGGTGATCAAGGTGGTCGGCGTCGGTGGCGGTGGCACCAACGCCGTCAACCGCATGGTCGACGCGGGTCTTCGGGGCGTGGAGTTCATCGCCGCGAACACCGACGCGCAGGCGCTCCTGATGACGGATGCCGACATCAAGATCCAGCTCGGCTCCAAGATCACGCGCGGCCTCGGCGCCGGCGCGAACCCCGATGTCGGCCGCGAGGCCGCCGTTGAGAGCAAGGAGGAGATCAAGGAGGCCCTGCGCGGCGCCGACATGGTCTTCGTGACGGCCGGCGAGGGCGGCGGCACCGGTACCGGCGCCGCTCCCGTGATCGCCGAGGTCGCCCGCGAGCAGGGTGCGCTGACGGTCGGCATCGTCACACGCCCGTTCGGCTTCGAGGGTCGCCGCCGGTCTGAGCAGGCCGATCGCGGCGTCGAGGAGCTCGCCCAGCACGTCGACACCATCGTCGTGATCCCGAATGACCGCCTCCTCAACCTGGTCGAGCGCCGCACCTCGATCGTCGACGCATTCCAGATGGCCGATGACGTGCTGCGCCAGGGCGTCCAGGGCATCACCGACCTGATCACGATCCCGGGCCTGATCAACCTCGACTTCGCCGACATCCGCACGATCATGCGCGACTCGGGCACGGCTCTGATGGGCATCGGCCAGGCCGCCGGCGATCGTCGCGCCGGAGAGGCGGCGCGCGCCGCGATCTCATCGCCGCTGCTCGAGTCGAGCGTCCAGGGCGCCACGGGCATCCTGCTCAACATCACCGGCGGTCCCGAACTGGGGCTGTTCGAGGTGAACGACGCAGCCGAGGTCGTGGCCAACGCCGCCGACGCGAACGCGAACATCATCTTCGGCAGCGTCATCGACGAGTCGATGGGCGACCACATCCGCGTGACCGTCGTCGCGACCGGCTTCGACCGCAAGCCCGCGCCGATGCCGCGCCGCCCGCTCGGCGACGACCGTCCGGCCTCGGAGCCGCGCAACGAGGGCGTCAGCGCCTTCTCGACGCGCGAGTTCGAGATCCCGGCGCCGCCGTCGTTCTCGGTCGATGACGACGCGATCGACGTGCCGAGCTTCCTCAAGCACGACGACTAGGCGCATGGCCGGAACCGAGGCAGGGGGCCCGCTCTGGAGCGGACGGCTCGAGGGCGGGCTGCATCCCGACGTGCTCGCGCTGACGCAGTCGCTCGACGTCGATCGGCGGCTGCTGCCGTACGACATCGCCGCCTCGCAGGCGCACGTGCGCATGCTCGGGCGTCAGGGCATCATCCCCGCCGCCGAGGCCGCGCAGATCGAGGATGCCCTCTCGCAGGTCGTGATCGACGAGGCCGCTGCCGATGAGGACGTGCACTCGCTGATCGAGCGCCAGCTCGTGGCAATGCTCGGCGACACGGGGCGGCGTGTGCACGCCGGACGCTCCCGCAACGATCAGGTGGCCACCGCCTTCCGACTCTGGTGCCGTGCGCATGCGCACCTTCTGCAGCTCGCCGTGGCCGACCTCCAGCAGGCGCTGCTCGGCGTCGCGGAGCGCGATGGTGCCACGGTGCTCCCGGCCTTCACCCACCTGCAGCGTGCGCAGCCGGTGCCGCTGTCACACCACGTCGCCGCGCACGCCTGGGCGCTCCAGCGCGATGTCGGTCGCTTCGCCGCCGCGCAGGACGCTGCCGACGTCTCGCCGCTCGGCGCCGGCGCGCTCGCCGGTTCCAGCCTGCCGCTCGATCCCGCCGGCGTGGCGGCCGATCTCGGCATGCGCGGGAGCTTCGCCAACTCGCTTGACGCGGTATCCGACCGCGATTTCGCCGCGGACCTCCTGTACGCGTGCGCGCTCTGCCTCGTGCACTGCTCGCGCATGGGGGAGGAGCTGATCCTGTGGACGTCGCAGGAGTTCGGCTGGGCCGCTCTCGCCGACGACGTCGCGACCGGCTCCTCGATGATGCCGCAGAAGAAGAACCCCGACGTTGCCGAGCTCGCCCGCGGCCGCTCCGGCACGGCGATCGGTCGCCTGACCGGTCTGCTCGCAACCATGAAGGGCCTGCCGCTGACGTACAACCGCGACCTCCAGGAGGACAAGGAGGGCGTGTTCGCCCAGGTCGACGCCACGCTCGGGGTGCTGCGCCTGCTGCAGCTCGCCTACGAGGGGCTGACGATCGACGGCGAGCGCATGCGCGCTGCGGCTGCTGACGGCACCACGGTCGCCACCGACGTCGCTGAGGGCCTCGTGCGCGGCGGCATGCCGTTTCGCGACGCGCACACCGAGGTCGCAACGCGCATCGCCGCGGGCGAGCGCTTCGACTCGCCGACCCCCGAGGAGGCGATCGCCGCGCGCCAGGGTCCGGGCATGCCCGGACGCGTCGGCGAGCAGCTCGGCGAGCTCTCCCGACTGATTGCCGCGACCCGCGCCAGCGACGCGCCGGTGCCGTGAACGAGCGGCCGACGGCCCTGCTGCCGTTTCCCGACACCGCGACGGTGGGCACCGGCGGCATCGAGCTCGACGGCGTTGCGCTGACCGACCTCGCGGCGGAGTTCGGCACGCCGCTCTACGCCTACGACGCCGCCTCGATCCGGCAGCGCGCACACGCCGTCGTCGACGCTCTCGCCACGGCCCCGCACGGCGGGCACGCGTCCTTCGCCCTCAAGTCGCAGAGCGCGCTCGCCATCCTGCGTCTGCTGCATGAGCAGGGCATGGGCGCCGACTGCGCCTCCGCCGGCGAAATCGCAGCTGCCCAGCGTGCTGGGATCCCCGGCAGCGGGCTCGTGATCCACGGCAACGCCAAGTCCGAGGGCGATCTGCGCGCCGCAGTCGCGGCTGGCGCTCGCCTCGTCGTGCTCGATGGCCGCGACGATGCCGAGCGGCTCGCCGCCGTCTGCCGCGAGCTCGGGCGAAGCCAGGACGTGCTCGTGCGGATCGCGCCGGGCATCGACGTGGACACCCACCGGCACATCGCGACGGGGCACCACGGTTCCAAGTTCGGCGTGACGCCCGCCGAGGGCGCTGAGCTGCTGCGCACGCTGCCCGAGGGGCTCGTCGGCCGCGGCCTGCACGTGCATCTCGGCTCGCAGATCCTCGAGACCGAACCGCTGATCGCCGCCGCTCGCTGGCTGCCGGCCTTCGCAAAGGCCGAGGGCATTCCGCTCGAGGTCCTCGATCTCGGCGGCGGACTCGGCATCCGCTACACGCCGGAGCAGGACGCTCCCGATCCCGGTCGGCACACGCGCAATCTGATCGAGGCGATCGTCACCGTCTGCGGCGACGAGGGCATTCCCGTGCCGGAGATCATCGTCGAGCCGGGTCGCTCGATCGTCGGACAGTCGGGCGTGACGCTCTACACCGTGATCGGCACCAAGACCGTCGGCGACGGCAGCACCTGGATCGCGGTCGACGGCGGCATGGGCGACAACATGCGCGTCGGGCTCTACGGGGCGACGTACGCTCCGGTGCTCGCCGCGCGTCCGCTCGAAGCCGCGGACGGCACCTACCGCATCGCCGGGCGCCACTGCGAGTCGACCGACGTCCTCGCCGAGGGCGTCGCGCTGCCAGCGCCGCAGGTCGGCGACATCGTCGCGTTCCCCGCCACCGGCGCGTACCACCAGACGATGGCCCACAGCTACAACCTCTTCGGCCGACCTGCCGCCGTGCTCGTCGACGGCAGCGCCGCGCACCTGATCACCCGCCGCGAGACGGTCGACGACCTCTTCGCCCGCGACGTCTGACGCGTAGGATTGCGGCCATGCCGCCGTTTCGCTTCGCCGGATCCTTCGAGCCGATGGGCGACCAGCCCGCGGCGATCGATGGGCTCGTGACGGCAATGGAGAACGGCGAGCGATTCGCCACCCTGCTCGGCGCGACCGGCACCGGCAAGACGGCGACGATGGCCTTCACGATCGAACGACTCCAGCGCCCCGCGCTGGTGATGGCCCATAACAAGACGCTGGCGGCGCAGCTCTGCAACGAGTTCCGCGAGTTCTTCCCCGACAACGCGGTCGAGTACTTCGTCTCGTACTACGACTACTACCAGCCCGAGGCCTACATCTCGACGACGGACACGTACATCGAGAAGGACGCCGTCGTCAACGACGACATCGACCGTCTGCGCCACGCGGCCACCGCCTCGCTACTGGGGCGCCGTGACGTGATCATCGTCGCCTCGGTGTCGTGCATCTACGGCCTCGGCTCACCCGACGAATACCAGGAGCGGCTCGTGGTGCTCAAGGTCGGCGGCGATACCGACGGCGGCCGGGACGGGCTGCTGCGCTCGTTGGTCGATATCCAGTACCGCCGCAACGACACGGCGCTCGGGCGAGGACGCTTTCGCGCGCGCGGCGACGTGATCGAACTGCAGCCGGCGTACATGGAGACGGCGTACCGCGTGTCCCTGTTCGGCGATGAGGTCGAGTCGATCACCCACTACGACCCGCTCACCGGCGAGGTGCTCGGCAAGCTCGAGGAGCTCGTCGTGTTCCCCGCCACGCACTACGTGACCGATCCGGTAACGATCGAACGCGCGACGCAGGAGATCATGCGCGAGATGGAGGAGTGCGCCCATCGCTTCGAGCAGGACGGCAAGCTCCTCGAGGCGCATCGCATCCGCCAGCGCACGGAGTACGACCTCGAGATGCTGCGCGAGCTCGGCTACTGCAACGGCGTCGAGAACTACTCGCGCATCTTCGAGGGGCGGCCGCCCGGCTCGGCGCCGTTCACGCTGATGGACTACTTCCCCGGCGACTTCCTGCTGTTCATCGACGAGTCGCACCAGACGATCCCGCAGATCGGCGGCATGTACGAGGGCGACCGCTCGCGCAAGAACCAGCTGATCGACCACGGCTTCCGGCTGCCGTCCGCGCTCGACAACCGGCCGCTGCAATTCCACGAGTTCCTCGAGAAGGTGGGGCAGGGGATCCTCGTCTCGGCCACGCCTGGCGCCTTCGAGCTGCGCGAGGGCGGCACGGTCGTCGAGCAGATCATCCGCCCGACCGGCCTTGTCGATCCGATCGTCGAAATGCGGCCGACAGAGGGGCAGATCGATGATCTGCTCGGCGAGATCCGGCTGCGCGAACAGGCTGGTGAGCGCGTCCTCGTGACGACGCTGACCAAGAAGATGGCAGAGGATCTCTCCAACTACCTGATCGAGAACGGCGTGCGCACGCGCTACCTGCATTCCGAGATCGACACGCTGGAGCGCATCCAGATCATCCGCGACCTGCGCCTCGGCGAGTACGACGTGCTCGTCGGCGTCAACCTCCTGCGCGAGGGCCTGGACCTGCCGGAGGTGTCCCTCGTTGCCATCCTCGACGCGGACAAGGAGGGCTTTCTGCGCGGCCAGACCGCGCTGATCCAGACGATTGGGCGCGCCGCCCGCAACGCCAACGGGCGGGTGATCATGTACGGGGACAAGGAGACCGAGTCGATCAAGGGCGCAGTTCGCGAGACGCAGCGCCGCCGCGACATCCAGCTCAAGTACAACGAGGCACACGGCATCACGCCGGAGACGATCATCAAGGGCGTCTCCGACATCGCCGAATTCCTGGCGATGGAGAGCCCGAACGTGCCGTCGTCGCGCCGTGGCCGCAAGCAGGTCGCCGAGGGACTCGACCGCAAGGAGCTCACGAAGCTCAGCGTCGAACTCGAGGAGGCGATGTTCCTCGCCGCCGAGGAGCTGCGCTTCGAGGAGGCTGCGCGGCTGCGCGACGAGATCAAGGCGATCCAGCGCGAGCTCAACGCGCTGTGACGGCCGTCGCGATCAGGCCACTGCGATAGGACGCCGGGTCAGCTCGTGGCGGGCGCGCACGAACGATCACCGTTGGCGGCCTTCATGCAGTCGACCGGCGTCGTGTTGACCACGGGCGGACCCTGGAACGCGACGTTGACCTGCTCGACCGGCCACTGCCACTGGTAGTTCGTGTACGCGTTGTACGGCGTGTAGAGCGATGCCGGCCACCCGGTGTGGTTGCCCGGCATGGGCCAGCCGTTGCCCTGCTCGTTGATCTGCCCGTACGCAGCGGCGACGGTCGCGTTGTCGCCGGTGATGTCGAGCCCTGTCAGCGCGATGGAGGGCACCACGCTGCACCCGACTGCCGATAGGGTGGAGATCTTCTTCGTGTCCATGTTCCCGATCGTCTGCATGTTGTCGAGCGCGGAGTTGGGGAGGAAGCCGGTCGGGTACTGCGCGCTCGTCGCGTTGAAGGCCGTCGTCGTGTTGGAGGCGTTGGGCCCGAGCGCGTAGATGCTCGCGGACGTGGAGGTCACGCCGGTCTGGTCGGCCGGCACCGTGCCGGGCATGGGGTTGTAGTAGACGAAGTTGCCGTCGGCGTCGAGGCCGTAGAAGTTGACGGCCCAGGATCCGGTGGGCATGCTGCCGCTTCCGTTGACGGCGGTGTTGAGCACCTGGGTGCCGCTCAGCACGGTGGTCTTGGCCCCACCGGGCGCGAACGGCAGCGACAGGTACGGCGCGATGGGAGAGAGATCGCAGGTGATGTTGATGCCCGACTCGCCGCTGGGGCTCTTGCCGGCCTGCACGGTCACGAGCGGCGTGGGATTGCCGGACTGGTTGGCAGCGAGACCGGTGTAGAGCCCGCTCGTGTACTGCGGCGTGGTCAGGTAGGTGAGCTGGATGTTCATCGCGCCCATCGGGTTGTAGTTCGCGATCTGGCTCGCGTTACCGGCATTCAGGTACGAGCAGTTGATGACGCCCATCAGGCCGTTGCCCCAGCACCACGCATCACCGGGCAGCCCGGGGTTCGGCCCGACGTTCTGGAAGAGCCCACCCTGGAATGACGCGGACCCGCCGACGTAGGTGTTCGGCTGGGCGTTGTTGCTGACCATGTACGCCGGCTGACCGCCGTTCCAGTAGTACGTGGCCGCCGTCTGGGCACCGAGCATCGGCTGCAGGGCGCCGTACACGAACGAGCACCAATTCGACGGGCTCGGGTTTTCCGCCGGATCGCCGCACGAGCCCGTCGTCGAACCGCCCGACTGCGTGCCAACGGTCGTGTTGCCCGTCCAGTAGCAGGACTGCCCGTTGGCATTCACGGTCCCCACGCATTGGCTCGCAGGGAGCACCGCGGGTGCCGGATCGGTCTGCCCCGTGTCGTCCCAGTACTGCGTGTCGAGCGGGGCGGGGATCGGCTGCGTGACGTTCCAGGTGCTCGGTGCCGTGTAGGTGACCGGCGCCCCCGGTGTGCTCCACGGCGTGATGGAGCCCTGGGTGCCGAACCCTGTCACCGTCGACGTGACACCGAACGTCTCGGGGTACTCGGCGGCGTCGCTCGAGCACGTGCCGCTGACCTCGGCATCGGCGATGAAGTTCGTCATGAACTTGATCGCGGCGCCGCCGACGGCCGCCGCCGCACCGGCCTCGCTGTAGAACTCCTTGTCGCTGGTCGACTCGAGCAGACTCTCGCCGAAGACCGTGGCCGACCCGACCAGATCCTCGGTCAGCGACACCTGCGTCCCGGGGGCGTTCATCCCGTTGGTCGCGCCGTTGAGGCCGGCCCAGGTCGTACCGCCCGGCGCGGCGTACGGGTTCGGCTCCAGCACGTACGCCATCTGGAGGACGCCGCCGGAGGGGATCGTCGCCAGCTGCGCCGCGGGATACTGCTGCGCCGCTCCCGTCCACATGCACTGGATGTTGGGGTTGAACTCGATCTCCTGCTGGAACGGCGTGGAGTTCGTGAGGTAGACGTAGTTGTACATCGGCGAATCGCCGGCCCAGCGGCCCGTTGGGCGGGCCTTCGGCACCACGTTGATGCGCCGCAGATCGATGCGGATCTGGCGCTTGGCGAAGCGCAGCAGGTGCCAGCGCTCATCCGCCGACGCACGCGAGGGCTGGAGGCCGGCGTCGTTGGTCTGCGTCATGCCCCACGCGGCCGTGTTGCGCCGTCCTTGGAAGGTGTCCTTGAGATGCGCGACCGTGATCGCCATCGCTGTCTGGCGCTGGCGGAACGACATGCGGCGCAGCATGTTCGAGGTCTGGGCGTCGAGCGCGACGCGAAGATCGACGACGCCGAGGCGGTCGACGCGCACCGTCTTGACCACATCGGCGAGGCGGGCGCGCGCGGGCAGCAGGTTCACCGCCCGCGGCCGCTTGACGTCGGCGTAGCGGCGACGCGCGACCACGACGTGGAAGATGAGACGGTCCTTCTTGGCGCGGAGATGCCGCTGTGACGGCAGCAGCGCGTCGGGACGTCGGAAGGGGTCAACGAACACCTGCGCACGCAGGACCATGCGGCTGCCGGTGTCCTCGAGATACGGGTGGACGATCCACATCGGCGGCGTGCCCCCGAAGGCCGGCCGGGCAGAGCGGGCGCTGCGCGTGTCGGCCGAGGCCGTCGCCGCGACCACGGCGAACAGGAGCAGCACGATGGCCGCGGCGAGCATCTGCCGCCCGCTGAGGACCCACTTCATCCGACTCACGCCACCACCCGACACGCGGCCACGATATCCCGCCAGCGTGCCGATGTCCAAGCGACGCGGTGGATCAAGCACACGTGTGAAGCGCATCGTGGTTCGGCGGGGTGCGCTGCGCCGGGGTCGGGAGCGGGCGGTACGTCCCGACCCCGGCGGGTGTCGCTAATCGGTCTTGCAGGCGAGCTCGTAGAGCGCCGCGGGCACGTCGGAGTTCTCCTGGGCATCGGCGCAGGCCTTCTCGCGATCCATCAGCGCCCAGTTGGGGCCCTCGGCCTGGACGATGACGTTCTCGTCGTAGGCGGAATTGGGGTCGTTGGTGCCGACCGTCGGCATCAGCACGGCCCAGCCGTCGGCGCACTTGAACGCGTCCTTGCCGAGGGTGGCGCCGTTGACGTCGGCCTGCTCGCCGAACGTCTTGACCCAGGCGTCGAACGTCGCCTGGTCGCAGGTCGCCGAGCCGCCGCCGATCACGCTCTCGGCCGCCGACGAGGCGGCGCTGGAGGCACTCGAGGCGGTGTCGCCGCCGCCGCAGCCGACGAGGGCGAGCGCGGCGAGCGCGAGCAGGAGGAACAGGGGGAGTGTGGTCTTCTTCATGCCAGGAGCGTACGCGGTGACGACCCCGGCATCGGCGCCGTCACCGCATCGTTCCGTTCTCGACGGCGCGCTACGAACCGGAGCCGACCACCGCCACGGCGTCGATCTCGACGAGGAAGCCGCCGAGGGTGCTGCCGACCGTGGTGCGGCAGGGGC
>CAWUMZ010000028.1:0-16999 GCA_963923625.1 uncultured bacterium | reverse complement strand
GTCGTCGCGAACGCGGCGACGCAGAGTTCGGCGGTCGCCGGATTCGTTGCCAGCGGGACGTTGTGGACGTCGCAGACCTTCATCAGCGCCTGGATATCCGGGTCGTGTGGGTGGGCGGTGAGCGGATCGCGCAGGAAGACGACGAGGTCGAGCTGCTCCTCCGCGACGAGCGCGCCGATCTGCAGGTCGCCGCCGAGCGGGCCCGACATCAGGCAGTGCACGCCGAGGTCGAAGTGCTCGTTGAGCAGGCCGCCGGTTGTGGCGGTGGCGACGAGGCGACTGCGGCGCAGCGTCTCGAGGTGGCGCTCGACGAGCTCGAGCATGGCCGTCTTGGCGCCGTCGTGTGCGACGAGCGCGATGCGGTGGGGGCTTCTCCGTGTCATGGCCCCAACGTACGCGTTCGAAGCTGCGATTCCGCTCGCGTCTCCGAATCGAAACCGGATCCGCACCGGAATCGCCAGAGCCGCGTCCGACGGCGCGAGGCGCGTCGGACGCGGCGAGGCGGATCAGTGGATCGCGATGCGATCCCAGCTCGACCAGTCGGTGCCGTCGGAGAACCGAACCTGGACGAACCTCGCGTCGGCCGGGGCGTTCCTGACCGCGACCGTGTTCGCGAAGTCGAGGGTCTTGGACGCGCGGCGGATGCGGACCTGCACCTTGTCGGCCGAGCCGTCCATCTGCAGGACGACGCGGGAGCCGCGGCGCGTCGCCGTCGTGGCGATGTCGTCGAGGGTGATCTCGGTCGCGACGGTCGCCGGGCCGCTCGCGGCCGGGGCCGGCGTGGGATCCGGAGCGGGCGTCGGCGCGGGCGCCGGTGTCGGGTCGGCCGCCGGGGCGATCACGTACGGCCTGCTGTGCCCCGGGACCTCGATCTCGAGGCAGTCGGCCTGGATGTTCGTGAGCAGCGGCCAGCCGAACGACCAGTTCATCTCCGTCGCCGTGTTCGCGACGCGCGTCACGGACGTCAGGGCGCCGTTGACGCCGTCGAGCGTCAGCGTGCCGACCCGCTCGTGGTTGGCGGTGTCGAGCCCGGAGACGATGCGCGTCCACTGGTAGCGGTAGTGATCGTGGAACTCGGTGCGGCCCATGAACGTCCACCCGTCACCCGCCGGCGGCGTCAGGCGCGAGTAGGTGAAGGCGTTCTCGAGGTGCGACGGGCCGACGATGTCGCGCGCCGTGATGGCGATGTCCATCGTTCCCGTCGAGCAGGAGCCGTCGGGCTGGCCCGTGCCGAAGCCGACGTAGATGTTGCCGCGCTCCGGCGCCTGGAAGAAGTCCAGCTGCAGGGCGACGGTCTTCGCCCGGTTGTCGAACGTCGCGGAGACGGAGTCCACGTCGTTCGGATTGAAGCCGCCGTAGAAGCTGGGCGACGTGTCGCGGGCGAACTCGCCGCTGAGGGTCCAGTCCCCGTCGTAGGCCTGCGCGCCGGCGGCACCGGCCAGAGATGCGAGCACCGCGGCGCCGATCACGGCTCCCCGCAGGTGCTTTCGGTAGTTCGACATGCTCATCCTCCTGAAGGACGTCCATGGGCACGCGCCCATCCGTCATGGCTGACGCAGCGGGCGCGTGAATCTGACGATCACGTGTGAGCGCGCCTTCAGTCGACCTATGGCGTAGGCTTCCGCCATGAGTCGCTTCCGCCTCGGACTTCGCATGGCCGGCGCCTCCTGGCGCGTCGTGCGCAAGGAGAAGAGCCTGATCGCATTCCCGCTGCTGGCGGCCGCCTTCGGCATCGGCTACGCCCTGCTCGTCATGCTCCCGCTCGGACTGATCGGCTTCGTCACGCTCGGCGACAACGCGATCGCCGGCTGGGTCCTGCTCGCGATCGGCCTGTTCGGCATGAACATCGGCGCCTCGTTCTTCGGCGTCGCCGCCGCCGCGAACGCCTCGCAGGTGCTCGACGGCAAGGATCCGACGCTCGGCACCGGCATCCGGGTGGCGTGGTCGCGCAAGGGCGTGGTCGTCAAGTGGGGGCTCGTCTCGGCCACCGTCGGCGTCGTGCTGCAGATGGTCGCCGACCGCGCCGGCGGCCTCGGCGGTGCGCTGATCCAGGCGATCGGCGGAGCCGCATGGAGCATCGCCAGCTTCTTCGTGCTGCCGATCCTCGCCCTCGAGGGGCTCGGGCCGTTCGCCGCCCTCAAGAAGTCGCTGTCGGTGATCCGCGCGCGCTGGGGGGAATCGATCGTCGGCGGTGCGGCGGTGGGGCTCGTGACCGGGCTGATCGCGCTCGCCGGCATCGGCATCGCGGTGCTGGGCGTCCTCGCCGGCACCAATTCGTCGTGGGTGGCCGGCACCCCGTTGATCGTGCTCGGCCTGATCCTCTTCTTCATCGGCGTCACCGTCGGGTCGGTGCTGCGCGCCGTCTTCACCGTGGTGGTGTACCGGTACGCGACGGAGGACCTCGTCGCCGACGGCTTCCCGGCCGAGGATCTGGCGCAGGTCTTCCGCGCCAAGTCGCACCGCATCTAGCGGTCGTCCTCGCCGGCTCTCAGGCGCCTCTCAGACCCTCAGCCGTCTCTCAGCGACGCGCGCCATCGTCCGGTCTGCGGGATGAGATCCCGCCTACACCGACACGAGAGAGATCATCATGAATCGCAAGTTCATCGCCCTCACCGCCGCGGTCGCCGCCCTCGCGCTGCCCGCGGCGTCGTTCGCCCAGGCCGCCACGTCCGGCTCCACCTCGACGACGGCCGCGGTCGCCGACGCCGACCGCGGCCATCCCCACCCGCCCTTCGACGCGATCGCCAAGGAGCTCGGCCTCGACGTCGCCACGGTCAAGGCCGCCTTCAAGGCGAACCGCCCGGCCGAGGGGCAGCGCCCCACCGATGCGCAGCGTCAGGCCGTCGCCACCGCGCTCGGCACGACCACGGACAAGCTCGACGCGATCATGCACGAGTACGCGCCGCAGGCCGGGCATCGCGGACCGAAGCTCCCGATCGCCCAGTTCGCCAAGGAGCTCGGCCTGACCGAGACGCAGGTCAAGGCGGCGTTCGACGCCAACCGTCCGGCCCCGGGCGCCCGCCCGACCGAGGCGAACAAGAACGGCCTCGCGGCCTCGCTCGGCATCACGCGCGCCAAGCTCGATGCGCTGATGGACGAGTATCGCCCCGCCGGTCCGCCGCCGGCCGACGCCCCGGCGCCCGCGGGCGGCGCGTCCAGCACGAACAGCTAGGCCAATCACCGGGACGGGCGCCCCGACAATCGCGCCCGAGCACGACCTCCTGCAGAACGAGAACGGCCCCCGGGGAACCGGGGGCCGTTCGCACGATGCGCTGGAGAGGACTTGAACCTCCACGCCCTTGCGGGCACAAGGCCCTCAACCTTGCGCGTCTACCAATTCCGCCACCAGCGCGTGCGAGCGGGATCGTAGACGAACCCGCCTGTCGGCCGCGCTGCCACGTGCCTCGAGGGGTGAACGTGCAGGGGGACTTGCGAACACGTGTTCGATGTGGCACAGTGTGACGCGAACACCCGTTCGATTGGAGGCCGATCGTGGCACTCACGAAGCGACAGCAGGAGATCCTGGACGTCGTCCAGGAGTACATGGAGCAGAAGGGGTACCCGCCGACCGTGCGCGAGATCGGCGAGGCGGTCGGGCTCAACTCCCCGTCGACGGTGCACGCGCACCTGAAGGCGCTGGAGGAGAGCGGGGCGCTCACGCGCGACGCCACCAAGCCCCGCGCGATCGACCTGGCGGAGCGGCGCGACGCCCGCGCCGCGCAGGCGCAGCGGGTCGAGCTCGACGACATGCCCGGCGTGCGGCTGCTGCCGCTGGTCGGCAGCATCGCCGCCGGTGCGCCGATCCTCGCCGAGGAGAACGTCACCGAGCACATCGCGGTCCCCGAGCAGATCACGGGCAGCGGCGAGAACTTCCTGCTCAAGGTGCGCGGCGATTCGATGATCAACGCCGGCATCCTCGACGGCGATACCGTCGTCATCCGCCGCCAGGAGGACTGCTCCGACGGCGAGATCGCCGCCTGCCTCGTCGACGGCGACGAGGCCACGGTCAAGCGGCTCCGGCGCATCGACGGGCGCGTCCGCCTCGATCCCGAGAACGACCACCTCGAGCCCTTCTATCCCGACCACGTCGTCGTCATGGGCGTCGTGGTGGGCGTCTTCCGGAGGATCTGAGCAATGCTTACGGCCGACATGCACGCCACCATCCCGATGACCGGCTCGCTGCAGGACCTGCTCGACGCCTGGGCGCCGCACGATCGCAGTGCGGTCGACGGCGTCTGCGTCGTGTGCGAGGGCGAGACGCTGCGCGTCGAACTCCGCGGCGGCGTGCACGCGCACGCCTGTCGCGAGTGCGGCTCCGTGCTCGAGGACGACCTCGTCGTCCCCGCGCTCTGAGGCACCGGATCCCGTCATTGGCGCGGTGAGGGCGCAGGACTATCCTGCCGGTGTGCTCTCGACCGATGACCTTCTGCTGACCCGAGCGCAGCGCGACCTCTACTGGGAGCTCAGCGGCGATTCGGTCGAGGATCTCGAGCGGTTCGCCGAGCAGCTCGTGGTGCGCGTCGTGATCCTCGTCCGCCAGCGCTGCGTCCACGGACGCGACTCGGCCGAGACGCTCGACCGCGCGGTGCGCGTGCAGGAGCGGGTGCTGCGCGATCTCCGTGCCGACGAGACGCGCGCGGCGATCTGGAGTCTCGTCGAGTGGCTCACGCGCTGGCCCTGGGGCGCCGCGGCGTACGGCGCCATCGATCGTCTCGTCGTGGCGGGCGCAATCGTCGACGAGCTCGCACGGCGCCCGGCGTGACGCCCGCCTGGATCGCGGCAGCCGTCATCGGCTACCTGCTCGGCTGCGTTCCCGTCGCCAACCTGATCGCCCGCCGCCACGGCGTCGAGGACCTGCGCGCCGTCGGCGACCGCAACCCCGGCTACTGGAACGCCCGCGGACGCATCGGCATCCGCTCGTCCGTGCCGATCCTCCTGCTCGATGCGGCCAAGGCGGCGGTCGCGGTCGCCATCGGCATCATGCTCGGCGGGGTGTGGGGCGGCATCATCGCGTGGACGTCGGCGATCCTCGGCCACATGTTCCCGATCACCATGCGCCTGCGGGGCGGCCGCAGCGTCCTCTGTCTCGTCGGCGGGGCGCTTGTGCTCGTGCCGCTCGCGTGTATCCCCGCCGCGGTGGCGCTGCTGCTCGTGCGTTGGCGCTGGGACTTCGCCCGGGGCGCTCAGGCGGCGCTGGTCGTGGCGCCGTTCGCGGTGTGGGTCATCTACGGCGCCGGGCCTGAGCTGTTCGCCACGGTGGCGCTGCTGTGCCTCGTCGGACTGCGATCGGCACTCGCCGATCGCGCCCTCAAGCGCGCCGGCATCGATAAGAGCACGCTCGGTCCGGGCTAGCCCGACGTCTCGTAGACCCGTCCGCGCCAGCGACGATTGGGGCGCAGCGCGGACCATGCGAGGCGGACGATCGCCAGCGGATCGGCCAGCGGGGAGAGCCAGTACGCGCGGCCGGGGTTGTCGTAGGTCGGTCGCAGGGCGACGTGGAAGAGCACCCGCACGGCCAGCAGCACCACGGAGGGAATGGCCAGCAGATAGGCGCCCGTCCAGATCGCGGCGATCAGCATCGGAATCGGCAGCGCCATGGTCGGCGTCAGCGTGACGAGATCGATCAGCTGCTCACGGGCGGAGGCGACGCCGGGGAGCGCCAGCGATCGGCCCCATTCCCGCCAGGCCTCGGTGGCAGACGTGTGCATGTCCACGACGAGCAGCGGCGCGGCATCGACGAGGCCGAGTCGCCAGCCGTCGCCCACGAGGTGGCGGGCCAGCGCGACATCCTCGGTCATGTTGGCGGCCACGGGCTGCCAGCCGCCCGCCTCGCGGAAGCGCCGCGTCGGCACGAGCAGGCACTGGCCGTTGGCGACCGTGCGCGTCGATGCGACGGGAGCGACGGTCGGCGGGCCGAAGCGATAGACGAGCGTGGCGAGCAGGGCGGGGTGGAGGATCGTCTCGCCGACCGTGTCGACCGCGAAGCGCGGGCCCGCGGTGAGCGCGTCGTACCCGTGCTCTTCGGCTGCCAGCACGAGGGCATCGGGGAGAGCGGGGTCGGGACGGGCGTCGGCATCGAGGCACAGCGTCCACGGCGCCGTCGCGACCTCGAGCCCCTGCTGCAGCGCGTGCTGCTTGCCGACCCAGCCGTCGATGGGCGGAACGCCCTCGACCAGGACGATGCGCGAATCGTCCTCGGCGTGGCTGCGCACCACGGCGCGCGTGTCGTCGTCCGAACGGTCGTCGACGACGATGATCTCGCCCACCGCCGGCCCCGCGTGACGCAGCGCCTCCAGCAGGGGGCCGATGCGCAGGGCCTCATTGCGCGCGGGGATCAGGATGGTGATCGAAGCCGGCGGAGCGGCGGGTCCCGGCAGGAGCGGCCGCGCGCGCTCGCGGCCGCGCGACAGGCGAACGATCACGATGGCGCCCGTGATCACCTGCAGCGCGGCGATGGCCCAGAGCACCGCCATGATCACGCGCCGTGGAGGCCGGCGAGCGGATCGACGCCGCCGAGCGTGCCGGTGGATCCCGTCGTGCGGAAGCGCGCGAACAGCTCCTCGGCGTACCAGTGCTCCTGCGTGCGGCGGCGGATGGCGTCGCGGTGGGCGTCCGTGCCGTAGGCGAACTCCTTCATCGCCTGCTGCGATGTCCACACGCTCAGCGTTCCCTGGTGCGCGAGCGGCGTCTCGCCGAACCCGACGCTCGCCAGCAGTCCCGAATTGCGCTGGAGGTCGAGGTCGATCGGCGGCACCGCCGCGTGGAACCGGCGCGCCCTGCGCAGCCGCAGCGTGGCGCGGGTGATGACCGCGTACGGGCCGTCGCCGGCCGGCTCGGGCTGCGCCGGAAACGGATTGGCACCACCCCAGGCGCCATTCGACTTGACCGGGACCATGCGCAGCGTCCACACCTCCGACGCGTGCTCGCGCCAGCGCTGCGCGACCGGCGAGTCGGCCAGGAACGCCTCGAGGTCGTCAGCGGAATCCCACGCGGCCACGAGGCCCCAACGCAGGAAGTCGGGCTTCCAGGCGAACGACGTGCCCTTGGCGGTGCCGACGAGCCGCCGGAAGCGGAGCCCGGGCGTCTTCGCCAGATCGGGACGATCCAGGCCCATGCGGCCGAAGGCCCAACGCAGCTCGGAGCGCGGATAGGTGACGACGGAGACCGAGGCGAGCATGTGCGAAGGCTATCGCGCGCATTGGCCTCGGCAGACGATGGTGCCGGGAGCGAGGTTGGAAAAGGCCGACGCCCCCGCTTTGCAGCGGGGGCGTCGAGGAAGCAGATCGATACGCCGGATTCTGTCGAGGGGGGTCATCTATCTAGGCGACCTGTCGCCAGGTCGCTCGAGCCGCCTACCCGGGACTCGGCGAGCAGCCTCATCGTCCCTGTTTGGCGTTGCACCGCGTGGGGCTTGCCGAGCCGACGTCGTTGCCGACGCCGCTGGTGCGCTCTTACCGCACCGTTTCACCCTTACCCGACCGAAGCCGGGCGGTCTGTTCTCTGTGGCGCTCTGCCGTCGGGTTTCCCCGCCCAGGCGTTACCTGGCACGCTGCTCTGTGGTGTCCGGACGTTCCTCCCGGTCTCCGAGGAGACCCGGCGGCCCCCTGATCTGCGTTCCGGATTGTACCGATGGTTGCGAATGCGGTTGCGTGTCCCGGTAGGCTCACGCCATGGCGCACGCGATCATCCTGATCGGCCCGGTCGGCGCGGGCAAGACGACCACGCTGCACGAGCTCGAGGCGATCCTCGACGCGTCGGGACGCCCCAACGCGATCATCGACCTCGACTGGCTCTCCTGGGCCTCGCCGGCCGCGAGCAGCGGCGTCTCGAACCATGACCTGCTCGTCCGCAACCTCGCCGCGGTCTGGCAGAACTTCCACGCGGCCGGTATCCACCACGTCGCCGTGGCGCGGGCGCTGCACGACGCGGCGGAGGTGCAGAGCGTGCGTGATGCCCTGCAGGGATGCGAGACGACGGTGGTCGAGCTGGTCGGCGACACAGCGGTGCTGCGCGAGCGGATTCGCCAGCGGGACGCGGGCGTCGAGCTGGCGGAGCATCTCGCGATGCTCGACGACTTCGACGCGATCGAGCGGGACCTGCGACCCGACGGCGTCGTGGAGATCGACGGGCAGTCGCCTGCGGAGATCGCGCGAGCGGTGCTCGCGATCGCGGGCTGGTAGAGCGGGATCGGGGTCGCCCCGGGTACTCGACCCGAGACGACCCCGCGCTCCGAGAGGACTAGTCCTCGACGATCGTGACCGTCATGGTGATCGGCTCGAGCGGCATGTCGCGCCCGTCGCGATCGGCGGCCGAGATGGCGTCGACGACGTCCATGCCCTCGACGACGTTGCCGAACACGGTGTGCTTGCCCTTCAGCCAGCCGCAGTCCTCGGCGGTGACGATGAAGAACTGCGAGCCGTTGGTGTTCGGGCCGGCGTTCGCCATCGCGAGCTTGCCGCGATCGACGTTGTGGTGGTTCTGCTCGTCCTCGAACTGGTAGCCCGGGCCGCCCGTGCCCGTGCCCTGCGGGCAGCCGCCCTGGATCATGAAGTCGGGGATGACGCGATGGAAGATCAGGCCGTCGTAGTAGCCGTCGTTCGAGAGCTTCACGAAGTTCTCGACGGTCTTGGGAGCGTCGTCGGGGAAGAGCTCGAGCACGATCGTGCCCTTGCTCGTCTCCATGTTGGCCTTGGTCGCCACAGGTGCGCCTTTCGGTCGGAGGTCAGGCACGAAGCCTAGTGCGGTCCGGCTCGCGGTGAGGCGGCGGAGCGGTCATGCTTGGGGCATGCCGCGTTACGCCTCGCATCTCGCGCACCACGCCGACGCCGACACCGCGGTCGACGTGGCCGCCGATCACCTGGAGCTCGAGCTCGCAGGCGAGGCGCCGACGCTCATCGTGGTCGCCGCCTCCGACGCCTTTCGCGACGAGGCCGATGCGGTGCGGCGCGCCATCGTGCGCCGGTTTCCCGCAGCGCAGATCGCCGGCGCCGTGATTCCGGGCGGCGTCATCGGCGTGCGCGAGGAGACGGAGGGACAGCCTGCGATCAGCCTGCTCGCAGCGGTGCTGCCGGACGGTGCCGCCGCGGTCATCGAGCTCGACGATCCGGATGATGTTCCCGACGATGTCGACACCCTCGTGGTGTTCGCCGATCCGTTCTCCGTGCACACCGAGCGGCTGCTGGCCCGGGCGGATCGCCTTGGCATCGACGTCGTCGGCGGCTTCACCGGCGGCCATGGCCCGGGTGGCGCACGGCTGCTGACCGCGGACGGCGTGCGCACCGACGGCGCGGTCGGCATCCGGTTCGACCTGCCCGGTGTCGCAGCGCACGTGTCGCAGGGCGCCCGGCCGATCGGCAGCGACCTCGTGATCACCGCGGCCGACGGCAACGTGATTCTCGAGCTGGCCGGCAAGCCGGCGGCCGAGCAGCTGCACGCCGTGCTCGGCGCGCTGCCGCCGGCAGAGCTCGAACTCGCGCGCCATGGCCTGATGGCGGGGATCGTGATCGACGAGAATCGTCCGGAGTACGACGTCGGCGACTTCCTCGTGCGGGGTCTGCTCGGCGTCGCCGCCGACTCCGGCGGCCTCGCGGTTTCGGCCGAGCCGCGGGTGGGGCAGACGTTCCGCTTCCACGTGCGCGACGGCGATGGCGCCGATGCGGATCTGCGGCGGGTGCTCGGTGCGGCCGACGCCGCGACGGGCGCGGCACTCCTCTTCGCGTGCAACGGGCGCGGTCGGCACATGTTCGAGGCGCCGCATCACGATGCGAACGTCGTCGGCGACCTGCTCGACGTGCCATTGGTCGGTGGGTTCTGCCAGGGCGAGCTCGGACCGGTGGCGGGCGCGAATCACGTGCACGCCTTCACCGCGACGATGCTGACGCTGCCTCTTTGACGCCCTGGCCGACAGCGGACATGCACGCCCCTGCATGCGCTGTATACCGTGGATTAGAACGGAATAGACGGCAGCTGATGTACAGGTGTGCACGGTGTTCGATATTCCGCCACAAAGTGTATGATTCTGCGTAGCGCGATATGGCGACCAGTCACTTCGCATCCCCACTGAAGGAAGAAGACAAGGCATGGGCAGCTCCGAGATCGCGCAGAAGGCACTCCCCGGATTCCTCGAGTCGGTGCGCGTTGCCGACCGGGCTCTGCTCGACGTGGCGCGCACGCGGCGGTTGCGCCCGATGGAGGCATACCTCCTCCTGATCCTGCTCGACGAGCATGACGCGGTCAGCACCGCGCATATCGCGGCGCGCATCGCTGCGTCCTCGAGCCAGGCCAAGCAGCTCGCGTTGGCGCTGCAGGTGCGCGGCCTGATCTCGCGACGCGATCGCACGGGTCTGACGTCGCTGACGGACGAGGGGCGCGCCGAGGCGACGGAGCTCGCCGCCGAGGTGGTCGAGGCGCTGCAGCAGCGGCTCGGTTCGCTCGACGCGCCGGCTGCCTGGCGCGCCGTCACCGCCTAGCGATCAGCCCTTCAGCGCCTGCCGGGCCGCCTGCTCCAGTTCGGCCTGCGTGACGGCGCCCTCGAACTTCGCCGTGATGCGACCCTTCGCGTCGACGACGAAGACCCAAGGCTCCGTCGGCAGGTGCCAGGCGTCGACCCACGGCGCCGTGCCCTTGGTCGGGTCGAGGTCCTTGTAGATCTCCGCGTGGACGAACGCCATGGGCGTGCCCCGCATCGCCTTCTGCACGTTCCCGACGATGTCGACCACCGGCCCGCAGATGCGGCTCGTGCAGAACTTCGGCGTCGCGAACGCGACCACGAATGGGCGATGCGCCTTGAGCAGATCCGGCACGGAGTCCTGCAGGAGGGTGGTGTCGGCGGGGAAGGCCGTGCTGATCTTCGCGGCGTCGCCGCCGACGTCGGCGAGGGTCGGCGTGCGGGCGTCGGGCGCTGGCGCGCCGACGGCCGGGGTCGCCTCCTGCGGTACGACCGAGAACGCGTTCGTCGCCACCTGCCGCTTGCCGTCGGCCTGCATCACGACGACCGCGTTCCACGGACCGGCCTTCGGCAGCGGCACGGCCGGCGCGACCATGATCACGTCGGAGTCCTTGCGGTCGAACGTGACGCCCTTGCCCTTCAGCGAGAGCTCCTGCACGGGGTACGGCCCGAGCGCAGGGCTCGTCGCGGACTCGCCGAGGTAGAGCTGCGCCGTGCCGTCGTCGGGCTTGAGAACCTGGCCGTCCTTGCGGAACACCTGGAAGGGGATGCGCACCGTCCGGCCGCTCGGGAAGTCGGTGCCGCCCATCACGATCAGGTTCGGCGTGACCAGCTGCGTGGCGCCCGGCGTGCCGATCAGCGCATCGAGCGTGGGGCCGCTCCCGCTGCTCGACGACCCGGAGGTCGGAGCGGAGGAGCCGCCGCAGGCCGCCAGCGCGAGCGCGCAGACGGCGGCGAGTAGAAGGACGGCGACCCGGGGCATGCGTACGCAGCCTACCCCGGGTCGCGTCCGGACTACGCCTTGGCCTCGGCCTTCTCGCGCGCCTGATGCACGAACGGCATCATCGCGCGGAGCTCGGCACCGACCTCCTCGAGCTGGCTCTCGGCGGCACGCATGCGGAGCATGCGCATCGTCACGCGGCCGGTCTGGTTCTCCTCGATGAACTCGCGGGCGAACTTGCCCGTCTGGATCTCGTTGAGGATCTCCTTCATCGCGGCCTTGCTCTCCGGGCCGATCACGCGCGGGCCGCGCGTGAGGTCGCCGTACTCGGCGGTGTCGGAGATGGAGTAGCGCATGCCGTCCATGCCGCCCTCGTAGAGCAGGTCGACGATCAGCTTGAGCTCGTGGAGCACCTCGAAGTACGCGATCTCGGGGGCGTAGCCCGCCTCGACCAGCGTCTCGAACCCGGCCTGGATCAGCGCGGTCGCGCCGCCGCAGAGCACGGCCTGCTCGCCGAACAGGTCGCTCTCGGTCTCCTCGCGGAACGTCGTCTCGATCACGCCGGCGCGAGCCGAGCCGATGCCGATCGCCCACGCCATCGCGATGTCGCGGGCGGAGCCGGCCTCATCCTGCGCGACGGCGATCAGCGCGGGGACGCCGCCACCCTCGGTGTAGACGCGGCGCACGAGGTGACCGGGGCCCTTGGGGGCGCACATGATCACGTTGCTGCCCTTGGGCGGCTCGATGATGCCGAAGTGGATCGAGAAGCCGTGCGTGAAGAGGATCGTCGCGCCGGGCTTGACGGCGTCCTTGAGCGACCCGTTCCACAGCTCGCCCTGCGTCTGGTCCGGGACCATGATCGCGACGACGTCGGCGTCCTTGACGGCCTCGACGGGGGCGACCGGCGTCCAGCCGTGGCCCTCGGCGCGCGCCCAGCCCTCGGAGCCCGGGCGGACGGCGACCGTGACGTCGGCGCCGGAGTCGCGCAGGTTGAGCGCATGCGCATGGCCCTGCGAGCCATAGCCGACAACGACGATCTTCTTGCCCTTGAGGGCGCCGAAATCGCCGTCGGACTCGTAGTAGAGGGTGGCCATGCGGTGTCTTCCTTCTCGATTCAGGTGGAGGCGCGTTGCGCCCGACGGGAAATGTACGTGCGGTTCGCGTTCGGTGGCGCGTTTACCCGAGGATGCGCAGCGGAGCGCGCGACTCGTCGTTGGCGACCGAGGCGCGCGTCATCGCCACGCGGCCGGTGCGAACGGCCTCGACGATCGTGTACGGGGACAGCAGCTCCTCGAGTGCCGCGAGGCGATCCGGGTGCTCGACGCACTCCAGGAGGAGCGAGTCCGTGCCGGCATCGACGACGCGTGCGTTGAAGACCTCGGCCATCCGCATGATCTCGAGCCGGTGCGTGGCATCGGCCTTCACCTTGACCAACAGGAGCTCGCGCTCGATCGCCATGTCGGGGTGCACCTCGAGGACGTGGATCACGTCGATCAGCTTGTCGAGCTGCTTGACGACCTGCTCGACCGAGTGGCGCGTGCAGTCGACGCGGATGGTGATGACGGAGCGATCGGGGCGCTCCGTCGGCCCCACCGCGAGGCTGTCGATATTGAAGCCGCGGCGCGAGAACAGCCCCGAGACGCGCGACAGCACGCCCGGCTTGTTCTCGACCAGCACGCTCAGTGTGTGATGTCCGGGTGTGGCCATCAGACGCCCTCCTCGACCCACTCGTTGTCCCACGCCTGATCGATCATCTCGTGGGAGGCGGCGCCGGCCGGCACCATCGGATACACCTTCTCCTCGTGATCGATGCGGAAGTCGATCACCGTCGGGCGGCGGGCGGCGATCGCCTCCGCGACGACGGCATCGACCTCGGCCTCGGTCTCGGCCCGCAGCGCGAGCACGCCGTAGGCCTCCGCCAGCATCACGAAGTCCGGGATGGTCCCGAACAGATTCGTCTCGGAGTAGCGCTCGCCGTGGAACAGCTCCTGCCACTGGCGCACCATGCCGAGCCAGCCGTTGTTCATGACGGCGTGGATGGCGGGGACGTCGTAGCAGCGGGCGGTCGCGAGCTCCTGCATCGTCATCTGGAAGCAGCCGTCACCGTCGAAGTTGACCACGTACGCGTCGGGACAGCCCTGCTGCGCGCCGATGGCGGCGGGGACGCCGAAGCCCATGGTGCCGAGGCCACCCGAGGTGAGCCAGCGTCGAGGCCCGTCGATCGACAGGAACTGCGCGGCCCACATCTGGTGCTGGCCGACTCCGGTGACGAAGATCGCGTCCTTGCCCTTGAGCGCCTTGTCGAAGGCCTCGACGACGTACTGGGGCTTGAGCTTCTCGCCCTTCTTGTAGCGGTACGGGTTGTCGCGCTTCCACGACTGGACGTCGCGCAGCCAGTCGCCCTGCGCCTCGATGCGCGCCGCGTTGTCCTGCCGGGCGATCACCGCATCGCGCAGCGCCGGCAGCGTCGTGCGCAGATCGCCGACGAGCGAGACGTCCGCGAAGCGGTTCTTCGAGATCTCGGCCGGGTCGATGTCGAAGTGGATGATCTTGGCACCCGGCGCGAATGCGTCGAGCTTGCCCGTGACGCGATCGTCGAAGCGCGCGCCGACGGTGATCAGCAGATCCGAGCGGTGGATCGTCCAGTTCGCGTACTTGGAGCCGTGCATGCCCGGCATCTGCACCGACAGCGGATGCGAGTCGGGGAAGGCGCCCTTGGCGAGCAGCGTCGTGGTGACGGGCACCTGCAGCGCCTCCGCGAGGAGGATCAGGTCATCGGAGGCCTCGCCGTTGATCACGCCGCCGCCCACGTAGAGCACGGGCTTGCGGGAGTGCGCGATCAGGTCGGCCGCCTGCTCGACGCCCTCGAGCTCGCGCGGGAACTCCGCGCTGTAGCCGGGGAGGTCGATCGTGTCGACGTACTCGAAGTCGATCTCCGTCAGCTGGAGGTTCTTCGGGATGTCGACGAGCACGGGGCCGGGGCGGCCGGTGCTGGCGATGTGGAAGGCCTCGTGGATCGCCTTCGGGATGTCCTCGGCCTTCTGCACGAGGAACGAGTGCTTCACGATCGGCATCACGATGCCGGTGATGTCGGCCTCCTGGAAGGCGTCCGTGCCGATCAGGTGCGTGGGCACCTGACCGGTGATCGCGACGAGCGGGGTGGAGTCGAGGAACGCATCGGCGATCGGGGTGACGAGGTTCGTCGCACCGGGGCCGCTGGTGGCGATGCAGACGCCGACCTTGCCGGTTGCGCGGGCGTAGCCCTGCGCCATGTGGCCCGCGCCCTGCTCGTGGCGGACGAGCACGTGCTCGATGGTGTGGTCGATCGCCATGAAGGCGTCGTACAGCGGGAGGATCGCGCCGCCGGGGATGCCCCAGCAGATCGTGACGTCCTCGGCCTCGAGCGACCGGATGATCGCCTCGGAGCCGAGCATGCGCTCCTTGCGGGCGCGCGCCTTCTCCAGGTTGGTGGTGCTCATGCGTTCCCCTTTGCGATCAGCGCGGCGATCGCCGCGCCGACCTCGTCGGTCGTCGCCGTCCCGCCGAGATCCGGCGTGGTCGGCCCGTGCTCGAGGCAGTGGATGGCGGCGGCCTCGATCGCGTCGGCGGCCTCGCGCTGGTCGAGGTCGCGCAGCATCATCGCCACGGTCAGCACCATCGCGGTCGGATTGGCCAGGCCCTTGCCGGCGATGTCCGGGGCGGAGCCGTGGATCGCCTCGTAGAGGCCGGGGCGCTGGGCGCCGAGCGACGAGCTCGGGGCAAGTCCGATGCCGCCCGAGATGCTCGCGGCGAGGTCGGACAGGATGTCGCCGAACATGTTCTCCGTGACGATCACGTCGTACGCCAGCGGCTGCTCGATCAGCTTCATCGCCATCGAGTCGACGAGCTGGTGCGACAGCTCGACGTCCGGGTAGTCCGGCGCCACGCGCTCGATCACGACCTGCCGCCACAGCTTGGAGCTGGACAGCACGTTCTGCTTGTCGACCGAGCACACCTTGCCGCGGCGCGTGCGCGCGAGGTCGAAGGCGTAGCGCGCGACGCGCTCGACCTCCTCGACCGAGTAGCGGCACGTGTCCATGCCGGTCTCCGCCGTCAGCTCCTTGGGGCCGAAGTAGAGGCCGCCCGTGAGCTCGCGGATGATGATCATGTCGAGCCCCTCGACGAGCTCGGGGCGCAGGGGGGAGACGAGCTTGTCCGTCCACATGCGGATCGGACGGACATTCGCGAAGGCCTTCAGCTCTGCGCGCAGCGCGAGCAGGCCCTGCTCGGGGCGGATCTCGCCGGTGTCCCACTTGGGTCCGCCGACCGCGCCCTTCAGGACGGCATCGGCGTGCGGCAGCGCGGCGCGGGTCTCCGCGGGGAACGGATCCCCGTGCGAGTCGATGGCGTTGCCGCCGAACGGGTATTCGGTGCACTCGGCGGTGAAGCCGTGGGCCTCGCCGGCGGCGTGGAGGACGGCCAGCGCGACGCGCGTGGTCTCGGGGCCGATGCCGTCACCGGGGAGGACTGCGATCTTCACGTGATGCTCCGTTCTCGTGCTGCGGGTCAGATGGTCTCGCGGACCATCGGGTTCGGGTTGCCTGCGGCCACCAGGGCGGCCGCGCGGAGGAACGCCTGCGCGGCGGCCTCCGTGATGTCGGGGGCGACGGACTGGCCGGTGTAGCGGCGCCCATCGTGCTCCAGGACGACGCGCACGTCGCCGAGGGCGTCATTGCCGCCCGTGACGGCGTTGACGTTGAACTCGCGCAGCTCGCCGGCTGTCTGGACGATCGAGTTGAGCGCGATGAAGGCCGCGTCGATCGGGCCATCGCCCTCGCCCGTGGCCGTGTGGACCTGATCGCCCTCGCGCACCTTCACCTCGGCGTGGGACGTCTCGCCCGTGTTCGTGCGCAGCGACAGGCCCTCGAGGATCCAGCGCTCACTCGTGTCGCGCGACTGGTCGTCGATGATCGCCTCGAGGTCGAGGGCGGACACCGTCTTCTTGCGGTCGGCGATCTCCTTGAACTTCGCGAACGCGCGCTTCAGCTCGTCGCCCTCGATCGTGTAGCCCATGTCCGCGTAGGCCGCCTGCAGCGCGGCGCGGCCGGAGTGCTTGCCCAGCACGAGCTCGTTGTGCTCGAGCCCGATCGACTCGGCGTCCATGATCTCGTACGTGCGGCGGTTCTTGAGCACGCCGTCCTGATGGATGCCGGCCTCGTGGGCGAAGGCGTTCTTGCCGACGATCGCCTTGTTCGGCTGCACCGGGTAGCCGCTCAGGCGCGACACCAGGCGGCTGGCGCGGGCGATCTCGGTCGTCTCGATGCCCGTCCGGTAGCCGTAGAACGCGCTGCGCGTGCGCAGCGCCATCACGACCTCCTCGAGCGCGGAGTTGCCGGCGCGCTCGCCGATGCCGTTGATCGCGACCTCGACCTGGCGCGCGCCTGCCTGCACGCCGGCCAGCGAGTTCGCGGTCGCGAGACCGAGGTCGTTGTGCGTGTGGACGCTCAGCGTGGCCTCGTGCAGCTCGGGCACGTTGGCGTACAGCGTCTCGAGGATCTCCTTGTACTCCTCCGGCGTTGTGTAGCCGACGGTGTCCGGGATGTTGATCGTCGTGGCGCCGGCGGCCAGCGCGG
>CAWUMZ010000027.1:0-17024 GCA_963923625.1 uncultured bacterium | reverse complement strand
TGCGCGCGAAGGCGCTGCTCGATGCTCGGGGCATCGAGTACGAGGAGACCAATGTCGACCGCATCCCCGGCTTCCGCGAGAAGCTCGTGGAGATGACCGGGCGCATGACGATCCCGCAGATCATCATCGACGGCGTGCCCGTTGGCGGATACGACGACATCGCCGCGCTCGACCGCGCCGGCGAGCTCCTGCCGCTCGTCCAGGACTAGCGCCGGGTGGCCACCGCCTACGCGGCCGAGGCGATCGTCCTGCGGAGCTTCCGCACGGGCGAGGCCGACCGCGTGGTGCACCTGCTCACGCTCGACCACGGGCGGGTCAACGTGATCGCGAAAGGGGCGCGCAAGACGACGGCCAAGCTCGGCGCGCGGCTGGAGCCGATGACGCGCATCGAGGCGATGATCCAGCCGGGCAAGGGCGATCTCGCGACGATCACGGGCGCGCACGTCCTGTGGTCGGGCGACGACCTGCGCCGCGATCCGATCCGCGTGCTCGCGGCGACCGGAGGCATCGAGGCCGTCGTGCGGCTGTTTCCCGAGCCCGAGCCGGATGAGCGCCTCTACCGCGGGCTCGAACGCTATCTCGTGGCGCTGACGGAGCCGCTCGGCGATGACGTGCGCGCGGGCGCCGATGTCGTCACGCTCGCGTTCGTGCTGAAGCTGCTCGCGCTTGCCGGCTGGCGGCCCGAGGTCGCCGCGTGCGTCGGGTGCGGCGGTGCGGTCGAGGTGTACGACGCCGCAGCCGGCTGCGCCTTCTGCAGCGCGTGCGGCAGCGGCATCCCGCTCGACCCGGTCTCGGCGGCCGCGGCGAATCGGCTGCTCGGCGAGCCGCTCGGCGCGCTGCTGGATCTACCGGCGCCCCAGCGCACCGCGATCGCGCGCCTCTGCCGGGCGACGGCGCAGGAGCACGGCGACGTGCGCCTTGCGCTGCTCGGGCAGTCGCCTACGGCGTGATCATCGAGAGCGCGCCCTTCTGGCCGATCAGCCAGAGCTCGCCCGCGTCGTCCTGCCCGATCGCCGTCAGCTTCGGGACCTTCAGCCCCGTATCGACGAGCTTGGCGTCCTTGCGGAGGATCGAGAACACGCGGCCGCTGCAGGCATCGCCGAAGACGTACATGTTGCGGAGCGCGCGCACGGCCTTGCCCCGGTAGACGTTGCCGGCGACGGGTGCGCATCCGTAGGCCGCACCGTACGTCGTCACGGGCGTCACCAGCGTGCCGGGCGTCGGCTGCGGCTTGTACTTCGACCCGCCGTCGAACGCGCTCCAGCCGAAGTTGGGGAGCGCGGGCGCGGGGTTGGCGACCCAGTCGACCTCCTGGTTGTCGGCCTGGCTGGAATCGACGAGCCAGAGGCTGCCGGTACGGCTGTCGAACGAGAAGTGGGGGTTGCGGACGCCCATCGCCCAGACGCTCGGGGCGCCGGCGACACCGTCGGCGAACGGGTTCGTGGTCGGGATGGCGAACGGGCTGGTGCTGTTGACGTCGACGCGCAGCAGCTTGCCCAGGAGGGTGAAGGTGTTCTGCGCGCGGTTGCCCGGATCGCCGCCGGCGCCGCCGTCGCCCATGCCGACGTACAGCAGCCCGTCGGGGCCGAACGCCAGCTGACCGCCGTTGTGGTTGGCGTACGGCTGGCGGATCGACCACATCGTGGTCGCGGAGCCCTTCAGGAAGTGGTCGTAGCGGCCCTTGCGGAAGCGCACGATCTGCGTGTCGCCGACGGCATCCGTGTACGCGACGAAGATGAAGCCGTTGTCCTTGTAGGCCGGGCTGTAGGCGAGCCCGAGCAGTCCGCGTTCGCCGCCCTGCTGGCCGACGCGGTCGGTGAGATCGACGAGCTTGCGCGGCTTGCCCTTGACGATCGCGTAGACGATCCCCTTGCGCGTCGCCACGACGGGCGAGGGGTTCCCCGGTCGGAAGGTGAGCACCGTCGGGTCCTTGAGGCCCGTCGCGATCGTCGTCAGCGAGAGCGCATTCGCCGCAGGCGCCGCCGCCATCAGGCCGAGCAGCATCGCGAGGGGGATCAGCAGACCGGCGCGCTTCACCGACTCAGGGTATCCCCGGTTCCGGCGGGGCGTCCGGTGGGCGGGAATCGGTAGCCTTCGGGCGTGTCGACCGATGCCGCAGCCACGACGTTCCAGGATCTGATCCTGCGCCTGCAGGCGTTCTGGGCGGCGGAGGGCTGCGCGATCGTGCAGCCGTACCACACGGAGGTCGGAGCGGGCACGATGAATCCGGCCACGATCCTGCGCTGTCTCGGCCCCGAGCCGTGGTCGACGGCGTACGTCGAGCCGAGCATCCGCCCGACGGACGGCCGCTACGCCGAGAACCCGTACCGCCTGCAGCACTACTACCAGTTCCAGGTGCTGATCAAGCCCTCGCCGCTCGACATCCAGGAGTCGTACCTGCGCTCGCTCGCCGCCATCGGCATCGATGCGGCCGCCCACGACATCCGCTTCGTCGAGGACAACTGGGAGGCGCCGACGCTCGGCGCGTGGGGCACGGGCTGGGAGGTCTGGCTCGACGGCATGGAGGTGACGCAGTTCACGTACTTCCAGCAGGCCGGCGGCATCGACTGCGATCCGATCTCCGTCGAGATCACGTACGGCCTCGAGCGCCTCGCGATGTACCTGCAGGGCGTCGAGTCCTGCTGGGAGCTCAAGTGGGCACCCGGCATCACGTACGCCGATGTGCACGCCCGCGGCGAGCGCGAGTGGAGCGCCTACAACTTCGAGGTCGCCGACGTGCCTGGTCTCGTGCGCGCCTTCGACCACCACGAGGCCGAGTGCGGCCGCTGCCTCGAGGCGGGGCTGCCGGTGCCGGCCTACGACCAGGTCCTCAAGTGCTCGCACGCCTTCAACCAGCTCGACGCGCGCGGTGCGATCTCGGTGACCGAGCGCGTCGCGTACATCGGCCGCGTCCGCGCCCTGGCCCGCGCGGTCTCGCACGCGTACCTGGGGCTGGAGCTCGCATGACCGCCTCGCTGCTGATCGAGCTGGGCTGCGAGGAGCTGCCCGCGAATGCCTGCCGCGTGGCCGAGCGCGAAGCCGGCCCGACGCTCGAGAAGCTGCTCGCCGCGCGCCGGCTCGCGCCGACGTCGGTCGAGACGTTCGTGACGCCGCGCCGTATCGCCGTGATCGCCGAGGGCGTGCCCGCCGAGGCACCGGCCGAGACGATCACGCACACCGGCCCGCCCGAGAAGGCGGCGCGCGACGAGAACGGCGCCTGGACGAAGGCCGCCGAGGGCTTCGCACGCAAGCACGGCCTCACGCCCGAGGATCTCGTCGTCGAGAACGGCCTGCTCACCGCGACGGTCACCTCGCCGGCCGAGCCGCTCGCGGCCCACGCGCAGGCGCTCGTCGACGGGCTGATCGAGGGTCTGCAGATGCCGAAGAACATGCGCTGGGGCACCGGCACGCTGCGCTTCTCGCGGCCCATCCGCACGCTGATCGTCATGCACGGCGACACGGTGCTGCCCGCTGAGGTCCAGGGCGTCCAGAGCGGGCGCACGACCCGCGGGCACCGGCTGCTGCGGCCGGAGTTCGAGCTCTCGACGGTCGAGGACTACGCCGTCGAGCTCGGGGGCGCTGGTGTCGCGGCCCGCACCGCCGATCGCCGTGAGGTGATCGAGGCACTGCTGGCCTCGCAGGCGAAGCCGCACGACGCGCAGTGGGAGGATCCCGGCAGGGTGCTCGACGAGGTGGTCTACCTCGTGGAGTGGCCGCGCGTGCTCGACGGCCAGATCAGCGAGCGCCACCTCGAGCTGCCGGAGCGCGTGCTGATCACCGCGATGCAGTCGCACCAGCGCTACCTGCCGCTGCGCGGGGCGACGGGCACGTTGCGGCCCGCCTTCCTGACGGTCGTCAACTCGCATCCCGATGCGGATGCCACCGTACGCGCCGGCAACGAGCGCGTGCTCGCCGGACGCCTCGACGACGCCGTCTTCTCGCTCGAGAAGGATCGCGCGCGCGGCATCGAGGCGATGGCGGAGGAGCTCGGGCGCATCACCTTCCATCAGCGTCTCGGCACGCTGGCCGACCGCACGGCGCGCCTGATGGCGCTCGTCGAGATCCTCGCCGACGATGCGGGCATCACCGGCGAGGACCGCGCGCACGCCGTCGAGGCGGCGCGCCTCGCGAAGGCCGATCTCGCGTCCACGATGGTGGGCGAATTCGCCGAGCTCCAGGGGGAGACGGGGATGGAGTACGCGCGGGCCGCGGGCAAGCCCGAGGCCGTCGCGATCGCGATTCGCGAGCAGTACCAGCCCGACGGCGCCGGTCGCCCGGTGCCCGAGACGCTGCCCGGCGCACTGCTGGCCCTGGCGGATCGCTTCGACCAGCTCGTCGGCGTTGTCGCCATCGGCGAGCGCCCCACGGGCTCGCGCGATCCGTACGCCCTGCGCCGCGCGGCGGCGGGCATCGTGGAGATCCAGTCGCGCTACGGGCTGGCGCTCGACCTGCCGCGGCTCGTCGCGCAGGCGCACGCGCTGCTCGTCGGGCAGAGCGCCGACCTCGAGCTGGACCTCGCGGCGACGCAGGAGATCGTCGTGCCGTTCATCCTCGATCGCGTCGATCAGGCGCTCGGCGACGCCGGCGTGCCCGTCGATGTCCAGCGTGCGGCCCGCGGCGCCGGCAGCACCGATCCGGCACGCCACGCCGCGATCGCCCGTGCCCTGCACGATGCCGCCGACGCGCCGGAGCTCGAGCGCGCGCACGCTGCGGTCACGCGGTGCAGCCGCATCGGCGAGAAGGAGCAGGCGGCCGACGCGCTCGATCGCGCGCTGCTCGCCGAGCAGGCGGAGATCGCCCTGGCCGACGCCATCGCCGAGCTCGGCCCGCGCGTCGCCGCCGAGCAGGATCCCGCAGCCGCGCTGCGCGTCGCCGCTGAGCTCGCGCCCGCGGTCGATGCGCTGTTCGACGACGTGATGGTGCTCGCCGAGGATCCCCAGGTGCGCGCCAACCGCGTGCGCCTGCTGCGCGATGCGCTGTCGGCGTTCGCGCCCGTCGGCGACCTGACCCAGCTGCAGCGATGAGCACCGCGCCCGTCGAGATCCACATCATCTCGGACTCCACGGGCGATACCGCCTCGCGCGTGGCGCGCGCCGCCCAGGCGCAGTTCTCGGTGTCGCCCGTCAGCATCATCCGCCATCCGCGCGTCACGACCGTCGCCGGTCTGCAGGCCGTCTTCGAGAAGCTCAGCGGGCAGGCGCGCACGACCGTGTTCTTCACGCTGATCGACCGCGACCTGCGCCACCGCGCCGCCGAGCTGTGCGAGCAGCACGGCCTGCCGGGATGCGATCTCCTCGGAGCGCCGCTCGAGGCGCTCCAGCTGGCGTCGGGCGATGAGGCCGAGCTCGTGCCGGGCCGACCCGTGGCGCTCGAGACCGACTACTTCAAGCGCGTCGCCGCGATGGAGTTCGCCGTCAAGCACGACGACGGCCTATCCGGCGAGGGGCTCGAGGAGGCCGACATCGTCATCGTCGGCGTGTCGCGCACCGGCAAGACACCGCTCTCGATGTATCTCGGCTACCTCGGCTACAAGACCGCGAACACGCCGCTGGTGCCCGGCGTCGAGCCGCCGCAGCAGCTGTTCCGCGTCGACCGCTCGAAGATCGTCGGTCTGACGATCGATCCCGAGCGCCTGCAGCGCATCCGCGGCCGTCGTCTGCGGGCGATGGGCGGGCGGGCGCGCGACAGCTACGCCGACCTCGCCAAGATCCTCGCGGAGATCGACGACGGCACCGACGTCTTCCGCAAGCTCGGCTGCCCGGTGATCGACGTGTCGAACCTCGCCGTCGAGGAATCCGCCTTGCGGGTCATAAACTTGGTGGAAGAGCGTTCCCGCGCGGAAGGAGACGGCGATGGCGTTTCATGAGATGCGAGTGGCCTATCGCAACGGCGAGCTGAGCGAGACCGCGGCGGGGCACAATCCCCTGGAGCTGTTTCTCGCGTGGATCGGCGTGGCGCGCGGCTCGGGAGCGATCCTCGAGCCGAACGCGATGACGCTCGCCACGGTCGACGCCGACGGCAACCCCGTCGCGCGCATGGTGCTGCTGAAGGAGCTCGCCGACGACGGCGCGTTCGTCTTCTACACGAATCGCGAGGGTCGCAAGGGCCGCGAGCTCGCGGCCCATCCGCGTGCCGCGCTCGTGTTCTGGTGGGAGCCGCTCGAGCGGCAGATCCGCATCGAGGGCGCGGTCGAACGGACCTCCGACGAGGACACGGCCGCCTACTTCGCGCAGCGTCCCCGCGAGAGCCGCATCGGCGCGTGGGCATCGCACCAGAGCGAGCCGATCGCCGATCGCGCCGCGCTGGAGCGCCAGTTCAGCGAGGCCGATGCCGCGCATCCCGGCGAGGACGTGCCCGTGCCGCCGTGGTGGGGCGGCTACCGCGTGGTTCCCGACGCCATCGAGTTCTGGCAGGGCCGCGTCGGCCGCATGCACGATCGCCTGCGCTACGAGCGCGATGGCGCGCGCTGGGATCGCGTGCGCCTGCAGCCGTAGCGCGAACCGGTAGCCTGCCGGTATGTCGAAGTCCCGCGTCGTCGCGCCGAGCATGGTCGAGCAGACCTGCGCGATCCTCCGCGATCGCATCCGCACCGGCGAGCTGCCGCCGGGTACGCGCCTGCGCCAGGAGGTGCTCGCGGAGGAGCTCGGCATCTCGCGCACGCCGCTGCGCGAGGCGATGCGGCTGCTGGCGGCCGACGGTCTCGTCGAGCTCGAGCCCAATCGCGGCGCGGTCGTCACCGCGCTCAGCCGCGAGGCGCAGGTGCGGTTCTGGGAGGCGCGGCTGGCGCTCGAGCCGGCGGCAGCGCGATTGGGCGCGCAGACGCGTGACCGCGCGGCCCTCAAGGCGATGGCCGCCGCGATCGCCGAGCAGCGTGCTGGTGGCGACCGCGACTTCGCGTCGAACCGCGCGTTCCATCTCGCGCTCGTCCACTCGGCCGGCAATCCGCACCTCGATCGCTTCGCCGAGTCGCTGTGGGTGCAGGCGGTCGGCACGGTCATCTTCGATGCGCAGACCGCGGATGCGCAGCTCGCCAGCGGCTACGCCGAGCCGCACCAGGCGATCCTCGACGCCATCACCGCCGGCGATGCAGAGCTCGCCGAGCGGCTCACGCGCGAGCACATCCTCGCCTCGCCCGTACCGGCATAGGCCGTGGGCACCTCGCTCGACGACTATCTGGCGTCGCTCACCGTCGACGAGCTCGACGCGGATCCGTACCCGGTCTTCGCGCGCATCCGCGCGGAGCGCCCGGTGGCGTACGTGCCGTGCGTCAATCTCTGGTGGGCCGTCAGCGCGGCGGCCGTCGAGGAGGTCGCCTCCGACCACCGGCGCTTCGCGGCCAAGCCGATTCCGTCGCCGATCGATCGCACCTTCGGCGAGCCGAACGTCCTGACCGAGGATGGCGCCGAGCAGCGGCGGCTGCGCGGGATGATGGATCGGCCGTTCCGGCCGCGGCGGGTGGAGGAGTACGCCGGGCCGCTGATCGAGCCGCTCATCCACGAGCACCTGGAGCGCCTCGACGGGCGTGGGCGCGCCGAGTTGATGGCCGAATACTTCGAGCCGATCAGCGTCCGCAGCCTCGCGCAGGTCCTCGGGCTCGCGATGATCGACGACGACACGCTGCGCCGCTGGTTCGCCGGCCTTGCGGAGGGCGTCATCAACTACGAGGACGACCCGGCGCGCGAGGCGATCGGCCAGGCCACCACGCGCGAGGTCGACGAGGTGGTGCGGCCGATCCTGGCGCAGCTGCTCGACGAGCCAGACGGCAGCACGGTCTCCGAGATGATGGCCGCTGCCACCGGCGACGTCGACGAGCGCATCGCCCAGGTGATGCCGACGCTCAAGGTGATCCTGCTCGGCGGCATGCAGGAGCCGGGCCACGCCGCCGGCAGCACCGTGCTGGGCCTGCTCTCCGACCCCGCGCAGGCAGCGGCCTTCGCCGAGGATCCCCGTGGGCTGGCCCGCCAGGCCACGGAGGAGGGTCTGCGTTGGATCAGCCCGATCGGCACGCAGACGCGGCGCGTCGTCGAGGACACCGAGGTCTGCGGCGTGGCCGTGCCCGGCGGCGCCGGCATCAGCGCGCTGCTGTCCAGCGCCAACCGCGACGAGGCGGTGTGGGGACCGGACGCTGAGCGCTTCGACCTGTTTCGCGAGGGACCGCTGCAGGTCGCGTTCGGGCACGGAACGCACTTCTGCGTCGGGCACCACTTCTCGCGCCTGCAGCTCCAGCTCGCCGTCGCGGCGCTGTTCGAGCGCTTCCCCGATCTGCGCCTCGATCCGACCGAGACGCCGCACGTCCAGGGCTGGGAATTCCGCGCGCCGCGCACGCTCCCCGTCGTCTGGGGCTAGGACACCGTGCCGTCGAGGATCTGGAGCGTCTTCAGGTCCGAGTAGAAGTCGAGCGCGTAGTCGCCGCCCTCGCGGCCGATCCCGCTGATGCCCGCGCCGCCGAACGGGGCAGTGAGATCGCGCACGAGGAAGCAGTTGACCCAGAAGGTGCCGGCGCGGACGGTGCGTCCGATGCGGTCGGCCCGCTCGGCGTCCGAGGTGAAGAGGATGCCCGACAGGCCGTACTCGGTCGAGTTGGCGAGCGCGACGGCCTCCTCCTCGGTCGTGAACGTCTGGATCGTCAGGACCGGTCCGAAGATCTCGTTCTGCACGACCTCGCTGTCGTTCGAGCGAGGGCGGATCAGCGTCTGCTCGTACCAGTTGCCGCCGAGATCCGACGGCCTGCCGCCGCGGATGATCTCATCGCCGGCCTCGCGAGCGCGATCGACGAAGCCCGCGACGCGGGCGAGGTGGTCGGGGTGGATCAGCGGGCTGATCGTCGTCGCATCGTCGTGCGGATCGCCGAGCACCTGCGCATCGACGTTCGCATGGAAGCGAGCGAGGAAGTCGTCGACGACGGACTCCTCGACGATCAGGCGCGTACCCGACAGGCACACCTGGCCGGCATCGTCGTACTGCAGCGCCGCCTTGGCCGCCGCCGCGTCGAGATCGGCGTCGGCGAAGACGAGGAACGGGTTCTTGCCGCCGAGCTCCGCGGTGAAGGGCACGATGTTCTCGGCGCCCGCGCGGCCGATGTGGCGCGCGGTCTCCGGCGAGCCGGTGAAGCTGAGGCGCCGCACGCGGCGGTCGGTGGTGAGCGCCGCGCCGACTTCCTCGCCGATGCCCTGCACGAGGTTGAAGACGCCGGGCGGGAAGCCCGCCTTGTCGACGAGGTCGAACAGCAGCGAGCACGACAGCGGCGACCACTCGGCCGGCTTGAGGATCACGGTGCAGCCGGCCGCGAGCGCGGGCGCGCACTTCCACGTGGACAGCATGAACGGCGCGTTCCACGGGGTGATCACGACGGCGGGACCGCTGGGGTTGCGCACCACGCGGTTGGTCGTGCCGTTCGACTCCCAGACGCGCTCCTCGTAGGCGCAGGCGAGGTCGGCGTACGCGCGGAAGTTGCGGGCGCCGCGGCCGATCACGCGGGCCTTGAGCGAGCGCTCGAGCATCGCCATGTCCCAGCACTCGACCTCGGCGATGTGGTCCACGTGCTCGTCGATGAGGTCCGCCAGGCGGCGCAGGTACGGCGCACGCCCCTCGGGGCCGAGCGCGGCCCAGGCCGGGAAGGCGCGCACGGCGGCGCTGATCGCGGCATCGGCCGTGGCGGCGTCGCCGCGGCACACGTTCGCGAGCAGCGAGCCGTCGATCGGCGAGCGATCCTCGAACGTCGCCGCGCTGCCGACGCGGACGCCGTCGATGTAGTGCTCCGGCGAGACCGTGTGGCCGTGGACCTCGACGCGCTCGCTCATGCGTCGCCCCGCAGGTCGGCGATCGTCTCGAGGTCGTCGACGGAGTACGCGAACGTGAAGCGGTAGCCCTTGCCGACCTTGATCGGCGCGAGCGCCATGTGCTCCTCGTTGGGCGCGTCGCCGAACGACAGCGTGGCGTCGCCCTCCCAGATGGCGGAGATGGAGCGGTCGAACGACTTGGCGCGCACGAGCTCGTGCACGGCCGGCGTGTCGTGCGTGCCGGCGGCAAGCTGCGGGAAGTGGCGGCGGTTGACGAGCGGCGGCGCGTTGTGTTCGGGGCCGCCGGCGCTCTCGCCCGTCAGCTTCACCGTCGCCTCGATCAGGCGGCGGTCGTTCGCGGCCATCGTGCACCCGAACGTGGAGCCGGCGGCGATCGCGGGATCGGCGAGCGTGCCGAGGCCGAACGCGCGCGTCATCCACACCGAGCCGAGCTTCTTGGGGAAGCCCTGGATCCAGCCGCGCACGAGCGCGAAGTCCTGGTCGACCCAGATGTAGGGGCACGTCGTGACGTGCTCGTCGCCGAGCATCCCGTTGACGACGATGAACGCCTCCTTGTACTGGCTGCGCGCGGGATCGACGAGCTCATTCTGATCCGTCGTGCACGACTGCCAGTCGGCGAAGATCACCGCGGCGCGGCCCGGATCGGCCGCGTACGGCTCGATGCCGGGCGGCAGCACCGCCGCGACGGCGGCGGGATCGGCCCAGTAGTCCACGACGACGAAGTCGCCGACGTAGTGCCACGGCGGCGGCGGCACGAGGCTCGCGCGGCCGGTGGGGGACAGGGGAAGGCTGTAGCCCTTGCTCATGTGATCTCCTCGCGGCTCAGACGTGATCCGCGTACTCGGTCCATTCCCATTCGGTGACGATGCGGGCGAAGCGGTGCAGCTCGCGCCGCTTCACGTCGACGACGGTGCGCACCATGCGCTCGCCGAGCGCGCCGGCGACGATCGGATCGGCCTCGAGCGCGTCGAGCGCCTGGCCGAGCTCGATCGGCAGCGCGATCGAATCGCCCGGCACGAGCCCGCGCTCGATGCCGTCGCGTCCGGCGGCGAGCGCCGCGGCGACGAGCAGGTACGGGTTCGCGGAGGCATCGCCGATGCGGAGCTCGACGCGCGTCGCCGCGCCGTTCTGCGGCGGCACGCGGAGGTACGCGGTGCGGTCGTCGCCGCCCATGTCGGCGCGCAGCGGCGCCAGGCCGATGTTGGCATTCGCCAGGCGCTTGAACGAGTTGATCGTCGGGCAGGCGAGCGCGGTCAGCGCCGGCGCGTGGACGATCAGTCCGGCGGCGAAGGAGCGCCCGATCGCGGAGAGCCCGCCCTCGGGCGTCGCGAAGGCGTTGCCCTCGTCGTTCCACAGCGATAGGTGCAGGTGGTGGCTCGAGCCCTCGGCGTCGGCGAAGGGCTTGCCCATGAAGTTCGCACGCAGGCCATGTCGCCCCGCCGTCTCGCGCAGCACCTCCTCGAAGAGGAAGACGCGATCGGTCGCGTCGAGCGCCTCGCCGTGGTTGAGGTTCATCTCGAACTGGCCGGGCGACACCTCGCGATGTGCGGCCGTCACGCCGAGTCCCATCGCCAGGCACGCATCGTGCATCGCGCGAAGCACGCCCGCGGGGTCGGCCTGCCAGCCCGACGTGTAGGCAAGGCCGACGCCGGGCGAGTAGCGCACGACATCGGCGCCGGCACCCGGCTCGAGGATGTAGAACTCGGGCTCCGAGGCGGTCACGGCGCGATAGCCGAGGTCCTCGAGTCGACCGAGCTCGGCCTTCAGCTGCGAGCGCACGCACAGGCCCGACGGGACGTGCCCCGGGTCGACGACATCGGCGAGGATCCACGCGGTCTGCGGATCCCAGGGCACCACGCGGGCCGTCGAGGCATCCGGGATCGCGTGCGTGTCGGGCAGCCCGATCCCGCCGGGGTGCGGTGGCTCCATCAGCGGCTCGCCGTCGAGCCCCTCGACGAGGCTCGCCTCGCAGTACCCGATGCCGCCGCCCAGATCGGTCAGCGACGACAGCGGGTAGTCCTTGCTGCGCGGTCGGCCGTGCGGATCGGCGTGGATCACGCGGACGCGGGTGACGCCCTGCGCGGCGAGCGCGTCGCGCAGCGTGGTGAGAGCGGGATCGTCCACGGTCGGCTAGCCCGCGAGGGGCGGCAGCGGCGTGCCCTGCGCCTCGAGCTGATGGCGCTCCGAGTGGACGGCCGCGTCGTCGAAGCGGAAGTACGAGCGCGGCGGCAGGATGCCCCAGGTGTTGGAGGCGAAGGCGTCGTCGGGCCACGTGCGCGGCTCGTGCGGCAGTCGCAGGATCTCCATGTCGCAGTACAGCTCGACGAACAGGTTCTCCTCGGGGATGCGCACGTACGCGCAGAGGTTCTGCGCGAGGTTGTGGCGCACGGGGCCCCAGCCGAGCCACCGGCCGTGGCGGCCCAGATGGTCGAGGAACACGCGCAGCTGGCCCCAGTCGACGATGTCGAACGCGATGTGATGGAAGTGCGCCGGAGCCATGCCGACGATCGCCATCTGGTGGTGCTCCGGATGGAGGTGGAACCAGATGCCGGCCTCGCCGAGGCGATCCGAGATGTGCATCCCCATCACGTCGACGTAGAACGTCGTCATCTCTGCCATGTTCGGGGCGAGCACGTTGACGTGGCCGAGGCGGCGCGGATGCATCCCGAACGGCGGGTCGGTCAGTCGACCTGGCTGCGGCCACACCTCGATCGGCAGCCGCTCGCGGTGCGCGACGAGCTGCAGGCCGCGGCCGGAGGGATCGCTGAAGCGCAACGAGCCGTCGGGCTCGCGTGTGTACGACACGTTGCAGGCATCGAGGTGCGCCGCGGCGTCCTCGAGCGAGCAGTCGGCGGCCAGCTCCCAGGCCGAGTGGTCGTGGTCGGGCTCCGCATCCTGGACGAGCTCGAGGCAGTAGTCCTCGGAGTCGGCGCGCAGGAGCGAGCGGCCGGGCTCGCGCGCGACGACCTCGAGGCCGAACTGCACGGACCAGCGGGCGGTCGCCTCATCGATGTCGAGCACGCGCAGGCACGCGTGGTGCAGATCGTGCAGTCGGATCGCCATGTCAGTCGACCTCCCCGGCGGCGACGCGCCGCTCGGCCTCGTCCTCGGGAATCGCGAGCGCCACGTGGAGCGTGTTCGCGGACGTCTCGGGCTGGTCGCCCGGGCCCGTCAGATCGACATTCCAGTCGACGACGGTGTTGCGCAGTGCGGGGAACCCCGCGATCTCGACCTCGACGACGTCGCCGACATCCATCGGGCGCGAGTTGGCCGGCGTGCCCGTCAGCACGACGTCGCCGGGGACGAGCGTGATAACGCGGCACAGGTCGGCGAGCTGGTAGCGGTAGTCCCAGATCAGGTCGTCGGCGTCGCCCTGCTGGACGACCTCGCCGTTGATGCGCGTGGTCAGCGTGAAGCCGTCGTCGGGCGTCCACTGGTCGGCGGTCACCATCGCGGGGCCGATCGGCAGGAAGCCGTCCTGCCCCTTGACGCGCAGCATCGAGCCGCGGTCGGCGTGGCGGAAGTCGTGCAGGCCGACGTCGTTGGCGGGGGCGAAGCCGGCGACGTACTCGTGCACGTGCTCCGCCTTGACGCCCTTCATCTCGCGACCGACGACCACGGCGATCTCGCCCTCGTAGTTGAGGAAGCGCGTGCCGTGCGGCCGACGCAGCTCGCCGAGGTGGCCGTTGAGCGTGGTGGGGGGCTTCATGAAGTACGACGGCTCCGGCGGCGTCTGCGCCTTGTACTCGGTGAGGCGCGACTGGTACGTGAGGTGCACGGCGATGATCTTGCTCGGCTCGACGGGGGCCAGCCAGTGCGCGTCGGCGGCCGCGACCTCGGTGCCGCTGCCGAGGCGGATGACGCCGTCGTCCATCAGCTCGCCCCAGTGCGGTGCGCCGTCGTGGAGGATCCGGACGCGCAGCATCAGGCCGCCTCGCCGATCGTCGTGGTGCTCGCTGTGCGGTCCATGTGCCCCTCCCGGCCGGATGCCCGGCACACCCGGGATCCTAGGTCTCCTGCGGTGCGATTGAACGCGCCCCGCGAATTCTGGATACTGTATCCAATCTGAGCGGGGATTGGAACCCCCTTTTCACGCCGCGGTACGCTGTCGGCGTTTCACGCGTCGGGAGGCGTTCGATGGCAGTGCAGGCAGACCCCGTGATCGATCCGGAGCGCCGCCAGCGGCTGCTCGCGATCGTCGATGAGATCGGCCCGGCCTTCCGCGAGCGCGCGCCGAAGTACGACCGCGAGGCGTCGTTCCCCTTCGAGAACTTCGACGACCTGTACGACGCCGGCTTCTACGGGCTCTGCATTCCGACGCGCTACGGCGGCCTCGGCGCGAGCTTCAACGACTACATGCACATCGGCGCGGCGATCGGGGCGTACTGCCCGATGACGGCGCTGACCTTCAACATGCACACGCAGACCGTGCTGTGGACGGGCGTCGCCGCCGACGATCTCGACATGAGCGACGAGCACCGCGCCGGCCACGAGGCGCTGCGCACCGAGCTCTACCGCCGCATCATCGAGGAGAAGGCGCTGCAGTCGCAGCCGCTCAGCGAGGGCATCGCCCAGGGCGCCACGCGCGGCTTCGCGACGACGGCGGAGAAGGTCGACGGCGGGTACCGCGTCAACGGCCGCAAGATCTTCGCCTCGCTGTCGGGCGCGGCATCGGACTACAACATCACGTGCATCGAGACGAGCGAGGACGAGATCCTGTTCCTCGCGATCGCGGCCGACGATCCCGGCGTGGAGATCGTCGGCGACTGGGATCCGCTCGGCATGCGCGGCACGGTCTCGCGCACGCTGCTCTTCAAGGACGCCTTCGCGCCCGACGATGCCGTCCTGCTGCCGCCGGGCATCTACAACCAGCTCGCCGAGCGGTGGCCGTACGTCTACATGACGCTGACGCCGGCCTACATGGGCCTGTCGAAGGCCGTCATCGACTTCGTGCGCGACTACATGTCGTCGCAGGCGCCGCCCGGCGTCACCTCGCGGCGCGACGTCCCGCAGAAGCAGCAGGGCTGGGCCGAGCTGCAGATCATGTACGAGAGGAGTCGCGCGCTGTTCGACAAGGTCGTCGACGAGGCGCGCGTGGACCCGACCCCCGACATGGTCGCGCGCGCGCTCGCGGCGAGCTACACGACGATGGAGACCGCGCCCGAGATCGCCTCGCTCGCGATCCGCACGTGCGGCGGGCTGTCGATGCTGAAGGAGTTCCGCCTCGAGCAGTACTACCGCGACGCCCGCTGCGGCTCGCTGATGCTCCCGTGGAGCGCGGAGGTGTGCCTGCACCGACTCGGGCGGCACGGAATCTTCCCCGACGACGCGGAAGCGTGATCGTCGACGTCGACGAGACGCCGGTCGCCTGGCGCGAGGCGGGGGAGGGCGCGCCGATCGTCTTCCTGCACGGCCTCGGCATGACGCGCACCGGCTGGGACGCCCAGCTCGAGGCGCTCGCCGCCGACCATCGCTGCGTGGCGTGGGACATGCCGGGCTACGGGGCATCGCCGGCGCTCGCCGACATGACGTTCCCGGCGCTCGCCGCCGCGGCTGACGGGCTGATCGCGCGGCTCGGCGGCTCCGCGCATGTCGTCGGCCTGTCGATGGGCGGCATGATCGCGCTGCACCTCGCGCTCCTGCACCCCGACGCGGTGCGCTCGCTCGCGCTCGTCGACACGAGCCCGGCCTTCGGCCTCGACGGCACCGACCCCGACCAGTGGAAGGCGGCGCGGCTGGCGCCGCTCGAGGCAGGTGCGCAGATCGAGGAGTTCGCCGAGCCGGTGCTGCGCAGCATCATGGCCCCCGACCCCGCGCCGGGTGCGGTGCGCGCCGCCGTCGATTCGATGCTGCGCGTGCCCGTGGCGGGGCTGATGCAGTCGATCCACGCACTGCCGTCGCACGACGTGCGCGCACGGCTCGGCGAGATCGCCGCGCCGACGCTCGTCGCGGTCGGCGAGCTCGATGAGGAGACGCCGCCGGCCTACGCCGAGGCGCTCGCCGCAGCCATCTCCGGGGCGAGGCTCGCCGTCATCCCGGGCGCCGGCCACTACACGCCGCTGGAGGCGCCCGACGCGCTCAACCGGCTGCTGCGCGACCATATCGCCATGGTGGAGAGCGCCTGATGGAGCACCGCACCCTCGACGTCTTCCGGCGTGCGCTCACGGCGAGCGGGCTCACGGCCGGTGAGATCGTCGCCGTGCTCAGCGAGTCCGGCAGCCGGAGCGCGCTCGTCGACACGGCGCGGCTGGCCGCGGAGGATCTCGGCGGTCGCGTGCTCGACGTGCGCATGCCGACGCCGCCGAATCCGGGACCGGTCGCGATCCGCTCGACCGGCTCGAGCATCGCGCTGCAGGGCAACCCGGCCGCCGTCGCCGCGCTGTGCACCGCCGACCTCGTCCTCGACTGCACGATCGAGGGGCTGCTGCACGCGCCCGAGCTGCCCGCCATCCTCGGCGCCGGTACCCGCGTGCTGATGATCCCCAACGAGGATCCCGAGGCGTTCGAGCGCTGGGCGCCGGACGACGGCGAGCTCAAGGCGCGCGTGCTGGCGGGGCTGGAGCGCCTGCGCGCGGCCGAGGAGATGCACGTCACCTCGCCTGTCGGCACCGATCTGCGGATCCGCCTCGCCGGTGCCTTCACCGCCGGGTCGTGGGGCGCCACGGATGGTCCGGGCACGGTCGCGCACTGGCCCGGCGGACTCGTGGTCGCGTTTCCCGCCGCGGGTACGGTCGAGGGCACGCTCGTGCTCGCGCCGGGCGATGCGAACCTGACCTTCAAGGACTACCTGCGCGAGCCGGTGCGCCTGACGATCGCGGGCGATCGCGTCACGGCGATCGACGGCGACAACCTCGACGCCGATCTGCTGCGCTCGTACCTCGCCGCCTTCGACGAGGAGGAGGCGTACAGCGTGAGCCACGTCGGCTGGGGCATGAATCCGGCCGCGCGCTGGGACGCCCTCGTGATGGTGGACAAGCGCGAGACGAACGGCATCGAGCTGCGCGCCTTCGAGGGCAACTTCCTCTTCTCGACGGGCGCCAACGAGAACGCGGGCCGTCACACGCGCGGCCACTTCGACTTCCCGATGCGCCACTGCACCGTGCGCCTCGACGGCGAGATCGTCGTCGACGCCGGGCGGGTCGTGGGGTAGGCACTCCTCGTGACCCCTCTGCGTCACCGAGCGGTTGCACGGAGACCGTCACCGCTGGGGTGACGCATAGGGGC
>CAWUMZ010000026.1:0-17306 GCA_963923625.1 uncultured bacterium | reverse complement strand
GCCTGGCTGGACGACGCGATCGTGCCGCACGTCGCCATCGAGCACGGGCAGATCACGTAGGCGTCGACCTTCGCCGAGCCGGAGGCGTACGGGGCGAACCAGTCGCGCTCGCCGTACAGCGTCGCGCCGTCTCCGCCGTGCTCGGCGACGAACCGCTCGACGGCCTCCTGCGGCGGGATCGTCTTGTCGCGATACACCTCCCACGCGATCACCTCGCCGGCCGACGCCGAGGCGCAGACGCCCACCTGCGCGCCGACCGCGGCGAAGCCCTTGAGGAGTCGGGCTGCGTAGGGGGCGCCGGAGGCGCCGGTGATTCCGAGGAAGACGTGCATGGCGGGGGCCCGTGCAGGATACGGGAGCACGGGCGTTCTCCACGCCTTTCGCCGCGCCCGGCGCGGCGGCCGCACCGACCCCGGAAATGACGGAGGACCGGGTGCTGGCACCCGGTCCTCCGCGTTCGATCGTCTATGCGAGCGGGATCAGCCGCCGGCGAACTGGCCGCCAGCCGCCTTGCACGATGCCGGGTACGTGTCCTTGGCGGACGCCGCCTGCGGTCCCGGCGTGGTGCCCTTGGCGCCGGACCACGTCGCGACGTAGCCGGCGAGGCACGCGATCTCGTCCTCGGAGTACTGGCCCTTGAACGCGGGCATGCCGCCCTGACCGTTCGTGATGAACTTGAGCGCCGTCGCATAGTCCGGCTTGGCATCGTCGAGCACCGGACCGACGTTGCCCGCGGTGCCGGCATTGGCCAGCGTGTGACACGTCGAGCACGGGCCATTCGCGAACGCCGCGGCACCCGGCTCGGTCGAGGCGGTACCGCCCGCGCCCGGGGCCTGGGAGCCGTAGTACGTGAGCGTCAGCAGGATGACCGGGACCATCACGCCGACCGCGAGGGCGATCGGGCGGCGCGAGAGCCGACGATCGGGGTTGCGGTCGATGAACGGCCAGCCGATCAGCAGGACCATCCAGATGGTCGGGATGATCACGGAGCCGACGATCAGCAGCTGCGGCGTCTTGAAGATGCGGAGCAGCTCGAACAGGAAGAAGAAGTACCACTCGGGACGCGGGTCGTACGCGAGCACGCCCGGATCGGCCTTCGCCTCGTAGGCGGGACCCAGCAGGCCGCCGATGCGGCCGGCGTCGACCTCCGACGGAATCGCGCCGAACTGGGCGTGCCACAGGATCGCCATGCCCATGATCAGGGCGACGACGATCAGGCTGACGATCGTGTCGTGGAAGACGGCGTTCGGGAAGAACGACTTGCCGTGCTTCTTCTGGAACGCGTACTCGCGCTGGTAGGCCTCGCGGCGCTCGCGTGCAGTCAGACGGGGCATCAGGCGTCACCCTCCGTGACCTGCATGCGGGACCACGGCGGCGACGTGACGCCGAGCCGCACGACCAGCAGCATGTGGATGAAGATCAGGCCGCCGATCAGGCTCGGGATCACGAGCATGTGCAGCGCGTAGAAGCGCGACAGCGTGTGCGTCGAGATCTGCGGGCCGACCATCAGGATCCAGGACAGGGCCGGACCGGCGATCGGGGCGGTGCCGTTGATGTTCACGCCGACGATCGTGGCCCAGTAGGCGCGCTCGTCGAAGACCAGCAGGTAGCCGGTGAACGACATGCCCATCACGAGGATGAAGATGATCGCGCCGGTGAGCCACGTCATCTCGCGGGGGTACTTGTACGCGCCGAACAGGAACGTGCGGCCCATGTGCAGGAAGAGCAGCACGACCATGATCGACGAGCCCCACTTGTGCATGCCGCGGACGAGCCAGCCGAGCGTCGCGTCGTCGGTGATGAACTTGATCGTCGTCCAGGCGGTGTCCGGATCGGGCTGGTAGTACATCGCCAGCAGGATGCCGGTGGTGGCCTGCAGGATGAAGACCGTCAGCAGCGCCGAGCCGAGCGTCTGGAGCCAGGAGATGTCCTTCGGCACGTTGCGGAAGAGCATGTACTTGTGGAACGAGATGAGGCCGGAGCGCTCCTCGATCCAGTCGACCGGCATCTGCGCGATCTCTTTGGGCGGGGGCAGCAGTGTGGACATGGTGTTCTCCTGCCTCAGGACGGGACGGGGTAGAGCCAGCCGAGGAGACCGCCGACGGGCTCACCGGGAAGCTTGAACTGATCGGTCATGACGACCTCGCCATCGATCTCCTCGGTCGCGAACACGCGCCCGACGAGGAGGTTGCCGTTCTCGACCTTGTACTCGAAGCGGTTGAGCGGGCGGATCGGCGGGCCGGCCGTGCGGATGCCCTCGGTGTCGTACTGGCCGCCGTGGCACGGGCAGGCGAAGCCGGTCGTCTTGAACTGCACGGGGCAGCCGAGGTGCATGCACACGTTCGAGATGATCGTGAAGTCCTGGTCGCCGTCGCGGCGGACGTAGGCGACGCGGCGATCGAGCTCGCCGAGCTTGCCGCGCTCGAAGACGACCGGGACGAACGTGCCCTTCTTGAACTCCGGATTGTCGACCTTGCCGAAGCTCGTCCAGTACCAGTCCTCGGTCGCGAACGACGGCCCGAGCACGAAGCCCAGCACCGGCACGGCGACCGCGACGCCGATCAGGCCGCCGAGGCCGATCGTCGCTCCGGTCAGGAACTTGCTGCGGCTGATCACCGCGCGCGGATCGTTGACATCGCTGTACGACGAGACGCCAGCGCGATCGGAACCGTTCTCAGCCACGGGAATTCCCTTCAGTCACGTGGGTATCTTGGAGGTCATGCCCCCGCAATGTCAAAGTCGCCACGATCCGCACAATCCCCTCGTTCGCGATCATGCCGATGCCTCCTCGCGCGTGAGCGAGCATGAGTTGATGCAGTAGCGCATGCCCGTCGGGCCGGGGCCGTCCGGGAAGACGTGGCCAAGGTGCCCGCCGCACGCCTTGCAGACGACCTCGATGCGGCGCATGCCGTGCGAGGAATCCTCGCGGGCGCCGACGTTGTCGTCCTCGACCGGCCGCGTGAAGCTCGGCCAGCCGGTGCCGCTGTCGAACTTGTCATCCGAGGAGAACAGCGGCGTGCCGCAGCCGGCGCAGTGGTACATGCCGGGGGCGTGATCGTCCCAGTAGGCCCCCGTGAACGGCGCCTCGGTCCCCTGCTGGCGGAGCACGGCGTACTGCTCCGGCGTCAGGATCGCGCGCCACTCCTCGTCGGTTCGCTCCACGGTCAGGCTCCTTGGGCGGCCGTCAGCGGCCGCCTCGCGCTGCGAGCATAGTGCGCGGCCTCACGGGAGCGACCGCTCACCGCACGTGGCCGGGCATGTCGATGCCGAACGACGCCCAGCGCTCGTCGACGCGCGCCTTGACGTCGGCGGGGATGCGGTTGACCTCGGGCCAGCCGCGCGTGTAGCCCTCGCCCTCCCACTTCGCCGTCGCGTCGAAGCCGATCTTGCCGCCGAGCGCCTTCAGGCGGGCGGCGTGGTCGAGCTGGTCGAGCGGCCCGTACGACATCAGGATGTCGTGCGCCGGATCGATGTTGGCGCCCATCTGCCAGACGACGTCGGTGTAGTTGTGCACGTCGACCCACTCGTCGACGACGATCACGGCCTTCGTCAGCGACAGCAGCCCGGTGCCCCAGATCGCGTTCATCACCTTCTGCGCGTGGCCGGGGAAGCGCTTGCGGATCGAGACGATCACGCAGTTGTGGAACGTGCCGGCGTACGGGATGTCGTAGTCGACGACCTCGGGCAGCGTCACGCGGACGGCCGGCAGGAAGATGCGCTCCGTCGCCTTGCCGAGCCAGAGGTCCTCGCACGGCGGCGGGCCGACGACGATCGACGGGTAGATCGGATCGCGGCGCGATGTGATCGCGGTGACGTGCATGACCGGGAAGTCGTCGACGGGCGTGTAGTAGCCGGTGTGATCGCCGAACGGCCCCTCGGGGCGCGTCTCGCCGCGGATGCAGTAGCCCTCGATCACGATCTCGGCGTTGGCCGGCACCTGCAGGTCGACCGTCTTGCACTGGACGAGCTCGATCGGCTCGTCGCGCAGCCAGCCGGCGACCATGTACTCGTCGATGTGCTTCGGCAGCGGCATCGAGCCGGAGTACGCGGTGATCGGATCCGTTCCGAGCGCGAGCGCGACCTCCATGCGCCCCTCGCCCTCGCGGTGATCCGCGGCGGCGTCCTTGTGCATCTGCCAGTGCAGCCCGAGCTCGTTGCGGCTGTGCTTCTGCAGGCGGTACATGCCGACGTTGCGTCCGCCGGTGACGGGGTCCTTCGTGATGATGTTCGCCATCGTCATGTACGGGCCGCCGTCGTCGGGCCACTGGAACTGGATCGGCAGCAGGTCGAGGTCGGGCTCGGGCCAGACGACCTCCTGGCACGCGCCGGAGCGGACGACCTTCGGGCGCGCATCGGCGACGCCCTTGAGGCGACGCAGCGCCTGGACCTTGTCCTTGAGGCCGTCCGGCGGCTTGAGCTCGAGCAGCTCGCCGATCTCCTCGCCGATCGAATCGAAGTCGTCGCGGCCCATCGCCAGCAGCATGCGGCGCTCCGTGCCGAACTGGTTGATCAGCAGCGGGATGCGGGAGCCCTTGACGTTGGAGAACAGCAGCGCCGGTCCGCCGCCCTTGAGGACGCGGTCGGCGATCTCGGTGATCTCGAGGTGCGGATCGACCTCCTGGGTGATCTCCACGAGCTCGCCCTCGCGGCGCAGCAGCTCGATCCAGGCGCGCAGGTCCTTGGGGCCGTTCATGCGTCTCCCATCAGGCGGCGATGCTCGACGAGCAGCGGCACGGCATCGGCGTCGGCGACGAGCGCGCGCAGCGCCGTCGCGTCACCCGCCCGCAGACCGTCGCGGGCATCGGCGAGCTCGTCACCGCGCGGACCGCCGAGGTGGCGCGCCGTGGCGAGCCAGAGCTCGCCGTCGACGCCCGCGCCGGTGGCGCGCAGGTGCGCGGCGAGCGAGACGAGATCGGCGAGCGCGGCGATCGCCTCGACGTCGCCCGCCTCGCAGACCTGGACGAGCCCGGTCGCGTAGAGGTAGTCGCCGAGCAGGAGGCCCTGCTCCCGATCCGGCGACGAGAACACGCGGCCGCGCGGCGCGTGGTGCACGAGATAGCCCTCGTAGATCGTCTCGACGCCGTCGGCGAAGGCCGCGCCCGCAACCGGCCCGAACAGGGCGTCGCCGACGCGGTCGGCCGGGGCGACGACGGAGCGCGCCCAGACCTCGCTGCCGCGAGCTGCGCGGTCGGCGATGCGGCCGATGCGATCGGCCCGGGGCACCGGTGCGGTCTCTACCGGAGGCACTGCGCGGCCTCCACGGCGCCGTAGGTGATGACGGCGCGGGCGCCGGCGCGGCGGATCGACAGGAGCGACTCGAGGTACGCGTCCTCGAAGGCGAAGGCGCCGGCGGCGGCAGCGTGCTTGAGCATCGCGTACTCGCCCGACACCTGATACGCGAGCACCGGGAGGTCGGTCTGGTCCGAGAGGTCGGCGATCACGTCGAGGGCGGTGAGGGCGGGCTTGACCATCAGCATGTCTGCCCCCTCCTCTTCGTCGATCAGCCCCTCGCGGACGGCCTCGCGGCGGTTGGCGGGATCGAGCTGGTGCGAGCGGCGATCGCCCTGCGTGGGCGTGGAGTGCGCGGCGTCGCGGAACGGTCCGTAGAACGCGGAGGCGAACTTGGACGAGTAGGCGAGGATGCCGGTCGACTCGGCGAATCCCTCCTCGTCGAGCGCATCGCGGATCACGCCGACCCGGCCGTCGAACATGTCCGACGGGGCGACGAGGTCGGCACCGGCCCGCGCGTGCGCGACGGCGGCGCGGGCGAGCGCCGGCAGCGACGCGTCATTGAGGATCTCGCCGTTCGGGCCGACGAGGCCGCAGTGACCGTGGTCGGTGTACTGGCAGAGGCAGACGTCGGTGATGATCACGAGGCCGGGCGCGGCGGCGCGGATCGCGCGCACGGCCTGCGGCACGGGCCCCTCGGGATCCCACGCGGACGTGCCGACGGCGTCCTTCTCGTCCGGCAGCCCGAACAGCAGCACGCCGGCGACGCCGACGGCGGCGGCCTGCGCCGCGAGCTCGGCGGCGAGATCGGGCGACAGGCGGTCAACCCCGGGGAGCGCGCCGATCGCCTCACGCCGTCCGCTGCCCGGCAGGACGAAGATCGGCAGGATCAGCTGCGACGGCGCAAGCGACGTCTCGCGCACGAGGGCGCGGAGCGCGGACGTGCGGCGGATGCGGCGGGGTCGGCTGTCCGGGAACACGCGGGAAGGGTACGGCAGACCCGCGCTCGGGTCGTCCGCTCCCTAGCCGACCTGGAGCGTCATCTGGGGCACGGACGCCGAGTCCGTGGCCGCAGGCACGGTCGCGGTGTCGACCGGCGCCACCGTATCCGTCGCGGGCGGGACCGTCGCGGAGGTGTCGGTGAAGACCTGCAGCGTGTCGGTCACGCCGGTGTCCGTGATCCCCGTGTCGGTGACGACGCCGGGCAGCGGCAGGCTGTCGCCCGTCACGGTCAGGGTCAGCGAGCTCGGGTCGGGCAGGGTGAACGTCGGCACGCCCGTACCGGTGCTCGTGGACCCGTCCTCGCCGCCGATGCTGCCGCCGTTGATCGCGGCGACGGCCAGGACGATCGCGAGCAGCGCGATGCCGCCGACGATCGCCGCCAGCGCGGCGTCGGAGATGCCACGGCGCGGCGTGGTCGGGAGCGGCGCCTGCGGCAGCGGCGCCGGGGCGAGGTCCATCGGTAGGTTCGTACCGGCCATCGCTCGCAGGCGGTCGGCCACGGCCGCGGCCGGCGGCGGGGGACGACGGGCGTCGTCGGAGAGAAGCGCGAGGATCAGGCCGTTTAGCGCGGGCGAGACGTCGGGCGCGAAGGTCATCGGCGACGCGGGCGCAGCGTCGGGCTCGCGGCCCGCCACCAGCAGGTAGAGCATCGCGCCGAGCGCTCGCAGGTCGTCGGCGGCGACGGGAGCGGGCGCATCGTCGGCGAGCGCCTTCGCGCTGCCGAGGCCGGCGCCCATCACCATCGGGCGTCCGGAGGCGTCGAGCACCACCGCGTCCGGGATCAGGCCGCCGTGGACCTTGCCGACGGCGTGCAGCGCGGCGAGCGCGTCGGCGATGTCGGCGCCCACGAGCAGCGCGCTCGCCTGCGGCATCATCACGCCCGTCAGCACGGGGCCGTCCGCCTGCGCCTCGATCAGCGCGACCTTGCCGTCGTCCAGCATCGCGACGTCCAGCACCGGCGCCAGGCTGGGATGCCGGATCGCCTTGTGCGCCGCGAGGTGCCGCTCGACCGCCTCGACGCGCGCGCCCGCCTTCACCTTGCCGACGGCGACGCGATGATCCGCCACCTGATCCACGGCGAGCTCGCGCTTGACGCCGCCGATGGCGGGCAGGGGGGCAACGGGGCGGTAGCGGCCGGCGATGGGTTCGGACATGGCAGTCGGCGAGGACGCCCCGGAGCGGGGACGGACCCTCCAGCGCTGTATACCATGCCCGACGAGGCGCATCGCGCGATCTTCACCGGACCATGACCACCGAGCTCCCCGCCGACCTCCCGCACCTCCGCACCCCCGTCGAGGAGGCGCGCGCCATGATCGTCGCGGCGCTCACGCCCCTCGCGGTCGAGCGGGTCGCGCTGCCCGATCTCGCCGGGCGCGTGGTGGCCGAGCCGGTGATCGCACCGCACGACCTGCCGCGCCACGCCAACTCCGCCATGGACGGGTACGCGGTCGACTCCTCGACGCCGTCGCCCTGGGCGCTGTCGGCGCACATCCTGGCCGGCGACGACCCCGCGCCGCTCGCCCCCGGCACCGCCGCGGCGATCGCGACCGGCGGCGTCGTCCCCGAGGGCGCCGACGCCGTGATCCCGCTGGAGCGCGCGCTCGAGGAGCGCGACGTCGTCACCGCCCTCGGGCCGATCGAGGCAGGAGCGCACGTTCGCCCCGCCGGCGCCGACGCCCGCGCGGGCGACATCATCCTCGCGCCCGGCCAGCGCCTCTCGCCGCTCGCGGCATCCGCGGTCTCCGGCCTCGGGCTCACGGAGGTCGCGTGCGCGCGCCGCCCGCGCGTCGTCGTCCTGACGACCGGCGATGAGCTCGTCGCCCCGGGGCAGCCGCTGCGCCGCGGGCAGATCCACGAGTCGAACTCCGTGCTCGTCGCCTCCACGCTCGCCGCCGCGGGCTGCGAGATCGTCCGCACCGGCAGCGTCCCGGACACCGCCGAGGCCTCGCGACGGGCCTTCGCCGACGCGATCGCCGACGCCGACCTCGTGGTCTCGACCGGCGGCGTCTCCGTCGGCCCGCGCGATCACGTCAAGCCCGCCCTGCGCGCGCTCGGCGTCGAGGAGCTGTTCTGGCGCATCGCGACGCAGCCGGGTCAGCCGGTCTGGTGCGGCACGGCGCCCAGCGGCACGCTCGTCGCCGGCCTGCCCGGCAACCCGCTGTCCGCGCTCGTCGGCCTCCACCTCCTGCTGATCCCGGCGGTCCGCGCGCTGACCGGCGCCGCGCCCGAGCCGCAGACCGTGCGCGCCGAGCTGACGGCCCCGATCGGACAGCTGCCCGCGCGGCTGCGGGCGATCCCCATGCGCCTCGCCGGCGGTCGCCTCGAGCAGCTCGGCGCGAGCCTGTCGCATCAGCTGGCGCGCGCCGCGCAGGCCAACGCCCTCGCGCTGATCCCGCTCGGCGAGGGCGAGCTGCCCGCCGGCACGCTCATCGACGCCGTCCCGCTCGATTGATCGGCTCTCCGACCCCGGGCCTGCGAAGTGGTCGACGGCATCGCGCTACGGTGCGAGCCGTTCACCCCAACGGGCAATTCGGAGAAGGCAGGACATGACCGAGTATCGGATCGAGACGGACAGCATGGGCGAGGTCAAGGTCGCCACTGATCGCTACTGGGGCGCCCAGACCGAGCGCTCGATCGACAACTTCCAGATCGGACGCGACACGTACCAGTGGGACCGCCCGATCATCCGCGCGCTCGGCGTGCTGAAGAAGTCGGCCGCCCGCGCCAACAAGGATCTCGGCCAGCTGCCGCCCGACGTCGCCGACATGGTGATCGCGGCCGCCGATGAGGTCATCTCCGGCCAGCTCGACGACCACTTCCCGCTCGTCGTCTGGCAGACCGGCTCGGGCACGCAGTCGAACATGAACGTCAACGAGGTCATCTCGAACCGCGCGATCGAGCAGGCCGGCGGCGTGATGGGCTCGAAGACGCCGGTGCATCCGAACGACCACGTCAACCGCGGCCAGTCGTCGAACGACACGTTCCCGACGGCGATGCACATCGCCGCCGTCGAGGTCCTCTCGAACGACCTGCTCCCGAACGTCAAGATCCTGCGCGACACGCTCGACGCGAAGGCGAAGGAGTTCGCGGACGTCGTCAAGATCGGCCGCACGCACCTGCAGGACGCGACGCCGATCACGCTCGGCCAGGAGATCTCCGCCTGGGTCGCCCAGATCGACGACGCCGTCGCCCAGGTCCGCCATGCGATCGACGGGCTGCTCGAGCTCGCGATCGGCGGCACCGCCGTCGGCACGGGCCTGAACGCGCACCCCGAGTTCGGCGACCTCGCCGCGAAGTACATGGCCGAGGAGACGGGCTTCGGCTTCTACTCCGCCGAGAACAAGTTCAAGGCGCTCGCGTCGCACGACGCGATGGTCAACGCCTCGGCCGCCGAGCGCACCCTCGCCGGCGCGCTGATGAAGATGGCCAACGACGTGCGCCGCCTCGCCTCCGGCCCGCGTGCCGGCATCGGCGAGATCGAGATCCCGGAGAACGAGCCGGGCTCGTCGATCATGCCGGGCAAGGTCAACCCGACGCAGTGCGAGGCGCTGACGATGGTCTGCGTCCAGGTCTTCGGCAACGACGCGGCGGTCGCCTTCGGCGGCACGCAGGGCGACTACCAGCTGAACGTCTACAAGCCGGTGATGGTCTGGAACGTGATCGAGTCCGCCGAGCTGCTCGGCCAGGCGTGCAAGTCGTTCAACGACCGCTGCGCCGTCGGCATCGAGCCGAACAACGAGACGCTCGAGCGCAACCTCAACGCCTCGCTGATGCTCGTCACGGCGCTCAACACGCACATCGGGTACGAGAACGCCGCCAAGATCGCCAAGAAGGCGCATCAGGAGGGCACGACGCTGATCGAGGCCGCCACGGCGCTCGAGCTGCTGACGCCCGAGCAGTACGCCGAGTGGGTCGTGCCGGTCGACATGACCCGCCCGCTCGCCTAGTCCGATTCGCGTCTGCCGTCCGCCCGGCTCCGGTCGGGCGGACGGTCAGCGCTCGTCGGATGCAAGCGCGCCGACCGCGCCTGCGCCGACGAGCACCGAGCCGCCGACCACGAGCGCCGCGGGCAATGCGCCGGTGCCGGCCGCGCCGATCAGCGTCGCGAGGTCGGCGCCGCGCAGCAGGAAGATCAGCAGGCCCGTCGCCAGCACGGGGCCGAGCGCCCAGACGAGTCGCGGCACGAGCTCGGCGGGCCGCCGCACGAGCGTCCAGATCCACAGCGCGGGCACCGCGATCAGCACCGAGGCCGGGCTGCCCGCGAGCAGGAGCACCGATGCGGCGAGCCCGATCGCCGACGCCGCGACCAGCGGCATCGGCGCCTGCAGCCGGCGCACGAGCAGGTAGCCGGCCAACGCGAAGACGAGGATCGCGGCCACGGCCACGAGCAGGATCGTGGGCCAGCCGGCACGCGGCCAGCCGGCGCCCGGCGGCGTGTCGATGCCGCCGGCGACGTTCGCCGCCCGCGCGATCAGGACCGTCACGACGCCCGGCACGGCGCCCACGACGGCGACGGCCAGCGCCGCGGTCCACCCCGCTCGCGACGGCGCGCCGTCGCGGAACAGCCGGCGCCCCACCCAGAACAGGGGGCCCACCAGCAAGGCGAGCGCGAGCAGCGCGATCGCCTTGCCCGGGATCACGCGCCCGGAGACCGCGATGTACGCGGCGCTCGGCGGCGCCGGTCGCGGCTCCGCGTCGAGGCGGACCAGCAGGGTGCCGACCGCCGTGCCGACGGCGCCCATCCGCGCATCGTCGATCGCCTCGGCACCGACCCCGCCATCACCCTGACCGAGCTGGATCGCCGCGACGCCGCCATCGAGGAAGGGCACCTGCGCGCCGGATGGAGCGGCTGGCGCGATCAGGTCGAGCACCTGGAGCACGGGGCTCTGCGGTGCCGCCGACCCGGCGGCCGGCTGCGCCTGGAGCGACTCCTCGAGGCCCTGGAGCAGCACCTCCGGCGTGCGCACGCCGCCGGTTCCGGCGAAGAGGATGGGCAGGGTCGTGGCGGGGCCCGCGATGGTGTTGAGCGACACGACCGCAACCGGACGGATCCCGGACGCGCGCAGCGACGACAGCAGATGCTCGTTGCCGGCCTGCCCGACCGTCCCGCCGTCCGTCGAGGCGAGCACGAGGGCGCGCGCCCGCTCCACGCCGGACAGATCCTGTGCGAGCTCGATCAGCGCCGCGGTGCCGCTTGCGTTGTCGTCGAGGCCCGGCCCCGGGGCGACGTCGTCGCGGTTGGCGAGCAGCACGATCGCCTCGCTCGACGACCCCTTCTCGACGACCCAGAGGTTCTCCATCCGGACGTCGGTCCCGCGCGGCCCGGGCGCGCTGAAGGTCGCGCGATGGACGGGCTCGCCGCTCGCCTCCGACAGCGATCCCGCGATCTGATCCGCCGCCTGCTTCGCCGTCACGGAGCCGGGCGAGCGGTCGGGCGTGCGCTCCGCCAGCTGGCGCGCGTAGGCCGCGGCCTGCGGCCCGTTGAAGCTCGGCGCGACGGCGATCGTCGCCGACGGACCGACCGGCGTGCGGACGCTGATCAGCAGGATCACGATCGCGATCAGCGGCGGCGCGATGAAGGCGATGCGCAGCGCCCGCCCGCCGCTTCCGCGGGGCCGGGACGCCGTTTGCGGGCTGGCGGGCTGGCGGTCCACAGGCCCGCTGACGGTAGCATTGGCCCGTGCAGACGCAGCCTGTGGTCCTGATCATCGACGATGAGGAGTCGCTCCAGGAGCTGCTCCTCCACGCCCTCGAGCGCGACGGGTACCGCGTCGTGGTCGCCGGCACCTGCGCAGCCGGCATCGCCGCGTTCCGCGCCGAGACGCCCGACGCGATCCTGCTCGACGTGATGCTGCCCGACGGCAGCGGCCACGACGTCTGCCGCGAAATCCGCACGACCTCGACCGTGCCGATCATCATGCTGACCGCGCTCGACGACGAGGTCGACAAGGTCGTCGGGCTCGAGCTCGGCGCCGACGACTACATCACGAAGCCGTTCGGCATGCGCGAGCTGCGTTCGCGCGTCAAGGCGATCCTGCGACGAGCGGCGATGACGGCGCCCGCCGCCGAGACGGCCGACGCGCCCGCCGAGGAGCGCATCGAGCGCGCCGGCGTCGTCGTCGACCGCGTGCGCCACGCCACCGAGGTCGATGGCGCCGCCGTCGACCTCACCTACGTCGAGTTCGAGATCCTGTCGACGCTGATCATGAGCCCGGGCCGCGTCTTCAGCCGCAACCAGCTGCTCGACGCCGTCTGGGGCTCGTCCGACTTCCGCGAGCCGCGCACCGTCGACGTCCACGTCCGCCACCTGCGCGAGAAGATCGAGCAGGATCCGGCGGCGCCGACCCGCATCCAGACCGTGCGCGGCGTCGGCTACCGCTTCGAGGGCTAGCGCGTGGACTGGCTCGTCGATCGCGTCTTCCCGTTCCGACGGCTGACGGTCTGGCTCGGGCTGCTGCTCCTGGTCGTGATCGTCCTCGCGCTTGCGCTGACCGCGCTGCTCGTGCTCCCCTCGCTCGACGAGAGCCTCGTGGGCAACCGCGTCGACACGGTCGCGCAGTCGGCCGTCAAGAGCGCGCCGACCTTCCAATCGAACTTCGAGAACGCCCTCAACGGCGCGACCGGAACGCCCGACACCGACGCCGTCACCGCCGCGTACGGGCAGCTGACGAACACGGACGCCGCGGTCTATCAGGAGATGGGACCCACGCAGCTCGTGCCGGTGACCGCGATGGCCCCTGCCCCGAGCGACGTCGCGCTGGCGGCCGCCAACGGCTCGGGCGTGCAGAAGGGCGTCATCGGGAGCGGCGACAGCCGTCGGGCGGAGGCCGCCTATCCGATGGTGATCGGCGGCACGACCTACGTCGTCGTGCTCTCGTCGAAGCTGGATGACGTCGACGCCGCCGTCCGACTCACGACCCGCCGCAGCCTGCTCGGTGCGCTGATCGCCGTCCCCCTCGCCGTCATCATCGGCGCGCTCGCGGCAGCGCTCGTGACGCGCCGTCTGCGGCGCCTCGAGCGCTCGGCGCGCCAGATCGCGGCGGGCCGCCTCGACGAGCCGATCCTCGATCGCGGCAAGGACGAGATCGGCGACCTCGCGGTCGCGCTCGACCGCATGCGCGACGAGATCGCCGCCACGGACGCCGCGCGCCGCGCCTTCGTCGCGAACGCGTCGCACGAGCTCCGCACCCCCGTCTTCGCGCTATCCGGCTTCCTCGAGCTGCTGCTCGACGAGGACGACGAGGCGACGCGCGCGCAGTTCCTCGCGACCATGCAGGATCAGGTCGACCGCCTCACGAAGCTGGCGACGGACCTGCTCGACCTGTCGCGCCTCGACGCCGGCAAGGTGCCGATGGAGCACGAGCCGATCGAGCTCGAGGCGATCGCCCGGCGGATCGCACGCGACCTCACGCCGATCGCCGCCAAGCGCGGCATCGGGATCGATGTCCAGGTCGCACCCGCGATGGCCGTCGGCGACGAGGCGCGCATCGGGCAGATCACGCGCGTGCTGATCGACAACGCGATCCGCCACAACCCGGAGGGCATCGACATCCGCGTGGCGACGGAGCACGGCAACGGGATCGCGGCGATCGTCGTGAGCGACACGGGCCCGCGGATTCCCGACGAGGAGGTCGCGGCGATCTTCACGCGGTTCTCCCGCGGCACGCGTGCCGGTGAGGGCTCGGGCCTCGGCCTCGCGATCGCCTCCGAGCTCGCCGCGCGCATGGGCGGCGCCCTTGTGCTCGACCAGTCGGGCGAGCGCAAGGCGTTCCGGCTCGAGCTGCGCGCCGACGACGTCTGATCCGCAGCGCGTGGCACTACGCATCCCGGCCACCCGGGAACCGGTAGGTTTGTGCCATGGCCCGCGAACGACATCGACTCACCGTCGTCTCGAATCGCGGACCCATCCAGTACGCGCGCATCGACGGCGAGCGCGTGGCGCTGCGTGGCGGCGGCGGCCTCGTCTCCGCGCTGCGCGGCCTGATCGGCAACCACGACGTGACGTGGATCGTCTGCGCGATCTCGGACGAGGACCACGTCGTCGCCGAGGAGCAGAACGGCCGGTCGCTCGAGGAGACCGACGCGGTCGGCAACCCCTTCCGGCTCCACTTCGCCGATCCGGATCCGGCCGACTTCGCCGCGATGTACGGTCAGATCGCCAACCCGCTCCTCTGGTTCATCCACCACGGGCTCTACGCGTCGGGCGAGGAGCCCGTCGTGAGCACCGACATCCGCGAGGCCTGGGCCGGCTATCGGCGCTACAACGCCGCGGTCGCCGCCGAGGCGGCGATGGAGCGCGATTGCGACGCGCTGATGATCCACGACTACCAGCTGGCGCTCGTGCCCGCGATGCTGCGCGAGGCCGGCGTCACGCCGCCGCTCCTGCACTTCACGCACATCCCGTGGCCCGGCCCGGAGGCGTGGCGGCAGCTGCCCGTCGACCTGCGCACCGAGCTCCTGCACGGCCTGCTCGGGTCCGACATCGTCGGCTTCCACACCGAGCACGACGTCAGCAACTTCCTCGCCACATGCGCCGCGCACCTGCCGGACGTCGAGGTCGACCACATGGACGCACGGGTGCGGGTGACGGTCGACCACGTGCCGCGCGACGTGTACGTCCGCGCGTATCCGATCTCGATCGACCCCGCCGAGCTTCGCGCGCATGTCCGCAATCCCGAGATGATCGCCGCGCACGCGGAGCTGCTGCGCACGCGACCGGAGAAGCTGGTCCTCCGCGTCGACCGCACCGATCCGTCGAAGAACATCCTGCGCGGCTTCCACGCCTACGGCCGCCTGCTCGATCGGCGCCCCGACCTGCACGGACGCGTCCAGCTGCTGTCGCTGCTCGACCCCTCGCGCCTCGCCGTGCCGGTCTACGCGAACTACCTCAAGCGCATCAACGCGATCGCCGCCGAGGTCAACGAGCGGCACGCGCGCGACGGCTGGCTCCCCATCGACCTGCGCATAGGCGATAACTTCCCGGTGGTCGTCGCCGCATACCGCGAGTACGACGCCCTCCTCGTGAACTCGATCGCCGACGGCATGAACCTGATCTCCAAGGAAGCACCCCTCCTCAACGAGCGCGACGGCGTCGTCGTGCTGAGCGAGAACGCGGGCTCCTTCGAGGAGCTCGAGCCCTGGGTGCTCGCCGTCGATCCGCTCGACGTGGAGCAGACCGCCGCGCAGCTCGAGCGCGCGCTGGATCTCCCCGCGGCCGAGCGCGCCGAGCGCGCCGATGCGATCCGCACGTTCGTCGAGGAGCATGATGTGGCGCGCTGGATCGACCTCCAGCTGCTCGACCTCGAGTTCCTCGCGGAGGCCCGCGGATGACCGATCCGATCCTGATCGTCGCGGCCCTCAACGGCACGCGCACCGTCGAGGAGTGCCCGAAGGTGCCGCTGACGCCGAAGGATCTCGCCGCCGAGGCGAAGCGGTGCGTCGAGGCGGGCGCGGGCGTGGTGCACGTGCACGCCCGCAAGGCGGACGGCTCGTCGAGCTTCGACTTCGTGATCGACGACATCGTCGCGGCGATCCGCGGCGCCGTCGACGTGCCCGTCTCGATCTCCACGCAGCGCGCGCGGCAGACCTCGCTCGGCACGGTCACCGCGCTGTTCGGCGTCCTCAGCGACCTGCCCGACGTCGGCGCGGTCCACGTGCGTCCGCCCGAGGCGGACCTGCCGGCGCACCGCGAGGAGGCGCGCCAGATCCTCGACGCGCTCGAGGAGGCCGACGTGCGCCCCGCGCCCGTGGCCGGCAGCCTCGACGCGATCGGCGACCTGCAGGTGCTGTACCACGATCAGCTGCTCGGTCGCGCGCCGTTCCTGCTGCTCACGCTCGGCGGCCCCGTCTCCGAGTCGTCCGACCTCGCCGCCGGCACGCCGCAGAACGCGCTGCACCTGATCGACGCCGCGCACTCCGCGCTGTCCGGCCTGCCGATCGTGGCGAGCGGGCGCGACGAGTCGAGCCCGCTGGTGCAGGCCGTCGCGGCCGCCGCCGGCGAGCACATCCGCACCGGCTTCGAGGACGCGGCAACGCTGCCCGACGGCGCCCCCGCCTCGTCGAACGCGCAACTCGTCGAGCACGCGGTCCGGCTCGCCGCCGCCCTCGGCCGCGCGCCGATGCCGCCCGACGAGGCGCGCCGCCTCCTGCGCTGACGGGCCCAACCGCGCGATACGGTTGACGCATGTCGCGCCGCACCAAGCTGATCCTCGCCGCGCTCGTCGCGGCCGGCGTCGCGGTGCTCGGCGTGGGTCTCTACGGCGTCACGCAGCAGTCCGAGACGACCGCCGCGCCGACGGAGCAGAGCCTGATCCCGAAGTTCACGCCCGGCCCGGCGCCCGCGATCACCGGCACGACGCTCGACGGCAGGGCGTTCGACCTGACGACGTACCGGGGCACACCCGTGGTGCTCAACTTCTGGGCCTCGTGGTGCGGCCCGTGCCGCCGCGAGCTGCCGGCGCTGGCCGCGTTCGCGAAGGCGCACCCCGAGATCGCCGTGGTCGGCATCGACTACCAGGACAGCGCGAAGGACGCCCGAGCGTTCGCGAAGGCGCACGGCGCGACGTGGCCGAGCGTCGTCGATGACGGTCCGATCGGCTCGGCGTATGAGGTGCCCGGGCTGCCGTCGACGTTCCTGATCGACGCGCAGGGCCAATTGGTCGACCGCATCCTCGGCGAGGTGACCGTGCCGATCCTCGATGCGCACGTGAAGCAGCTGACGGCGTGATCGGCGCCATCACCCTGTCCGGGTTCGGCCTCGCGACGGCATTCGCGGCCGGCTTCATCTCGTTCCTCTCCCCCTGCGTCTGGCCGCTCGTGCCGGCATACCTCTCGTACGTGTCCGGCGTCCCGTACGAGGAGCTCGGCGCGAACACCCGCCGCGTCGTGCTGACCACGCTGGCGTTCGTCGGCGGCTTCACGATCGTCTTCGCGCTCTACGGCGTGAGCGTCGGGTACCTCGGCTCGCTCGTCGCCGACTACCGTCGGCCGATCGAGATCATCGGCGGCCTGCTCGTGATCCTGATGGGCCTCGCGCTGCTCGGCTTCGCGCAGCGGCTCGTCGGCCGCGAGGCGCG
>CAWUMZ010000025.1:0-18777 GCA_963923625.1 uncultured bacterium | reverse complement strand
GCACGCCGATCACCACCGCGATCGCGGGCGTGAGGCGCGCGAAGCGCCCGACGGGCAGCGTCGCGCCCTCGCGCAGCGCGGCGATCGGCGCGATGCGCGTGGCCCGCAGCGCCGGGAAGATCGAGGCGAGGACCGTGATGCCGATACCGACCGCGAGGCACACGACGACCGTCTGCCAGGACAGGATCAGCCCCGTCGACGGCAGGCCGAAGCCGACCGCGGCGAACAGCTTGCCGAGGCCCCACGCCAGCCCCAGGCCGAGGACGATGCCCGCGACGGAGGCGATCAGCCCGATGATGAACGCCTCGCCGATGACCGACGCGAGGATCTGCCGCCGCGACGCGCCGATCGTGCGCAGCATCGCGAACTCGCGCGTGCGCTGGGCGACGGTGATCGAGAACGTGTTGTAGATGATGAACGCGCCGACGAGGATCGCGACGCCGGCGAACGCGAGCAGCGCGTAGCGGATGATCTTGCCGATCAGGTTGTTGAGGATGCTCGCCTGCGCGTCGGCGTTCTCCTTGCCCGTCTCGATCTTGAGGTCCTTCTGCGGCAGCGCGCGCCGGATGCTGTCCCTGAGGGTCGACTGCGAGACGCCGTCCTGCGCCTTCACGTAGATGTAGCTCGCCTTGCCGTCGAGCGACCACCACTGCTGGACATCGGCGAGCGGCGCGAGCACCGTGGTGGAGCCGCCGAGCGACGTCTGCCCGTCGCCGTACTGGAGGATGCCGACGACCGTGACGTCCTTGATGCCGTCCTGCGTGGCCAGCTGCTGGCGTTCACCGACCTCCACGTTCCCCTTCTTGGCGATCTCCTTCGCGATCGCGACCTCGCCCGATGCGGTCGGCAGACGCCCGCTGATCGGCGTGTACGGGTTGAGATCCTCGGGGACGCTGCTGAAGACGAAGTCGGGCGCGCCGCCGGTCGAGTTGAGCGCCTTGCCGTTCGCGATCAGATAGCCCTGCGCCTGGATGAACGGCACGGCCGTCTTGACGCCCTCGACCTGCCGCACCTGGTCGACGATCGACGCGTCGAGGTAGACCTCGGTGTTGACGTTGTCGAACGGCGGCTTCTGCGAGATGACGACGTCGATCTTCTGGTTGCCGGCCTCGAAGATCTGCACGAACGCGCGATCGATCTGATCCGTCAGCACGAGCGTGCCGGAGATCATCGTCACGCCGAGCAGGATCGCGATGGCGGTGAGGGCGGAGCGCAGCTTGCGCGTCGCGAGCCCTCGCAGGACGAGGCCCAGCACGCGCTACTCCAGCGTCTTGATCGTGTCGAGGATCTCGCCAGCGGACAGGCGACCCGAGTCGCGCACGATCCTGCCGTCGCGGAGGAACAGCACGCGGTCGGCGATCGCGGCGGCGCTGGCGTCGTGCGTGACCATGATCACCGTCTGCCCGAACTCGTCGACGGCGCGGCGCAGCAGGTCGAGGACCTCGCCGCTCGTCTTGGAATCGAGGTTGCCGGTCGGCTCATCGCCGAAGATCACGGCGGGCTTGGAGAGCAGGGCGCGCGCGACGGCGACGCGCTGCTGCTGTCCGCCCGACAGCTCGGCCGGCTTGTGCGTGAGGCGGGACCCGAGCCCCGTCGCCTCGACGAGCAGCGCTTCCCACTCCGGGTCGGGCTTGGCGCCGGCGATCTTCATCGGCAGCTCGATGTTCTCCTTGGCGGTGAGCATCGGCAGCAGGTTGAAGAACTGGAAGACGAAGCCGATCTTGTCGCGGCGCAGCAGCGTCAGCTTCTGGTCGTTGAGACCCGCGAGCTCGGTGCCGTCGACGAGGACGCTGCCGCCGGTCGGGCGGTCGAGGCCGGCGAGGATGTGCATCAGCGTCGACTTGCCGGAGCCGGACGGCCCCATGACCGCTGCGAGCTGGCCCTTGGGGAACGAGACGGAGACGCCGTCGAGCGCGCGCACCTCCGAGTCGCCCTCGCCGTAGATCTTCGTGAGGTCGGTCGCGACGACGACGTCGTCGCCGGTGGCGACGGCGGCCGCCGTGGTCTCGGGCTCTGCGCTCACAGGGGGGAACTCCATCTGATCGGACGGTCAGGTGCTTATCGCAGGCTAACGCACGCCAGCCGAGTCCCGATCGCGGGTTTCGCGCAGGCGCGGTCTAGAGCTTGCCGGACGCGGCGAGCGTCACGCGGACCCACAGATCCTCGCCCACCTTGGAGCGCCGGATGTAGAGGCCCTGCTTCGGCACGAACTCGCCCTCGAGTGCGAGCACCGGCCCGCGCTTGGGGCTCGTCGCGTCGACGTACCAGTCGCCGTCGTCGAGCATCTCGCCGGCCTCGGAGAAGATGATGCGCGAGCGCTCGTCCTCCGTCAGCGGCTGGAGCCAGGAGAAGCCGAGCGGGTTGGAGAGATCGGGCCCGCCCATTACGACTTCTTGGCGGCCTTCTTGGAGGCCTTCAGCGGGTTGAGCATCTTCTCCTTGGCGTCCGCGGGCGCGTCGGCCAGCGGCACCGTGGCCTCGCCGCAGATGTGGCCCTTGACGCGGCGCAGGCACGTCTCCGGGACCTGCCAGAGGGAGATCGTGCGATGCCCGTGCTTGCAGATGTAGACGCGGGCGACCGTGGGGCCGTCCTGGACGATCGTCGCGGTCGCGACCGGGGCGTCGTACTCCTCCGCGGCCTCGCCGGACTCGGCGGACTCGCCGGCGACCTCGGGGAGGTCGGCGTCGGCGACGGCCTCGACGGGCGCGTCCTCCGTGGCGTCGGCGGCGGGAGCCTCGGCCTCAGCCTCGGCGGTTGCCTCGATCTCGGTCTCGGTGCTGTCGTCGGACACGGTGTCGGTCTCCTGCGGGAAATCGGTTCGGGCGGGATCCTATTGGAGGCCGTCCGCGTCGGGGGAGGTTCCCCGATGTGCCCGAAGCATGGCACCGTTGCGAGCGCGCGGCGGCACTCCCCGACCGGCCGGTAAGATGCACCTCGTGCCGAACCGCAAGAGTTTCCAGTACGAGGTCGGAGTCGCCTGGGACGGGCGCCGCGCGTCGTCGCTGAGCACCGATGGCCGCCCCGTGATCCTGTCCGGGCCGCCCGCCGACTTCCCGATGGGCGAAGAGGATCGCTGGAGCCCCGAGCACCTGTTCCTGGGCAGCCTCGCGTCCTGCACGATGATCTCGTTCCTCGCGCACGCCGAGCACAAGGGCGTGGACGTGCTCGAGTACGCCTCCGAGATCGGCGGCACCGTCATGCGCCGGGTCGAGGACGGCCGCTACGCCTTCGTGCACGTGCACCAGCGCCCGCGCGTCGTCGTCGCCGCCGGCCAGGCCGAGCAGGCGCGCGAGCTGATCGGCAAGGCTGAGCGCGACTGCTTCATCTCGGCCTCGACCTCGGCGGAGATCCAGAACGACTGGGAGATCGGCGAGCGATGAGCACGCCGCAGGATCCGGTCCACGGCTCGTACCACTCGTTCTTCGGCGTCGTCCGCACGCTGTTCGCCGCGCCGCTGGCGTCGACGCGCGAGGAGGTCGCCGCCGCCGACGCCGTGGTGATCGGCGCCCCCTTCGACGAGGGCGTGTCGTTCCGTCCGGGTACGCGCTTCGGCCCGCAGGCCGTGCGCGAGGCCGAGGATGTCGGGCAGATGTCCGGCCGGCCGAGCATGCACGCCGGCATCGATGCACTCGAGGAGCTGCGGGTCGTCGACTGGGGCGACATCGACGTCATCGCAGGCAACCTCGAGCGCTCGCACGCCCTACTGGCGGAGGCCGCGGGCTTCGCGCTCGCCTCGGGCACGATCCCGGTGGTGATCGGCGGCGACCACTCGCTGTCGCACGCGATGCTCGAGGCGATGCACGGCCGCTACGGCGCCGACGGCTACTCGGTGATCCACTTCGACACGCACGCCGACACGGGCGACCCCGCCGACGGCGAGCCGCCCCACGGGACACCGTTCCGCGCTGCGATCGAGCGCGGCCACCTCGACGGCGGGCACATCTTCCAGATCGGCCTGCGCGGCACGTGGCCCGACGCCGAGATGTTCCAGTGGATGCGCGAGCGCGGCATGCAGTGGGCGACGATGGACGAGGTCATGGATCGCGGCATCGCCGATGTCGTGCGTGAGGCGATCCATCACGCCCGCGCACAGGCGCCCGTCACGTACCTGACCGTCGACATCGACGTGCTCGACCCGGCCTACGCACCGGGCACCGGCACACCCGAGCCCGGTGGGCTGACCACGCGCGAGCTGCTTCGCAGCGTGCGCACCGTCGCCTCCGAGCTGGACATCGCGGCGTTCGACCTCGTCGAGGTGTCGCCGCCGTACGACCACGCCGCAATCACCGCGATGGCCGGCAACCGCGTGCTGCTCGAGGGGCTGAACGGCATCGCGCTGCGCCGCGCCGGCCGTCCCGCGCGGCACGAGCGCCCGTGACCCCGCCGCTCGTCGCGTACGCGGAACTCCACGACGACCCGCTGGTCGGCGCGCTGCTCGAGCTGGCCGACACGCCCGACAGCGAGCTGCTCGCGGCCGACGCCGCACGCGCCGCGCTGAGCCAGGAGCTCGACCTCGCCACGGCGGTGGCGCTCGCCGTCGTCGCCTCCGACGGCCCGTTCGCGACGGCCGCCCGCGCCGGGCTGCCGGCCGACGATCCGCGCCTCGCGCTGGCCGGCGCCGAGCTCGTGCGGCTCGGCGTGCTCGCGCACGGCGATGCGCGACGACTGCTGCAGCGCCATGGCCTTGAAGGCGCGCTCGCCGGCAGCGCGCTGCCGCCGCGCCTGCGCGACGCGATGCCGCCGGCCGCGGTGCAGCTCGTCGACGCGCTCGCCGCCGACAGCGACTGGCTCCCCCACGCCGCCGCCCTCGCCGATTTCCACGCCGAGCAGGCGACGGGCGACCTCGCCATCCACCGCGTCCTACGCTGGCTCGACGGCGCGCTCGTCGGCGTCGGCGCTCCCGACCGCATCTCGCTCGACGACCTGACGGGCTACGAGGATCAGCGCGCGCCGCTGCTCGAGGACCTGCACGCGTTCCTGCACGGCGCGCCTGCCAACGACGCGCTCCTGTACGGCCCGCCCGGGACCGGCAAGTCCGCCGCCGTGCGCGCCTGCGCCGACGCCTACGCCGACCGCGGCCTGCGCCTCGTGCAGGTCGAGCGCGACCAGCTCGACGACGTCGAGGACGCGCTGCTCGCGCTGCGCGACGGACCGCCCGCCATCCTCTTCCTCGACGACCTCGTCGTCGACGACAGCGACCGCCTCGACCGCGCCCTGCGCGCCACGCTCGACGGCGGCGTGGCTGAGCGCCCGCCGAACGTGATCGTCTGGGCCACGTCGAACCGCCTCAACCTGATGCGCTCGTCGCAGTCGGAGCGCGAGGACGACGTCGATCAGGCCGAGACGGCGGGCGAGAAGTCCGCGCTCGCCGCGCGCTTCGGCCGCCGCGTGCGCTTCGGCCGCCAGGACCGCGACGCCTACCTCGCGATCTGCCATCGGCTCGTGCGCGATCGCCTCGGCGAGGTGCCCGAGAGCCTCGACGACGACGCGATGCGCTTCGCCGTCCAGACCCACGGGCTATCGGCGCGCACCGCGGTGCAGTTCGCGCAGCAGTTCCGCGTCTAGGCGCCGATCGTCGCGGCGAAGCGCGCGCCGCCGTCGGGCGCAGGTCCGAGCTCCCAGCTGCCACCGACCTCGCCCAGCCACGCCTCAATGACACGCGTGCCCTCGCCCGGTTCCGGACTCTCGGACGGCCCCGTGCCGTCCGAGTCGATGACGAGGCGCACGGCGGCCGGCCCCGCGGCGCGCAGCGAGACACGTGCGTGTGTCGCGCGTCCGTGCTTGAGCGCGTTCTGCAGCGCCTGCTCGGTGACCCGGTAGATCGCGAGCTCGATCGGCGTCTGCTCGACCATGGCACCGAACCGCGTGGTCATGTCGTCGGCGAAGTCGAACTCCACGTCCATCACGCCGGCGTAGGCCTCGGCCGACTCACGCAGCGATGACAGCAGTCCCGTGGCCCCGAGGTTCGGCGCCAGACGGCGGCCGATCGCGCGGACGCCATCCTCGCGCGTGCTCTCGAGCTCGTCGATGGACGCGTCGACGACGGCGCGCTCCTCCTCGCCCACCACGTCGCGAATGGCGCTGAGACGCATGGCGACACGGAGCAGGCGGGTCTGGACATCATCGTGCAGCGTCGCCGCGATCTCCGCGCGCACCCGCTCATCGGCGGCGAGCACCGCGGCGCGCTGCCCCTGCACGTCGACGAGCCGGCGCTCGAGCATGCGCTCCTGGCGGCGCAGCGCGCGCTCGATGCGCCCGAGCAGGCCGTTCAGGAGCAGGAGTCCGAGGATCAGCCCCGGGAAGCTGAACCCGAGCGAGACGGCCACCGGCGCCGCCTCGTCGACGCCGCCGTCGAGGAACAGCACGCGCGTGACGACGTGCAGCAGCACCGCCATCACCAAGGCGATCAGCACGACCTCGAGCAGGTAGCGCGACCGCCCGGCCGAACCTGTGCGCGGTCGCAGACGATCGAACACGCGCGGTACGCCCCAGTACAGCGCGCCGATGCCGACGGCGCCGACGATCGCCGTGAGCGCGTTGGGCGTGATGATGCGGAACGTCCCCGAGGAGTCGATCGACATGGCAGCCGCGCGGCCGGCCGCGCGAACCATCAGCGTGACGAAGAAGATCACCGTGACGCTGCGCGGGAACAGCTGCCAAGGGCCGAGCAGGAAGCGGCCGATGCCGCGCACGTCCTCGTCGAGGGCGTCGCGCTGCGCCGAACTCACGACTCGCCGGCGCCGACGGCGTCCGTCAGACGGAGGTACTCGAGCACCGCCGCCGTGCGCAGATCGGTGCCCGGCGGGGTATCGGGCACGAGCACCTTGTACGCGCGCGAGAGCTCGCGTCGCGCCGAGACGTGCGCGAGGTGCAACTGCGTCGCGATCGCACGGGCGTCGAGACCGGTCGCGGCGAGCGCGATCACCTCGCGCTGCCGGGGCGTGAGGCGATGCAACGCGTCCACCGCTGGGCGGTCATCGGCATCACCCCGGCTGTCGAACTCAGGGCGTCCGTCGATCGTGTCGCGCACGACGCGGACCAGGTCGTCGACGTCCATCCGCGCGCGCTTCTCCACGTACGACCAGTGGTGCCGCTCCGTCTGCGGCAGGACCTCTGTGACACGCGCCGGCGCATGCTGCGAGAGCATCACGATCGGCAGCCCGTCGTTCTCGCTACGCAGGAGGATGCCGAGCTCGAACCCGTTCAGCTGCTTCGCGCCGAGCGACACGTCGAGCACCGCTGCATCGATGCCGCGATCCATCGCGTCACGGGCCTCCTGCACGCCGCCGACGGCGATGACCGACGCGACCCCGGGATGCTGCTCCAACTGCTGCGCGAGCAGGCCGCGGAGCGCGGGATCGTCTTCGACGTAGAGCAGGCGGAGCGCGGTACTCACGCCAGCAGTGTGCCGGGTGCCGGGTGCCGCTGCACCGACATCGCGCGAACCGGTTACGAGTGTATCTCCGGTCTACGGGTAGAGATCGGTCGCCGGCTTCACCGGAACGCGCAGCGGCGCGGCCTTGCGCACCAGCTCGGCGACCAGCGCCGCCTTCGTGGCCGAAGCCTGTGCGTTCGGGCGCCACGGATACGACCCCATGCCGCCGCCGTGCTTGAGCCAGGCGAGGATCACCTCGTTCGCGTGGATCGACTGGTCGTAGGCGCGCAGGAGGAGAACACCCGCGCGCTCGAGGCCCTTCGGCGGATGCCCGTACAGCTCGAGCTTCCGATACGTGTCCTTGCGGCGCTTCAGCGTCTCCTGCTCGACGATGTGGGCAGCGCCCTGCGCGGTCAGGCGGCCTGCCGCGTAGGCGTCGAGCGTGAGGTTCAGCGTGAGGCGCGTCGGAGCGCTCACCTCCATCTCGTGGATCACCTGCCGCAGCCAGTCGGCGGAGGTGATGGTCTGGAAGAGGAACGGCGCGCTCGTGCGCGTGGCGCCGGTCTCGTCGACCCGCATGCGGGCGACGACCCGCAGGACGCCCTTCTGCTTGAGGATGCGCTTGCCGACGGCATTCAGGCCGACGCTCACGGGCAGCCGGTCGCCGGCCGCGCCCTTGACGCTGGAGACGCCGACGACGGGGCTGTCGGCTCGCGCACTGCGGCCGCTCGGAGCCTCGACGAGCTCGACCGGACCGGCGCAGTGGAACGGGATCGACCCGCCGCAGCGGATGGCGATCTGCGCCGTCGTCTGCGCCGACGGGACCGGTGCCGGCGTGACCTCCGCGACGGACTTGGCGCGCGGGGCGACGAGGTCCAGCGGCGTCGTGCGGGTCTCCTCCTCGACCGACGTCTGGGCATGGACGATCATGTCGAGCGATGTCGTGCCGGTTCGGGCGAGCGTGCGCTGCACGCTTCGCGGCAGCGGGAAGGTGATCGTGCTCGTCGCGCCTGCGCCGACCGACCTCCGGCTCGTGCCGATCACGGTGCGACCGCTCTGCAGGCGCACCTCGAAGCCGCACGGCAGGCCATTCGTCGATGCGCAGCCGAGCGCGACGTCCGCCACGCCCGTCGCGGTGACCGTAACCGTCGTCCGCGCCGTTGCCAGCGTGGCGATGACGAGCGTGTCGGCACCGGGCCGAACCGCCGTGCGGACGGCGACCGGCGGCGTGCTGCGCGACATCCAGCTCGAGACGTTGCCGGCGGCGTCGATCGCGCGCACGTAGATCGTCTGCCCGGCCGCCGCGGCGAGGGCGGCGGATGCCTGCGCCGCCGGCAGCGACGGGCCGGGGTTGGCGGGATCAACCGTCGCCTGCCACGCCACGACGCCGGAGTCCGCGTCGGCGAGGGCGGGCGAGACCGTCACCGAGGTCTCAGCGGCGTTCCAGGCTGCGTCGATCGCGCCCACCGTCGGCGGCGTGGCGTCGTAGCCGACGTCATCCGAGACCGCCTGCAGCAGCGCGCCCTGGGCATCGAGGAAGCGCGCGTACACGGTCCGCTGGCCGGCCGATCCGCTCGGCAGGGTCCAGGCCACCTGCGTGGTGATGTCGTGGCGGTCGACCGTCGCGAACCCGGCATCGTCGGAGAACTCGACCCACCGCGTATTCGCCGGCCAGACGATGTCGACGATCGTCGCAAGCTGATTGACCCAGTCGGCACCGTCGGCGATGCGGATGCCGACCGAGCCGGGCGGCGGCGTGACGGGGATGAAGACCTCCCACGTCGCGGTCGCGATGTGCGCGCCGACGTTACCGGCCGCGTCGACCGGCTTGACGCGGAAGGTGTGCGTGCCCTGCGCGACGTTCGGGATCGTCACCGGCGTAGCGCACGCGGTGAAGGCGGCCCCGTCGACGCTGCACTGCGCGCTGTACCCGTCGCTGCCGTAGGTGAATGCGAAGTTCGCGACCGACGAGGCGGTCAGCGCCGCGGGCTGATTCGTGATCGCAGGCGTGCCGGTCGGCGGAACCGTGTCGACCGTCCATGCGGCCTGCGACACGGCGCTGACATTGCCCGCGGCATCGGTGGCACGGGTCTCGAGCGTGTACGCGCCATCGGCCAGATCGGTGTACTCGAGCGGCGACGGGCACGGGCCCCACGTGCCGCCGGGCTGCAGGCGGCATTCGAGCGTCGTGCCCGGTTCGGTCTGGAGCGAGAAGGTCGCGCTCGTCTGGTTCGTGAACCCGTTCGGACGTCCCGCGATCGCCGGCGCGTGCGGCGGCGTCAGGTCGACGTACCAGCGCACGACGGTCTCGGCGCTCTGGACCGGTGGCGATGCGGCGCTCTGCTGGCGCACGCCGACCTCGTGCGCCCCCTCGGTGAGGCCGTCGAGGGCCAGCGGACTCGTGCACGTCGCCCATGCGGCCCCGTCGATCGAGCACTCGATCGTCGCCCCCGCCTCGCCCGTCAGGAGCAGGTCCGCCGACTGCGCGTTCGTCGGGCTCGCCGGGATGTTGTCGACCTGGACCTCGGCCGGCGCGGCGGTGTCGACGGTGAAGGTGAACGAGCTGGCGGGGCCGATGTTGCCCGCCGCATCGCGCTGGCGCGTCTGGAACGTGTAGGTGCCGTCGGCGAGCGCGGGCGAGACCTGCACGGGGCTCGTGCACGTGGTCCAGTTCTGCCCGTCGAGTGAGCATTCGAAGGTGGTGTCGCCATCGCCCGTGAACGTGAAGACCGGCTGGGCGTTCGAGGTGTTGGCCGGCGGCGTGCCGTTGAACGGCGGTGCCGTCGGAGCAGTCGTGTCGACCGTCCAGAGGCGCTCGATCGACGGGCTCGGGTTCGCTGCGGCATCGAGCTGCCGAACGGCGAACGTATGCGTCCCGTCGACGAGGCCGCTCGCATCGAACGGGCTCGCGCAGGTGGCCCAGCCGCCGAGATCGAGGCGGCACTGGAAGGTGCTGCCGGCATCGCCGGTGAACGTCGCGTGCAACGTGGTCTGATTGACGACGCCCGTCGGCACGCCTGCGAGCGCCGGCGGCGATGTCGGTCCGAGCGTGTCCACGATCCACGAGGCCGTGCGCGCCGCGCCGGTGTTGCCAGCGGCGTCGACCTCGCGCACCTTCACCGTGTGGCCGCCATCGGCGAGGCCGGAGAGTGCCAGCGGGCTCGTGCACGGCGCGAACGCCGCGCCGTCGGCGGAGCATTCGAAGGTCGATCCGACCTCGCTGCCGGTGAAGGACAGCGATGCGCTCGTCTGCTGGGTCGGGCTGACCGGGATGTTCGTGATGATCGGTGCCGGCGACGGCGGCGTGGTGTCGACCGTCCACGTCTGCACGAGCGCCGGCCCGGTGTTGCCCGCGGCGTCGATCTGGCGGATTCCGATCGAGTGCGAGCCGTCGGCGAGACCGGACACCGCGATCGGCATGGTGCACGCGGTCCACGCACCCGAATCCAGCTGGCACTCGAAGGTCGCGCCCGGCTCGCCGGTGGCCCCGAAACTCGCGTCGGTCTGGTTCGTCGGGCTGGCCGGCGCCGTGCCCGGGGTCGGCGCGGTCGGCGGCGCCGTGTCGATGACGACGGTCGACGAGCTCGCGGCGCCGGTGTTGCCCGCGGCGTCGACGAGACGCGCCTCGATCGTGTGCGAGCCGTCGGCGAGCGACGGGCTGACGGTGAACGGATTCGCGCACACCGCCCATGCGCCGCCGTCGACGCGGCACTGGAACGTCTCGCCGCTGCCCGCCCCGCTGAGGTTGAACGACGGCGTCGTGTCGTTCGACGTGCCGCCCTGCGCCGGCGCGATCGTCGGCACGGCGCCCGGCGGCGTCGTGTCGACGGTCCAGGTCGCGATCGCAGCCGTGCCGCGGTTGCCGGCGAGATCGACGAGCGAGACCGAGAACGTGTGCGGCCCCTCGGCCAGGCCCGAGCGCGAGAACGGCGACGTGCAGGCGGCGAAGGCGCCGCCGTCGATGCTGCACGCGTACGACTCGCCGCCGAAGTTGCCGCCGAACGAGACCGTCGCCGCGGTCTGGGCGGTGATCGCGGCGGGAGCGCTGATGATCGTCGGTGCGTAGGCAGGCGGCGTCGTGTCGATCGTCCACGTGGTCGTCGCCGCCGGCCCGGTGTTGCCCGCCGCGTCGGCGAGGCGCACCCAGAACGTGTGGCTGCCATCGGCCAGCGCGACCCACGTGACCGGCGTGGCGCAGGTGCTCCAGGCGCCGGCGTCCATGCGGCACTGGTAGGCGTCGCCGCCGCCCGCGCCGGTGAAGGCGAAGGTCGGCGTCGTGTCGTTGTCTGGATTCGCCGGTGCCGAGGTGATGGTCGGAGCACTCGCCGGGGCGACGGTATCCACGGTCCAGGACGTCGACGTCGCGGTGCCCGCATTGCCGGCCGCGTCGACGATGCGCACGTCGAAGGTATGCGCGCCGTCGGCGAGCGATGCCGAGGTGTACGGCGAGGCGCACGCGACCCAGGCGCCGCCGTCGATGCGACACTGGTAGGTCTCGGTGCCGGTCGCGCCGACGAACGAGAATTGCGGGGCCACGATGGCGCTCGGATTCGCCGGCGCAGCGGTCATGACGGGCTGCGTCGCCGGCGGCGTGGTGTCGACGATCCACGAGCGGGTCGTCGCCGTCCCGGCGTTGCCGGCCGCGTCGGCGAGGCGCACGGCCAGGCTGTGCGTCCCGTCGGCCAGCCCGGTGAGCGAGCGCGGCGACGTGCACGTGGCCCAGGCTCCGGCGTCGACGCTGCATTGGTAGGTCTCACCCGAGGCGGCGCCCGAGAAGGCGAGCGTGGCAGAGGCGGACGACACGGTCCCGGTCGGCCCGGAGGTGATGGCGGCGAGCCCGGACGGCGGGGTCGTGTCGAGCGTCCAGCTGGCGCTCTGCGCCGCGCCCGTGTTGCCGGCGGTGTCGATGAGACGCACCTGGAACACGTACTGCCCGTCGGCGAGCGCGGCCGAGGTCCACGGCGAGGCGCAGCTCGCCCACGCACCGCTGCCGATGCGGCACTGGTAGGTCTCCCCCGCGGCGGCGCCGGTGAAGGCGAACGTCGGCGTGGCGTCGGTATCGAGCGACGACGGCTGCTGCGTGATCGAGACTGCGCCCGGTACGGCCGTGTCGATCGTCCACGAGCGCGAAGCCGACGGACCGGCATTGCCCGCGGCGTCGACGATGCGGACGTCGAGCGCGTGCGTGCCGTCGGCGAGCGACGGCGACGTGAAGGACGCGGCACAGGTGCTCCACGCGCCGCCGTCGATGCGGCACTGGTAGCCGTCGGACCCGGCGGCGCCGGTGAAGGCGAAGGCGGAGGTGCTGGTCGCGACGTAGACGGCCGGGCCGCTGGCGATGAGCGGCGCGGCGACCGGGGCGACCGTGTCGACGTTCCACGTCGCGCTGGCTGCGGCTCCGACGTTGCCGGCGGCGTCGACCTGGACGATGTCGACGGTGTGCGATCCATCGGCGAGGCCGCTGGCGGTGAACGGCGATGCGCACGTCGCGTAGGCGCCGCCGTCGATGCGGCAGCGGGTCGCCGTCGCGTCGCCCGTGAGGGTGAAGGACACGCTCGCGCTCGACGCCGAGGTGTCTGCCGCGGGTTGCCCCGTGATCGTCACGCCACCGGGTGCCGTCGTGTCCACGACCCACGTGACCGACGTCGTGCCGCTGGTGTTGCCGGCGTTGTCGACAGCGCGCAGGTCCAGCGCGTGCGAGCCCTCGGCGAGTCCGGTGTAGGTGAGCGGCGCCGGGCACGTCCCCCACGCGCCGCCGTCCAGCCGGCACTGGAGCGTCGTGCCGCTCTCGTACGTAGCGGTGAACGCCCCGGTGGTCGAGTTGGTCGGGTTGGCCGGCTGACCGGTGACGCCCGGAGCGGCCGGCGCCGTGGTGTCGACGGTCCACACGATGCTGGAGGTGACGCTCGCCACGGGCGCGCCACCGCCCACGGTCTTGCGCTGGTAGGCGCTGACGATGTGGTCACCCTCGGCCAGGCCGCTGAGCGACAGCGTGCGGGTCGTGCCGGAGCCGGAGACCGGGCAGGCCGTCGTTCCGGCAGCGCCCCAGGCGCCGTTGTCGACGCTGCAGTAGAGCGCGTAGACGGTCGAGGTGCCGGGATCGTCGGCGCTGAACGCGAGGGTCGGCGCGGCGCCCGTCTGGTGCGTCGGACTGGTGGGAATCGCGCCGAAGACGACCGCGCCGGGGGCGTTGGCGTCGATCGTCCACGCGATCGTCTGCGTGGTGCTCTGGTTCCCGGCTGCGTCGAGCTGGCGGATGTCGAGCGCGTAGGAGCCAGAGCCGAGGGTCGGCGTCGCGTACGGGCTGGAGCAGGTCGCCCACGCCTGGAGCGTCTGCACGGTCGCGGCGGTCTGGCGCAGCTGGCACTCGAAGGTGCTCGAGGGCTCGCCGGTGAAGGTGAACGAGCTGGACGTATCCGACGTCGACGCCGGGAAGGCGCCGTTGGCGGGCGCCGCCGGCGGCGCGGTGTCGACGGTCCAGACCTGAGAGGCGATAGGTCCGACGTTGCCGGCCGCATCGACCTGGCGGGCGGACACCGTGTGAGCACCATCAGCCAGGCCGGAGGCCGTGAAGGGACTGGTACAGGCCGCCCACGATCCACCGTCGAGCTTGCACTGGAGCGTGTTGCCCGCCGTGCCGGCGATCGTGGCCGAGAGGGAGGTCGACGAGGTCGTTCCGCTCGGCACGCCGGTGATCGTCGGCGCCGTTGCCGGAGCGGTCGTGTCGACCGTCCACGTGCGCGTGACTGCGGTGCCGGTATTGCCTGCCGCATCGGCGAGGCGAACCCCGACCGTGTGCGCTCCCTCGGTCAGCCCCGACAGCGCGAGCGACGACGTGCAGGCGCTCCAGGCGCCGCCGTCTATCTGGCACTGATACGTCTCGCCCGCGCCGGCGCCGGCGCCGGAGAACGCGACCGAGCCGCTGGTGCTGTTCGTCGGGTCGGCCGGCGCCGAGGTGATCGTCGGCGTACCGGATGGCGCGACCGTATCGATCGCCCACGTCCAGCTCGTCGAGGCACCGGTGTTGCCGGCGGCGTCGGCGATGCGCACCTGGAACGTGTGCGAGCCATCGGCGAGCACGCCGGTCTGAAGCGGCGTCGTGCAGGCGAACCAGGCACCGCTGTCGAGCTTGCACTGGAACGAGTCGGGAGATGTGGCACCGGCGAAGCCGAACGTCGGGTTCACCTGCGCGTCGTTCGCCGGGGGCTTCGCCGTGAAGGTCGGCGACGATGCCGGCGGCGTCAGGTCGACGGTCCACGTGTACGTCGCGCTGGGCCCGACGTTCCCGGCCGCGTCGGCGAGACGCACCTTGAACGTGTGGGATCCCTCCGCCAGCGACGCGGTCGTGATCGGGGAGGTGCACGTCGACCACGAGCCGCCGTCGATCTGGCACTGGTAGATGTCGCCGGCGCCGGCGCCCGCGAAGGCGAATGTCGGCGTCGCGTGGTCATCGGGATTCGGCGGCGTGGTCGTGAACGTCGGCGCGCTGGCCGGGGCGGTGAGGTCGATGCGCCACGTGTACGACGCGGCGGTGCCGCCGTTGCCGGCCGCGTCGACGAGACGAGCCTCGAAGGTGTGCGTGGCCTCGGTCAGGGTCGAGGTCGTCGTCGGCGAGGTGCAGGCCGACCACGTGCCGGCGTCGACGCGGCATTCGTACGTCTCTCCGGCGCCGGCGCCGGAGAACGCGAACTGCGGCGTGGCCGAGTTGTCGGGGTTCGGCGGAGTCGACGTGAGCGTCGGCGTGCCGCCCGGCGCGGTCACGTCGACGGTGAACGACTGCGAGGCGGCGGTACCGCCGTTGCCGGCGAGGTCGGCGAGACGAACCTCGAAGACATGACTCGCCTCGCTCAGGCCGGTGTACGCCTTCGGCGACGTGCAGGCGCTCCAGGTGCCGCTGTCGATGCGGCACTGATACCCGTCGGTGCCCGTCGCGCCGCTGAAGGCGAAGGTCGCAGTCGTGCTCGCGCTCGGCCCGCTCGGGCCCGAGGTGATCGTCGGCGTGCCGCTCGGCGCGGTCGTGTCGACCGTCCACGTGGAGGTGGCGGCCGTGCCGCCGTTGCCGGCCGCGTCGACGAGGCGGACGGAGAACGTGTGCGAGCCATCGGCGAGGGAGGCCGTCGTGTCCGGCGACGTGCAGGCGGACCAGGTGCCGGCGTCGAGGCGGCACTGGTACGTCTCGCCGGCGATGGCACCGGAGAACGAGAAGGTCGCGCTGGCGGACGCGCTCGGGTCGTTCGGACCGCTCAGGATCGTCGGCACCGTCGACGGCGGCGTGCGGTCGAGCGTCCACGTGTAGGAGGCTGCGCTGCCGGTGTTGCCAGCGGCGTCGGCGGTGCGCACCTGAAGCGTGTGCACGGCCTCTGCGAGCGCGGCGGTGGTGAACGGATTCGCACAGGCGGACCAGGTGCCGCTGTCGAGGCGGCACTGATAGGTCTCGCCGGAGTCCGCGCCCGAGAAGCCGAAGGTCGGCGTCGCATTGGAATCGGGGTCGGCGGGCGTGGAGGTGAAGGTGACGGTGCTGGTCGGCGCGGTCGTGTCCACGGTGAACGTGCGAGACGCCGCGGCCGTCGCGTTCCCGGCCGCGTCTGCGATGCGCACGTCGAAGGTGTGACTGGCCTCGGACAGGCCGGCGTATGCCTTCGGGCTGGTGCAGGTCGCCCAGGCGCCGGCATCCAGGCGGCACTGGTAGGCCTCCCCTGCGGCTGCACCCGTGAACGAGAACGACGTGCTGCTGACGTTGATGGCCGAGGCGGGCGCGGCGGTGATGGACGGCGTCGAGCTCGGCGGGGTGACGTCGATCGCGATCGTCGCCGAGGCGTCAGTCGCGGCTGCCGGCACGGTGTTGCCACCCGCGTCCTGCCCGGCATTGGCAGCGATCCGCAGCCCGAGCGTGCCGTCCGCGGGCGAGCCGTTCGCAAGCGTCACCGTGTACGGCCCGGCACCCGAGCCGCTCACCGAGGAGATCGTCCAGCCGGTGAGTCCGCCCGTGACCGAGAAGTCGCCGCTGGCGATGCCGGTGACGGATTCGCTGAACGTGATCGCGAAGGTCTGCGTGGAGGCGTTGCTCGGCGACGCCGATGTCGGCGCGAACGACGAGATCGTCGGCGCCGTGCGATCGACGGTGATGCTCGGGTTGGACGGCGCCGTGGTCGGGCCGGCGTTCGTCGCGGCATCCGTCACCGAGCCGGTGGCGAGCGCGAGTTCGACGGTGCCGTCCGTCGGATTCGTCGCCGTCACGGGGATCGTGTAGGGACCGGCACCCGAGCCGGTGATCGACCCGACGGTCCACCCGGTCGACGTGCCGCCGAGCGTGAAGTCGGCGGCGGCCAGTCCGGTGACCGGCTCGGCGAAGGTGAGGCTGAACGCGAGGCTGGTGGCGTGCGTCGGCGAAGCGGTCGTGGCGGTGAACGCGCTGACGGCGGGCGGTGTGCGATCGACGGTGACCGTCGAGGCGATGACGGCGCTGGACGGTCCGGCGTTCGCCGCGGCGTCGGATCCGGCGCCGGCGGCCATCGTCAGGATGGCCGTGCCGTCGGTGGCGGCGGCGCCGGAGAGGGTGACGGTGTACGTCGTACCCGAGCCGGACACCGAAGCGACCGTCCATCCCGTCGAGGTGCCGGAGATCGAGAAGCGGCCGGCGGTGACGCCGGTGACGGCCTCGCTGAACGTCGCGGTGTACTGGAGCGTCGTCGCGTTCGACGTGGTGACGGCGGGCACGAGCGTCGCCGTGGGCGGGGTGCGGTCGACCGTGACGGTGTTCGCGGTGATCAACGCGTTCTGGTTGCCTGCCGCGTCCGCGAATGCGCCGCCCGGGATGGTGAGCACGACGGTGCCGTCGGTCGGGCTGGTGCCGGTCAGCGTGATCGCATAGGGGCCGGTGCCCGAGCCGGTCATGCCGGTGACCGCCCAGCCGGTCGACGTCGAGGTGTTGCCGATCGCGAGGTCGCTCATCGCGAAGCCCGCGGGCGCTTCGGAGAGCGTCAGCGCGTACGTGATCGTCGAGTTCTTCGTCGGCGTGCTGGCCGAGAACGACGCGGCCGTCGGCGCCGTGTTGTCGACCGTCGCTGTCGTGAGAGCGGTGGCGGCGGCCGGCGCCGTGTTGCCGACGGCATCGGCGACGCCGTTGGCTGCGATGGTCGGGATGATGGTGCCGTCGCCGCCGCCCGTCGCGGTGATCGTCCACGTGGTGCCGGAGGTGTTCGCGACGCTCGCCACGGTCCAGCCGGTCGCGGTGCCGCCGAGCGAGACGTCGGCGGTGGTGAAGCCGGCGACGGCCTCGCTGAAGGTGACGGTCCACGCCTGCGTGAGGCCGCGAGCAGGCGAGGTCGGCGCGGTCTGCGCGGTGATCGTCGGCGCGGTGGCGTCGACGGTGATCGACCCCGTGGTCGGGGACGCCGCGGACGCGACCGTGTTGCCTGCGGCGTCGGCGGCGACGGCAGCCTGCAGTTGGAGCGTGAGCGTGCCGTCGACCAGTCCGGGGGTCGCGAGCGTGATCGTGTACGGACCCGCCCCCGCGCCGGCGATGCCGGACACGGTCCAGCCGGTCGATGTGCCGCCGACGGTGAAGGCACTGGCGGTGACACCGGTGACGATCTCCGAGAAGCCGAGCTGGCAGGTGAGCGTGTTCGCGTTCGTCGAGGTCGGGCAGGTGAACGTGGTCACCGTCGGCGCGGTCGTGTCGATCACGACCGCCGACGGTGCGAGCGAGCCCGCGGCACCCGGCGCGGGGAAGGTGATGGCGGACGCCGGGGCGTTGCCGGCCATATCGGTGATCGCGCCGCCGTTCAGCTCGAGTGCGGTGGTGGCGGCGTAGTCGAGCGTCGCCGCGGTGTCGCCGGCCTGCACCGTGTACTGGAAGACCAGGGTGTCGGTGCCGAGGCCGCTCGCGTAGGTCGCGTAGCGCGCCGGCGTCGTGTTGAGCGCGATGCGCGGCGTGCCGCCCGTGGCGTCGACGTCCATCGGCTCGGAGAACTGCGCGGCGATCGAGACAACGGCACCCGCGCCGTACGTGCCGGTCGGCGTCGTCGTGGTGATCGCCGAGAAGGTCGGCGGCGTGTGATCGGTGTTGATGATCGTCTGGTCGACGCCGGGCGTCTGCGAGCTCGGCAGGTTCGCGCCGTCGACCGCGATCGCGCTGTAGGTGTGTGAGCCCTGCGCGAGATCCGTCGCGGGGCGCCACGACCAGGTGCCGTCGGCCGCGACCGTGATGCCCGTGGCGAGCGTCGTGCCGAAGTCGTAGAGCGTGATCGTCGTGCCGGGCTCCGACGTGCCGGAGATCAGCGGCTTCGCCGACGCCGACGTCGCCGCCGCGGTGATCGTCGGCTCGGCCGGCCCGCCGGACGGCACCGTGTAGCAGACGTCGCTCGAGTACGGGCTCGCGTTGCCCGAGGTGTCGACGGCGA